>NZ_JBFTJF010000016.1:0-134449 GCF_056395305.1 Variovorax sp. 10L426 | reverse complement strand
CGTTGGCACATGCAAGGAGCGCAACGCCGAGTGGCCCGTCCTGGCATACCTTCCCTTCGGGTTGTCGTGCAAAGGGGCCGTCTGCGGCGTTGCCCACGCTTGCAAGGCCAAAGCCTTGCTGCGCGCGGGCGCCTTGCATCCAGCCCCTTGGCACGGCAACGCGATCCCCGGAAGTAGTGTGAACAGGCCTTAAGCCGGCACGGCGTCCACGTTCGCGCGGTCCCAGTGCCGGTGCTTCGCGATCGCGGCGACGAAGTCTTGCGCGATCTGGGTGGCGCCCGCGGTGTCGCCGAGATTGGTGACCGGCGTCTCTGCCACCACCACCCCGGCGGGCGCATTCTTCGCATCGGGCTCGATGCCGAGCGTCGCGAGCAGCTTGACGCCCTCGCCCACGGTGCAGATGGCCTTGCAGTGCTTGTAGGCTTCCAGGACGAAGTGCACTGCATCGCCGTTGCGCGACAGCGCCTCCGCACCCTGCGCGCCGGCCGGCACGAGCACCGCGTCGAACATCACCGAAGGCATGTTGACGAAGGTCGCGTCGACATCGAGTTGCCGCTTGGACAGGCTCGCCACCGTGCCCAGTTGCGGCCCCACCACCTTGCATTGCGCGCCGGCCTTCTCGATGGCTTCCCGGATGGGCTTGAGCGAGGCTGAATCGATGCCGTCCGCGACGAGGATCGCCACCTTGCGTGTCTTCACCGAACCGTCGCCGGTGTCGACCATGCGAAGCGCCGGCGATTCGTCGATCGGCATCGTGATGCGGTGCTCGCGAAATCCCGCGCGACCCGCGGCAGCCTTCGCGTCGGGCGCGTTGATGCCGAGCGGCTCGGCGACACGCCGCGCCAGCTTCTCGTCGACGTGCGCCAGGTTGTCGACCATGCGCTGCCGGATCGCCGGCACCTCGACCTTCGACAGCTCGAAGCGGAAGCCCGCGATGATGTGCTCCTTCTCGGCCGCGCTCTGGCTGTTGAAGAAGAGCCGGGCCTGCGTGAAGTGATCGTCGAACGAGGGGCTGCGCCGCCGCACCTTGGGCGACTCCAGCGCCTCGGGAAAGGACTGGAAACCCGCTTTGCCGCCGTCGACCCGGAACTCCTTGCCGTCGCCCAACGAGTTCGGCTCGTAGGCCACCTGGCCGCGCGCGATGGTCTGGCGATGCATGCCGTCGCGCTGGAAATTGTGGAAGGGGCACACGCCCTTGTTGATCGGCAGTTCATGGAAGTTCGCGCCGCCGAGCCGCGAGATCTGGGTGTCGGTGTACGAGAACAGCCGCCCCTGCAGCAGCGGGTCGTTCGTGAAGTCGATGCCCGGCACCACATGGCCCGGATGGAACGCGACCTGCTCGGTCTCGGCGAAGAAGTTGTCCGGATTCCGGTTGAGCACCATGCGCCCGATGCGCTGCACCGGCACCATTTCCTCCGGAATGATCTTGGTCGGATCGAGCAGGTCGAAGCCGAAGGCATGTTCCTTGTCCTGCGGAATCATCTGTACCCCGAGCTCCCATTCGGGGAAGTCGCCGTTTTCGATCGCTTCCCACAGGTCGCGGCGATGGAAGTCGGCATCCTTGCCCGCGATCTTCTGCGCCTCGTCCCATGCCAGGCCGTGGATACCGAGCTTGGGTTTCCAGTGGAACTTGACGAAGTGGCTCTCGCCGCGCGCATTGACGAGGCGGAAGGTGTGCACGCCGAAGCCCTCCATCATGCGCAGGCTGCGCGGAATCGCGCGATCCGACATCGCCCACATCAGCATGTGCGTGGACTCGGGCATGAGCGAGGCGAAGTCCCAGAAGGTGTCGTGCGCGCTCGCGGCCTGCGGCATCTCGTTGTGCGGCTCGGGCTTGACGGCGTGGACGAGGTCGGGGAACTTGATCGCATCCTGGATGAAGAACACCGGGATGTTGTTGCCGACGAGGTCGTAGTTGCCCTGCCGCGTATAGAACTTGACGGCGAAGCCCCGCACGTCGCGCACCGTATCGGCGGATCCTCGTGAGCCTGCAACGGTCGAGAAGCGCACGAAAACGGGCGTTTTCACGGCGGGGTCCTGCAGGAAGTCGGCGCAGGTGAATTGCGACATCGACTTGTAGACCTCGAAATAGCCGTGCGCCGCGGAGCCCCTGGCGTGGACCGCACGCTCGGGAATGCGTTCGTGATCGAAGTGCGTGATCTTCTCGCGCAGGATGAAGTCTTCGAGCAGCGTCGGCCCGCGCACGCCGCCGCGCAGCGAGTTGTGGTTGTCCGGAATCTGCACGCCCTGGTTCGTGGTGAGTTGGGCGACGCTGTCGACGGTGAAGGCTTCCAGTTGCTCCTGCTTGGCGCCATTGCCGTCGCTCTGCTTGGGGCGCCGGGCGGCGGCCTTGTTCTGGTGCGTCATCGGGAGGTTCCTTCGGGGTTCGGAGTAGCTGTCGGGTGGTGACAGGACAGGAGAGGAAAGCTTAGGTGCGGCCGATGCCGCGCGCCGTAGTGACCGCGCGCCGCGACGTGTGGGAGCGGCCAGTCGTCGACGGTAGGACCGCGCCGACGAATGACCCCACTGGCGTCGGCCTACGCGGCTTCGCGCCATCGTCTCGTCATCCGCGTTGACGCGAGAGGAATAGGATGGACCGCGTCATGACCGGGCACCGAACGTGCTTGATCCCCCATCCACCTCCCTCAACGTCAGCGAATCATGCTCATCAAAATCGGTTTCGACATCGAACTGGGCATCACCCCACCCACCGCGCTGATTTACATGCTGCGCGTGCATCCCTCGCGCATGCAGGACATCCAGCCCGGGGAAAGCATGACGATTTCCCCGCCGTTGCGCACCGACTTCTACGCCGATGCCTTCGGTAACCACTGCGCCCGCGTGGCGATACCGCTCGGGGTGAGCAAGGTGCGCCTGCAGAGTGAAGCGGTGGTCTTCGACACAGGCTTGCCGGATCCGGTGACAAGAGGTGCCGTCGAGCATGCACCCGCCGATCTCCCGACGGCGATGCTCCAGTTCCTGCTACCGAGCCGCTATTGCGAAGTCGACAGCGAACTGCTGCAGCTCGCGTGGAGCCTGTTCGGCGGCGTGCCGAACGGATGGCAGCGCGTGCAGGCGATCTGCGACTTCGTGCATCGGCACCTACGTTTCGACTACCAGAGCGCGCGGGCCACGCGCACGGCGCTGGAGGCCTATCGCGAGCGCGTCGGCGTGTGCCGCGACTTCACGCACCTGGCGATCACGCTGTGCCGCTGCATGAACATCCCGGCACGTTACGTGACGGGCTACCTCGGGGACATCGGCGTGGCGCCGAATCCCTCGCCGATGGACTTCAGCGCGTGGTTCGAGGTCTACCTCGGCGATCGCTGGCACACCTTCGACGCGCGTCACAACGTCCCGCGCATCGGCCGCATCGTGATCGCACGCGGCCGAGACGCCGCCGATGTGCCGATCACGATGGTGTTCGGTACCAGCACGCTGGAGCGCTTCGAAGTGACGACGGATGAGGTGCTGCCGCAGCCGGCGTTTGCATGAGCCTTGTCAGTGGGTCAGGCCGACGTGCAGGTAGCCGTTGTGGATGCTGGGACTGCCCATGAGGACGTAAAGACCCTTGCCTTGCATCGCAAAGGCAATTCCCGTCGCCTGGCCCACCGTCACGCTCGCCTTCTTCCACCCCTGGGGTTCCGTGGTGGAGGGATCGGAGAGGGGGTAGCTCTCGCTGCTGCTGCTGCCGTCGAGCGCCTTGCTGGCCACGTCGATCGACGTCGGGCCGATGCTGTACTTGCTCCAGTCGCCCATTTCGCTGCCGCCGTACGCAGTCGAAGTCGGCCATGACGTGGCGCTCGGCACGCCGACGCGGAAGACGTGATTCGCTGGCGTGAGCGCATCCGCGCCGGATTCGAGCAGCACGTTCTCTCCGGCGATGCGGGCCACCGCGAAGACGAGCTTGTCGTTCGCATCGGCGTCGTTCGTGAAGGTCCAGTGTCCTCCTGCATCTGCGGTGGCAGAGGCGGTGTAGTGGACCAGCGTCTTCCCGCTCCCTGTGCAGTTGGCGAGATTCGACAAGGTGCTGGTTTCGTTGCACTGGTCGAGGCCGGTGCCCTGGCCCGAAATCTTCACTTCATGCAGGCGCGAGCTGAGTTGAGGGAGCGAATTTCCCGATCCGGCCGTCAGCGTCAGGTCCAGGCGGTTGTACAGCCCGTCGAGCTGGGTCTTGTCGGTCACCAGCGAACGCGTGGCGACGAACGGAAGTGCCTCGCTGATGTTGGCGTTGTTGGCGAACGGGAGAGGCAAAGGCGCAGCGCCGACGAGCGCATCCGCCGAGACGCGAAAACGCGCGTTGTTGGAGGTCGCCAGCTTGGTAACCACGTCGACCATGACGTACGTGCCGGCCGTGTCAGGGTCGGCCACCAACGTGCCTGAACGAATCGTGGCGCCTGTGCTGTCGAGAAGGGCGTACTGCTTGAGGTCGAAGTCGACCTTGAACTTGAACTCCGCGCCGGCACCACTGAACACTTGGTAGGTGCCGTTGCGGGGGTCGGCAGCAGGCACCTCCGGCGTGGTCTGCGCGTTTCCTGTCGCCTGGGTGTTTCCGGTGGCCGAGCCGCCCGGCGCCTGAAGCGAAAAACCGGTACTGCCACCGCTGCTACCGCCGCCGCAAGCGGCAAGACTCAAGATCAAGATCGTCGCGCTGGCGACGGCAAAAGGTGCCCTCATCGTCAATTGCTCTTTCGTGTGTTGTTGTGGCGCCGGTGCGTCAGACTGACGATCACCTGACCAACAGATCGTAGGTTCTGCAACAACTTGTCACACGAAAATGCGCGCCGATATCCTCAAGAGTGATGAGAGAAAGTTGCATTTCTGCAACGCAGCGGCGAGGCGGAACCGCTCAGCCGGGCGCGTAGCCCAGCCGCTTCATCGCCGCGCCCAGGGCGGTCCGGCTCTTCTCGTAGTGGGCCCACGGAGAATTGCCGGCCGGGAGGCGGCGGCCAATGTTCTTCACCGTCCACTGCGAAGCGCTTTCCAGCCCGGACAGTTCGTCCCATGCGACCGGCACCGACACACCCAGCCCCGGACGCGAACGTGCCGACCAGGCGCACGCCGTGGTCGCGCCGAAGCCGTTGCGCAGGTAATCGACGAAGACCTTGCCCACGCGATTGCGCGGCCCGCTCTTGGCAACGAAGCGGTCCGGAATGGTGCCGGCCAGATGCTGAACGACGGCCTGCGAGAAGCCTTTGACGGCATCCCAGTCGTAGCTTCGGCGCAGCGGCACCACCACGTGCAGGCCCTTGCCGCCGCTGGTCTTGAGGAACGCCGGCAGGCCCAGTTCGTCGAGCAGGGTCTGCACCAGCAGCGCGGCTTCCTGGATGCGCGGCCATCCGACACCTTCGCCGGGGTCGAGGTCGAAGGTCATCCGGTCGGGCTTGCCGATGTTGTTCGACGTCGCGTTCCAGGTGTGGAACTCGATCACGTTCATCTGCGCCGCCGACAGGAGGCCATGCTCGGTGTCGATCTGCAGCAACGGATCGTGGCCCGGATCGAAAGCCGGATCGAGCAGTTTCACACCGGGCAGTTCGCTGTTCTTCATGTGCTTCTGGAAGAACAGTTCACCGCCCACGCCGTCGGGCGCACGCACCAGCGCCACCGGCCGGGCCTTGAGGTGCGGCAGGATGAGTTCGGCGACCTCGGCGTAATAGGCGACAAGCTCGCCCTTGGTGATGCCGCTCTCCTTGTCGATCACGCGGTCGGCGTGGGTGATGCGCTGTGCCATGGGTTTCGAGGCTCCTTTGCGTTCCGTGTCCGCCGCCATCGGCATCGGCACCAGCGCTGTCTCGCGCCGGATCTTCGCGGCCGGCTTGTCGGTGCGAAGACCCTGGAAGGCGGAATGGCGAATGCGCCCGTCCTGCGTCCATTCGCCGAAGGACACCTCGCACACCAGAACCGGCTTCACCCATTGCGCCTTGACGCCCGCAGGCCGGGTCTCGAAGGGACACTCTGCCGCGTGCACCTCGTCGAGCTTCGCCTTGATGTCGGCCAACCGGCCTTCGTCGAAACCCGTTCCGACGTTGCCGCAATACTGAAGCGCGCCCTTGTCGTCGAAGACGCCCAGCAGCAAAGAGCCGAAGCCGGATCGCGATCCCTTGGGTGCGGTGTAGCCGCCGATGACGAACTCCTGCCGCCGCTGGTTCTTGAGCTTGATCCAGTCCGGCGACCGGCGTGACACATAGTCCGATCCCTTGCGCTTGCCGATGATGCCCTCGAAGCCGATCCGCGCTGACGAAGCGAGCAGATCGCGCGGCGCAGCATCGAAGGCGTCGCTGAAACGCAGCGAAGCGGGAGGCTTTTCCCCCAGCAACCGGGCCAGCAACGCACGACGCTCCTCCAGCGGAACACGCCGGAGATCGCGCCCGTCGAGAAAGGGCGCATCGAAGAGCCAGCAGACGATCGACGAGGTCGAGCCGCTGTCGAAGGCGTTCTGAAGTGCCTGGAAGTCCGGCGCACCGCGCTCGTCGTCGACCACGATCTCGCCGTCGAGCCATGCCGAGCGCGTCGGGAGCTTGGCGAATGCCTTGGCCAGCGCAGGCAGTTTCGATGTCCAGTCGTTGCCATTGCGTGTGATGCACTGGACCTTGTCGCCGTCGATGCGGGCCAGGATGCGGTAGCCGTCGAACTTGAGTTCGTACAGCCAGTCGTCCGGATTGGCCGGCGCTGCCGAAGCCAAGGTCGCGAGTTCAGGGGCGAGCATCGCAGGCAATGCTGCCTTGCGGCCGGGCAAACCTGCCGGCGGTTCAGCGGCGGTTTTGCGTGCGGGCGTCCTTGCGGTCTTCGTCTTCTTCGCGGCGGCTTCCGGCTTCCGCTCGTAGGTGACCGGCGGCGGGCTGTCGACCCCTCGACCGGTGATCACGCTGTCGGGTTCGGCCTCCACCACGTCGTAGTCCGTCAGCTTGCGCGCCTCGCCGTCGCGCTCCTTGATCAGCAACCAGGGTTCCTGCTTCTCACCGTTGCCGCGCATGCGCACCAGCGTCCAGTGCCCTCGCAACTTCTTGCCGCGCAGTTCGAACTTGAGCTTTCCCTCGGCCAACGACTTGCGCGCATCGCCGAGCGCCGCCCACTCGCCGCGGTCCCAGACGATCACCGTGCCGGCGCCGTACTGCTTCGGCGGAATGGTGCCTTCGAAGCTGGCGTACGAGATCGGATGGTCTTCGACGTGCACCGCCATGCGCTTGACGGTCGGATCGAGGCACGGCCCTTTCGGCACGGCCCAGCTCTTGAGCGTGCCGTCGAGCTCCAGCCGGAAGTCGTAGTGCAGGCGGCTCGCGTGGTGCTTCTGCACGACGAAGGACAGCGCCCCGTTGCCCGCCTTGCCGCCCGCCTGCGGTTCCGGCGTCTTCTTGAAATCGCGCTTGCGGTGGTAGGGCGCCAGCGCTTCGCGTTCGGTCTGCCGGGCCACGGTCGCGCAGCCTCAGGCCGTCTTGCGGCGCGACGCCGACTTGGCGGCGGGTGCCCGCTTGCGCGGCGCGCGCTTTGCGGTGGCCTTCGCGGGCTTGCTCTCGCCCTTGCGCAGACTGCGCTGGAGCAACTCGGTGAGGTCGAGGATCCGGGCGCCGCCCTTTCCCTCAGCGGTCTCTTCAGGCTCGGGTTGCGTCACTTCCTTGCCCTCGCCTGCTTCGGCCTTCTCATCCACGAGCTTCATGATCTCGTCCTTGAAGGAATCGTGGAAGTCGTCCGGGTCCCACTCTGAACTCATGTCATCGACGAGCTGCTTCGCCATCTTGAGTTCACGCTCGGTGAGGCCCACCTGCTTCGCGCTTTCGGAAGGCAGGGGCAGGTCTTTCCATGGCCGGATGTCAGCGCCCCACCGCAGCAGGTTCAGCACCATGCCCGGTCCGGTCGGCACGAGCACGGCCAGATGCTGCCTGGTCTGGATCACGACGCGCGCCACGCCGATGCGGCCGGCCCGCTTCAGCGTTTCGCGCAGCAGGGCGTAGACCTTGCCGCCGCGATTGATCGGCGCGACGTAATAGGGTCGCTCCAGGTACACGAAGGGAATGCCGTCCGCCGGCACGAAGCGCTCGATCTCGATGGTCTGCGTCGTCTTCGGATAGGCCGCCGCGATCTCCTTGTCGCTCAGCACCACGTACTCCCCTTTTTCGACCTTGACGCCCTTCACGATCTGCTCACGCGGGATCTCCCGGCCGGTCTTCTTGTTGATGCGCTTGTAGCCGACGGGATCCATGGTGCGCTTGTCGAGCCAGTCGAAGTCGATGCCGTGATCGACGGTGGCCGAATAGAGCGCCACGGGAATGTGGACGAGGCCGAAACTGATCGCGCCCTTCCACAGGACGCGCGGCGCGGGAGCTTTCTTGGATGCGGGCATGGCGAATCTCCAGGCTGGCACCCTAGTTTGCACCGGCGCGCGCCGATGTAGGCGTGCGGCGCCGGAAAACGTCGGGAGGATTGCACCATGGGGCCATTGCGCTGCCTGGGCGCATCGACGAGACTGCGCGGGCTTGCACGTGGTTCCCACCGGAGGAGATGTCCCGATGATTCCCATTGCCCGGCCTTCGAGCGCAGCAGCGCTGCTCGCCTTGCTGCTGGCCGCCTGCAGCAGCTCCCCGACGACGACGTCCTCCACATCGGGGACCGCGCAGGAAAGCGCCGCGCCGCTTCCACCCGAGGAAGCGCAAAAGCGCCGGTCGGAAATCTTGGCGATGCGCGACAAGACACTGTCGGACCTGTTTGCGGAGAAGCCGCAGGCGCGAGACGAACTGAAAAAGGCAGCCGGCTACGCCGTCTTCGATTCGTCGCAGCTCAACGTCTTGCTGGTGATCGGGGCGCGCGGCCGTGGCGTGCTCGTCGACAACGCCACGCAGACGCCGACCTACATGGTGGCGGCGCGAGCGGGAACCGGTCCCGGCCTCGGCTACAAGAGCTTCCGGCAGGTGATGATCTTCAAGAACAAGGCCGTGATGGACCAGTTCCGCACCGCGGGCGCCGATGTCTCGGCGTCGGCCGACGCCACTGTCAAGCTGGGGACGAGCGCCGCGACGTCGGCCGACCTCTCGACCTCCTTCAACCCCTACATCACGATGTACGACATGACGGATCGCGGGGTCCTGCTGCAGGCGAACTGGGGTGGCGCGGCCTATCTGCCGGATGCGCAGTTGAACCAACGCTGAGCGCTTGCGCGTTCAGGCGTGCTCGTCGCCCGGATTGAGCGCAGGGAGCGCGCGATGCTCGGGGTCGCGGCTCTTGCGCGGCGCCAGCCATTTCGTGCGCACGCGCTGGAGTGCACTCAGGAGCGATTCAGATTGCCATGGCACGCCGTCCCCCGGCACCGCGCCCCCGAACAGCCGGGCCTCGAGGGCGCCGAGGCTGCGCGCAAGGTCGTCATCACCCATCCGCGCGCTCCACGCCGCTGCGCCGCTGCCGATATGCCTGCGCGACCACGTCATCAATGCCGCATAGGTCGCCTCGGGATCGTTCTTGCGGCAGGCGGCGACCACGGCTTCGAAATGCGCCGGCTCGCTCGCCGCCTTCGCTTCCAGGCGCTGCCGCCATGCGCGCTTCCATCCGGGAAGGCGCGATGCGAGCCAGCTTGCTGCGAGGGCAAGCACCACCAGCACGAGCGCGACGCCGATCCATTTCCCCCAGGCGACATGGCGCCAGAAGTCCGTCGACTTTTCCCCCACCGCCAACGCCGCCTCGGCCTCGGGCGCGATGCCTTCGCCGTGGCGCCGTGCGGTGACCACGATCGTGACGGCGGGCGCTTCGGCCTTCTCCTGCCTGTTCGTGTTCGCGTCGAACCAGTCGATGTCGATGGCGGGGAGCTTGTAGGTGCCGGGCTTCTCGAAGACGTAGGTCACCCGGTCGATCCGGTGTCCGCCGACAAGGCCGGCGCGGTCCCTGGTGACATCGTCGAGCTTCGGATCGGCCGTGAACGCCCGGACGTTCGACGGCGCCTCGATCTTCGGCGGCGGGATCATCATGGCCTGGGTCATTTCGGCGAAGGTGTCGAGCGTGCGCACCAGCGCATCGCCAGCCTCCAGTTGGGCGTCCTTGCCCTCCACCGGACGATCGAAGCTCTGGGTGATGCTGAGCCGCGCCACCGGTGCCTGAATGCCGCCAGCCGCGGCCGTGCCTTCTGCCGCCCTGACGCTGATCTGCGTCGGCGGCAGCGTGACTTCGCCTTGCCGCGGCTTGCCGTCGTCGCCGCCGTAGGTGAACTTCACGACCAGCGGCGGCAGTGTGAAGTCGCCGGACTGCTGGGCCGTGAAGACGTAAGTCTTGAGGATGCCCGCGTACGTCTGGCCGTCGATCTGTTCGACGGCGTTCTGCCCGGTCTCGTCGGGCATCGTGACGATCGCCCCGGGGATCTGGATATCCGGAAACGGCGGCGCGGAAGTGAAGTAGTTCGGTGTGAGGATCTCGACCTCGATGCGGACCTGCTGGTTGACCAGCGCCGGCTGCTTGCCCAGCACATGAACACGGGCCAACGGCGAAGCGGCCCGCGCGAGCGTCGCCGACACGCACACCAGCAGGACGAGACATGGCAGCAGCCAGCGTCGCGCGTTCGTCATTTGCCTTGCCGCGTAGCCGGGGCCGCGCGCCTGTCGTTCTGCAGTTCGAATTCGCGCGCCAGCAGGTCGGTCGGGCTGGTCTGGATGGCGCGCATCCACATCTCGGCCGATTGCTCGGTCGACACCATCGTCTGCATCTGGCCCTCGCCGCCCTTCTTGTCGAACTGGATCTTGTCGCCCTTGTTCGGTTGCAGTTCCTGGTCTTGATCCTGGTCTTTGTCGTCCGGCGGAATCAGCTTTCGCACCAGTGCGAGGTTGGCTTCTGCGGCGGACCATTTCGGGCGACGCTTCAAGGCTTGCTCGTAGCGTTGCGCAGCCTCCACGAACCGTCCCTGCTGCGCGAGCGCGTTGCCCTGGTTGAAGTCGCTCTCCGGGGAATCGATGCGCGCGAAGCTCTGCACTGCATCGTCGTAGCGCCCGGCGCGATAGAGCGCGATGCCGCGCCACATCGGATCGTCGAACAGCGCCGCGGCTTCGGCATAGTTGCCGCGCTGGAAGGCCACGCGGCCCTGCTGGTCGCGCGTGAGCCACAGGTCGACGAAGCGCCGTCCCATCGTCTCAGTCTGAGTCTGGGTTGCGGGCGCCGCTGGTTCTGCGGCCCAGGTCTCTCGCTGCGGCCCGGCCAGCCCCAGCGCAAGCAGAAGCGCAGCGGCCCAGCGGATGGTCCAACCCTTGCGGAACCAGAGCGCACTCAGCAGCGCAATCGGAATGCACAGCCACCAGCCTTCGTCTTTCCAGCGCGCATGCGTTTCCGCCTGCTTTTGTGCGAGATGCGACTGAACATGCCGTTGCACCCAGCGGATATCGTCGTCGCTGTCGGGCGTCACGGTGGCCAGCGGAACATCGGCCTCGCGCTTGAGGCGGTCGAGCGCCGTGACGTCGAGACGTGCGAACAGGCGCTGCCCGCCGGCATCTTCGACGAAGCCCTGCTCGTCGCGGACCGGCCCGCCTTGTGCGGTGCCGATGCCCAGCACCACCGGTAGCGCACCGTCGCTATCGACCTGCGCCTTGAAGGCGGCGATGGCGGAGGGCTCCACGCCGTCGGTCATGAACAGGACGGTGCCGGGCGTGTCTTCCTTGTCGAGCGCGGCGGCGATGGTCTTGAGCGCCAGCGCCGTGTCCTTGCCCTGCGTCGGCATGATGCGGGTCTGCAAGGCATCGACGAAGGTCCCCAGCAGCTTGGTGTCTTCGGTCAACGGAAGCACGAGGTGCGTCGATCCCGCATAGGCATAGAGAGCAGTGCGCGCACCCTCCCGCCGTTCGAGCAGCGCCTTCAGCTTGAGCTTGGCGCGCTCCAGCCGTGTCGGGCTCACGTCGATCGCGTCCATGGTGCGGCCAAGGTCGATGGCCACCGCGAGCGGCGCCTTGTCTTCGAGAAATGGCGGCAGTTCCCGTCGCCAGGTCGGCCCGGCGAGCGCGACCGCGCCGAGCGCGAGCATCGCCACAGTCAGGTGCAGCGGCTGCAGACGCCAACCGCGAGACTGCTCCACCACCAGCGCGTCGAGCAGGTGCGGCGCGATGGTCCCTTGCCAGCGCCGTCGAACGTCGTCGCGCCAGCTGAACGCCAGCAGCAACAAGGCGGCGGGCAGAAGCGCCAAGAGCCACCAAGGGCGCAGGAAATGGAACTGGGTGAGGAAGTCTTCCATCAGGCGCTTCCTTCCGGCGCAGCCCGTCTTTCGCGCATCCATCGCCCGCCGCGCCGTAACGCGGTGTACGCCGCCATGAGGAAGTGGTACAGGAGCACGAGCGATACCGCGAGGCCGAGCGGCCACATGAAGAGCTCATTCCTCGGCCGCCATGACAGCGTCTTCTGGTTCTGCGGCGTGATCCTGTCGAGCGTGGCGTAGATCTCCTGAAGCTGCGCCTGGTCGCCGCCAAAGTGGAAGGTGCCGCCGGTGGCCGCCGCAATCGATCGCAGTACGTCCAGGTCGACCTTTTCCTCCCCCGTGGCGGCCGGGTCGCCGATGCCGACGGTGTGCACGACCACGCCGCGGTCCTTGGCGATGTCGGCAGCGCGTGCGGGCGGCATCTTGCTGGCCGTGTCGTTGCCGTCGGTGAGCACGATCAGCACCTTCTGCGGGGCCTTGCTCTCGTCGAACATCTTGATGGCAAGGCCCAGTGCGTCGCCGAGCGCGGTGCGCGGGCCCGCCATGCCCGGAATGACATCCTCGATCAATGCGCGCACGAGTTCGTGGTCCATCGTGAACGGCGCCAGCGGGTAGGGCGCATCGCCGAAGACGATCAGGCCGATTCGATCGCCCTTGCGACGCTCGACGAAGTCGCGAACGACTGACTGGACGGCATGCACGCGCGTATCCATGGCGCCGTCGGGCCGCTTGAAGTCGCGCGTCTCCATCGACTGGGAAAGATCGAGCGCGAGCAGCAGATCGCGCGCCGGCTGCACCTTCTCGATCGGCGGCTCCACAAACTGAGGGCGCGCCAATGCGAGGACGACCAGCGCCCACGCGAGCGGCGCCAGCGCCCATTGCAGCCAGTTGCGACGCGGCACGACCGCACCCGCCGCCGGCTGCAGGCCTGCCGCGCTCGCCACCTCATGGAAGAAGGGCAGGCGCACCGAGGGGCTGGATTCACGGTATGGCGCGAGCAGCCACCACACCAGCACCGGCAAGGGCAGCAGCGCAAGCAGCCAGGGATACTCAAGCTGATACATGGTGGCCTGCGATCCAATCCCTGCAGGCCTGCACGAGCGCCTGCGCTTCGGCGCTCGACAGACTGCCCAGCGCGGCGGTGCCGCGGTATTCGATGTCGTTCACGAGGCGGCCGAGCGACGGCGCCGCATTCTTCCCCGTGCCTGCATGCAGTTCGAGGAAGCGCCCCCAGACCTCGCCGCTCGATGCCGCCACGGTCTCGCGCGGCCATGCGGCCAGCGCGGTGCGCTTGAGCAGCGCGGCGACGGCCGCCAGTGCCTGCGCCCGCTGCACATCGTCGGCACCCATGCGTTGCGCGAGCAGGCTCAGCTCGGCCAGCGCCTCGCGCCGGTAGCGGTTGGCGCGATACCGGTGCAACGCGCGCCACGCGACCCACAGGGCCACGCATAGCAGCAAGACGCCGAGCACCGCCCATGCGGGCGTCTGCGGCATCCACGATATGGCAGGCGGCAAGTCGACATCGACGAGCCCCGCCAATGAACCGCTCGCTTCGAGGCCGGACGCAGGAGCAGCCATCACCGCCCCCGCCGCGCCGGCGCCGACAGCCGGCCGAGCAGGTGCCGCAGCTGCGGCGCGGTTTCCTCGCCCGCCGACAAGGGCAGCACGGGCACGCCGATGCCCTGTTGCCACGCGAACATCTCCTTGCTCTGCACATCGACGAATTCGGCGATGCCGCGCCGGATGTGATCGCGGCCGAAGCCGAGTTCCACCTGAAGCTCGCCGTTGCTCACGACCAACTCGCCCGAGGGCGGCAGCTCGCTGAGAAAAGGATCGTGCACCAGCACGGCGAGCAGATCGTTGTGCGCGCTGATCTCCAGCATCAGGTCGCGCGTTCGCTTGTCACGTCCCTCGAAGTCGCTGATCACGACGACGAGATGGTCGTGATGCGCAAGATGCGCGGCATGCAGGAGCGCCTCGTTCAACTGGGCCGAGCCGCGAAGGGCCGGCGCGTCGGCGCGCAGGGCCTGGTTGCGCCGCGCGATCTCGCCGAGCATGTGCAGCACGGCGTCGCGGCTGCGCTGGGGCTGCAGTTCCGTCATGCCGTCGTCGCCGAACACGAGCGCGCCGACGCGATCGCCATCGGCCAGCATGCGCCACGCGAGCAGCGCCGCAGCCTCGGCAGCCGCCACCGACTTCATCGCGCGACGCGTGCCGAAGAACATGTTCATGCGCTGGTCCACCAGCAGCAGCACGGGGCGGTCCTTCTCTTCGGTGTACACGCGCACGTGCGGGACGCCGGTGCGCGCGGTGACGCGCCAGTCCATGTTGCGGATGTCGTCGCCGAACACGTAGGGCCGCAACTCCTCGAAGGCCAGGCCCCGACCGCGCACCTTCGACGCATGCCGGCCGGACAGCAGGCTGTGCACCGGCTGACGCGGCATCAGGCCGAAGTCGCGCGCGGAGGCTTCGAGCTTCGCGAGGTCGGCGGCGCTGACATGCACACCGGGCCGGTTCTCGACGGGAGCGCGCTCCGGCGCGGCGGACCGGCGGCGCGAGACCAGCCCGGCGCGCGCGAGACTGGCCAGGTTCAGACGCATGGGATTCGCTCCCGGATCAGGCCACCGCGACCTTGGCCACCAGCCGGTCGATCACCGCATCGGCGCTGACCTCCGCCGCATGCGCCTCGTACGAAAGGATCAGCCGATGGCGGAACACCTCGTGCACCACCGCCTGCACGTCCTCCGGCGTCACGAAGGCGCGGCCCTGCAGCCATGCGTACGCGCGGGCGACCTTGTCGAGCCCGATAGACCCGCGCGGGCTCACGCCCACCTGGATCCAGCTCGCCAGTTGGTCGTCGAATGGCTTGGGGTCGCGCGTGGCGCTGACGAGCGCGACGATGTAGTTCTCCACCGCCTCGCTGACCTGGATGCAGTGGATCTCGGCGCGCGCGGCGAAGATCGTCTCGGCGGCGATCACGACGGGCGCAGATGCCGCGACAGCACCCGGGGCCGACCCCGTGGCGCCGTACTCCTCTTCGCGCGCCAGCTTCACGATCTGCCCTTCCGCACCTGCCTGCGGATAGCCGACGTTGACGTGCATGAGAAAGCGGTCCATCTGCGCTTCGGGCAGCGGATAGGTACCTTCCTGCTCGATGGGATTCTGTGTCGCCATCACAAGGAACAGCTTCGGCAACGTGTGCGTGGTCCCGCCGACGGTGACCTGCCGCTCTTCCATCGCCTCCAGCAGCGCTGCCTGCACCTTGGCCGGCGAACGGTTCACTTCGTCGGCGAGGATCAGGTTGGCGAACAGCGGCCCGGACTGGAAGCGGAACTCGGCCTTGCCGCCTTCGCTGTAGTAGATCTCGGAGCCGGTGATGTCGGCCGGCAATAAGTCAGGCGTGAACTGGATGCGCGAGAACTTCGCCTCCAGGTGCTTCGCGAGGCTCTTGATCGCGCGCGTCTTGGCGAGGCCGGGCAAGCCTTCGACGAGCAGGTGGCCGTCGGCCAGCAGCCCCAGCAGCAGGCGCTCGATCATGCGTTCCTGGCCGATGATCGATTCGGCCATCTTCGCCTTTAGCGTCAGTACATCGTCACGGGCATTCATAAGCTAACCTCCGCGCTTCGCACTGCGGTGCGAGCGCCTTCGGGCGGCCGGGCGGCGCTCATCTGCGTGTTCCTTCTTCGGCGTCGCCAGCCATCGGTCCGACGAACCAGCGGTAGTAGGGATTGGCACCGTCCTCTTGCATGACGCGCTGGATCTCTTCGGCCCATTCTTCGCGTTCGCCGCGATAGGCGTGGATGCCTGATTGATAGAAGCGCATCAGCCGCTCTCTTTCGTCCTGCAGCATGGCTTCGAAGGCCGGATCGGCGCCGTGCAGAGGTGGCGGGCTCGCGAGCGCCAGCAGTCGTGGCAACACGCGTACGAACTCGCCCTGGCGCACCCAGGGCGCGTACTCGATGCGCGGCTGGTCGTCGGTGACGGGCGGCGCGCCGGCCACGTAGCGTTCGAGCCCCTGGCGATCGGTCACCCACGTCGCGAGCAGCGCGGCGGGCGACGCGATGCCAACTTCGCGCAACGCGGATGCGACGCCGGGTTGCTTGAAGCGCTGCGCAATGCGCGGCACGTCGAGCTCGATGGGCTCGAAGGAGCCCACCAGAAGCATCTCGTGCAGCTCGGTGGTCCACAACGTCGCGTACGGAAACACGTCGAGGAAGCTGCGCACCAGCGAGCGCGTGTCCTCGTCGTTCTGGGTCGGCAGCGGCAACCATTGTGCGAAGAGGCCGCCCGGTTTCAGGCGTTCGGCGGCCAGCGCATAGAAGTCGCTTGAATACAGATTGACCACACCCGCTGCGGAAGGGGGCGGCGGCTCCAGCGTGATCAGGTCGTAGCGCTGGTCGTTGCCGAGCAACTCGCGGCGACCGTCGCGCAGGCGCACTTCCACGCGTGGATCGTTCGCGACCGATTCGTTGCCCTTGAACTGCGGCGCCGCGCGCGCGACCGCCGGCAGCAACTCCGCCACCACGCGTTGATCGAGCGTCGGATAGCGCAGCAATGCGCCGGCGGTGATGCCGGTGCCGAGCCCGATGACCAGCGCCGAGCGCGGCTCCTCCCGCTGAATGAGCAACGGCAGCAGCGCCTGGAGCCGCATGTAGCGCAATGAAGTCATCGAGTCGCCAGAATTCGAGACGCCCTGGATGTATAGGCGCTTGAAGCGGTGGCTGCCCGCACGCTGTTCCACCACGGCCACCGTGCCGCCATTGCTCTCTTCATAGAAGCTCAGCGTGCCGCCGCGCGAGCCGGTCAGCAATTCGGCCAGCCGGTCCGGCGGGGCGAACACTGCAACGAGCGCCGCGACAGCGGCCATGCCGGCAACGCCGCCCAGCCCCCACGCGGTCGACCTGCGGCTGAACATCACGGCCAGCAGACCGATGGCCGACGCTGCGATCGCGAGCAGCCCCAACGTGCGCACGAGACCCAGCACCGGCACGAGCACGAAGCCCGTCAGCAGCGTGCCGGCGATGCCGCCCAGCGTATTGAGCGCAACCACCCGTCCGACGTCGCGCCCCACGTGTCCGGCGTCGACCACGAGCCGCAGTGCCACCGGAAAAGCCGCACCGAGCAAGACTGTCGGCATGAAGACGATACACAGCGCGGCGACAGCAAAGCGCACCGACATCGCAAGCAACTCGGAGCCTTCGCCCGACAGCGGTGAAGCGGCCAGGGACTGCCATTGCGGCAGCCACGGGCCCAACGCCGCGAACTCCAGCAATGCGATGAGGCCCGCAGCTGTGATCAGCAAGCCGAACGCCGTCCACGGATCGCGAACCCGGTCGGCCCAACGGGAATACAGCGCGCTGCCGATCATGAGCCCGGCGAGATAGGTCGCGAGCATCACCGAGAACGCAAAGGCCCGCGTGCTCATGAATTGCACGATGGCCTGCGACCACACGACCTCGTAGCCGAGCGCCACGCCGCCCGCGAGCGCATAGAGCCACAGCGCACGTCGCGCAAAGGGCGTCGCGCGCGCAGGCGTCCTCGCCGGGGCAGCCGAAAACGCGGAGGATGCCGGGGGCTTGGAAACGGCAGATCGATCCAACGCCAGCGCCGCCAGTCCGACAGCGACATTCAGCGCGGCCGCCGCAAAGGCCGAGCCACGCACGCCGAGGACGGGGATCAACACGAAGGAACTCAGCAATGCACCGACGATCGCGCCCAGCGTGTTCGCCGCATACAGCCCGCCGCCCGTATGCCCGACCCGCGAAGCCCGTGGCGCGACCGCGCGCATCAGCACCGGCAGCGTCGCACCCATGAGCATCGCGGGCAACATCACGAGCAGCGTGGGAAGCAGCCATGCCAGAGGCCCGAGATGCGCTTCGAGCCACACGAAAGGCGCGGCGGAATGCGCCAGCGCCAGCGTCGAGACGCAGGCCAGCACCGCGATGCCGGCCTCGATGCCCGCATAGAGCCGCAGTGGTCGCGCATGCGCATCGGCGCGCGGACCGGCCAGCCATCCACCCAGCGCGAGGCCGGCGAAGAATGCCGCGACGCCGAGCGCCACCGCATGCACCTCGACGCCGACCACCAGCGCGAGCTGCTTGACCCACAGCACCTGGAACACCAGCGCCGAGACGCCCGAGGCCAGCAGGAGCCCACAGGCGAGCGACACACGCAGGCCGGCGCGGGCAGCCACGTGCACCGGCGGATTGCCAGCGGGCACCGATGCAGAAGTGGCGCTCATGGGGCGTTCACTTTCCGGTCGGCGCCGCCTGCGGCCCATTCGTTCACTTCTTCTGCGGCTGCTGGGCTTGCTGCTGTTGTTTCTCCATCGCGGCCTGTACCTTGCGCTTCACGGCGCTCTCCGTCTGGTCGATGGTGAAGCTCGCGGGGATCTGGCTCGGCGGGAAATCCACGAAGGTCTGCAGGAATTCGCCGGCCCTCCGGGTGCCCTCGAACATCACGAAGGCGTTTTCAGTCTGCATCTGGTCGTACCCGCTCGTCGGGCCGATATCTCCGCGCTCGTAAGGGTCCAGCCGCAGGTTGTAGAACTTGGGCGTTCGCAAGCAGGTGAATGGCTCCCTCCATACCTGCATTCCGCCGGGCGCTCGCTGCTCGCAGAAGACCACCTTGAACGCGGTCGGATTCGTCGCATTGGGCAGGACCGTGTCGAAGCGAACCGCCACC
Source organism: Variovorax sp. 10L426 (assembly GCF_056395305.1). Taxonomy (NCBI): domain Bacteria; kingdom Pseudomonadati; phylum Pseudomonadota; class Betaproteobacteria; order Burkholderiales; family Comamonadaceae; genus Variovorax; species Variovorax sp. 10L426. Next base: position 115,617 of record NZ_JBFTJF010000016.1, on the reverse strand, counting down.
AAGTCTGCGTCATCGTTGAAGTAGAAGAACTCCTCGCGCGCACTCTTGTCGGTCTGCCCCGTCAGCATGGGCAACTGGTTGTAGCCGTCGAGGTGGACCTTGAAGCTCTTTCCGCCGAGCGAAGCGCCCTTCAGCAACCGGTCCTTGACGTTGTTGTCCCCCGCGGCCGCCAGCAGCGTCGGGAACCAGTCGAGCCCCGACATGAGTCCGTTGCTCACGGTGCCCGGCTTGATCTTGCCGGGCCAGCGGACCATCGCCGGCACACGGAAGGCGCCTTCCCAGTTCGAGTCCTTCTCACTTCGGAATGGCGAGTTGGCGGCATCCGGCCAGCTGAAGAAGTTCGGCCCGTTGTCCGTGGTGTAGACCACGATCGTGTCGTTCGCGATGCCTGCGTCGTCGAGTGTCTTGAGCAACTTGCCGACGTTCTGGTCCATTTCCCACATGCCGTCGGCGTACTCATGCCCGGCGCCGAGCCCTGCCTTGCCACGGAACTCCGGCCGCACGTGCGTGAAGAGGTGCATGCGCGTGAAGTTCATCCACACGAAGAAGGGCTTCTTGTCCTGCGCCTGCTTCTTGATGTAGTCCATCGCCGCGCCGGTGGTCTCGTCGTCCACCGTTTCCATGCGCTTGCGGGTCATCGGACCCGTGTCCTGGATCTTGCCGTCCGCCGTCGCGCGCAGCACGCCACGCGGGTTGTACGACTTGGTGAAGTTCGGGTTGTTCTTGAACCAGAAAGGACGCTCCGGCTCCTCCTCCGCATTCAGGTGATACAGGTTGCCGAAGAATTCATCGAAGCCATGCTTCGTCGGCAGGAAGCGATCCTGATCGCCGAGATGGTTCTTGCCGAACTGCGCCGTGCCATAGCCGAGCGGCTTGAGGGCTTGGGCGATGGTGACGTCTCGATCCTGGAGGCCGACCGGCGCGCCAGGGATGCCGACTTTCGACATGCCTGTACGGAACACGGTCTGGCCCGTGATGAAGGTGGAGCGGCCCGCGGTGCAACTGTTCTCCGCGTAGTAGTCGGTGAACTTCATGCCCTCGTTGGCGATTCGGTCGATGTTGGGCGTCCTGTAGCCCACGATGCCGTTGCCGAAGGCGCTGATGTTGCTCTGGCCGACGTCGTCGCCGAAGATCACGAGGATGTTCGGCTTCTTGCCGCCGCTTTGGTTCTGCCCTTGCCCTTGTGGCTGGGCCTGGGCCTTCGCTTGCGCCTGCACCGAAATCGGCACGAACGAACAACCGAGGGCGGCGACTGCGAGGATGGCCCCCGCGAATCGTCGAACACCGGGGAATGTACTGGTCATGGACTTCACTCCTTTCGCCTCAATACTGTGAATTCGTCGGCGCCTTCCGAGATTCGAAAGAACCGACCCGATGAAAGGCGCCTGCATCCGCGCGCTCTGCTCTTCTTCGATGCTTCTCCGGCTCGAATGAAAGTTCCCTGCATCTGAATCACTTGGGCGGAGGCGGGAAGATCGTCTTCCAGTCGCGCTTCATGCTGACGACGATCCAACCGTTCGCAGGCGCTGCGTCGAGCGCCTTGTCGAGCTTGCCGACCTTGGAGTCGCGGTCGTAGGCGAACTCGCGGTCCGCGTCGTCGTGGTGAACGATGAGCCCCAGGCGCGCGCCGGGGCCGCCGGTCGTGTACTGCAGCATCTGCAGGTCGCCGTCGGAGTTGCCGAAGGCAAGGATCGGCCGCATGCCGATGTTGCGGTAGATGCCCACCGGCTTGCCGGGCCCGTCGTCGATGAAGTCCAGCTTGGGCTCGCGCAGCAGCACGGGCTTGCCGTCGCGGAGGTCGTACTTGATCAGTTGGCTGGAACCGATCACCTGCTCCGGCGGGATACCGTAGACCTTCGTGACCCAGGGCCGCATGAATTCGATGGTGCCGCCCGAGACGATGTAGGTCTTGAAGCCATTGGCGCGCAGGTAGCTCAACAACTCCAACTGCGGCTGATAGACCAGTTCGGTGAAGGGCCGCTTGAACTTCGGATGACGCGCGGTGGCGAGCCAATTGCGGATCGTCGCGTCGTACTCGTCCGTCGTCATGCCGCTGTTGGCCGCGACCATGAGTTCCAGCAGCGGCTTCTCGCCGACCGCGGCCAGGGCCTTGAGATCATTCGCCAACAGCGGCTTGAGCGCGGGATTGCTCTGCCACTCGGGGTGCCGTGGCGCCGCTGCCTTCACCTGGTCGATCATGAACAGGAACTGGAAGTACAGCGGCTGCTCGCTCCACAGGGTGCCGTCGTTGTCGAAGACCGCGATGCGCTCGGCGGGCGGGACGTAGGCCGGGCCACCCTCGCGCGTGACGTCGCCGACGAACTTCACGATCGCCTGCCTGGAAGCACCGTCGTTCCACGACGGCAGCGGATCGCCGGCCATGGGCCCGGTGCCGGCGCAGCCCAGCAGGCTCAGCGACGCGACCGCGGCGGCTGCGATGCCGAACGCGCGGCGGGTCCAACCTTGCATGGGCTTAGCTTCCATTTGGCCTTCTTTCGTTCGATGTGTCGGGCTTCCAGCGGTCGGCGTCCATGACGAGCCTGAAGCCCAGGTGCGACATGCTGGTGTAGGGATCAGTGCCTCTGCGGGCGCTCGGCCGGTAGCTCATGCAATAGGCCTCGTTGCACAGGAAGGAGCCGCCGCGCGTCACGCGTTTCGGTGCGCCCTCCGGCACGCCGGGTTCGGACGGATCCCAACTGTCGGACGGTCCCCGCGGGTCGGCCTGCGGCTCGCCGTTCTTCGCAACGCGCGCGAACTGGTCGGCGCGATACCAGTCGGCAACCCATTGCCAGGCATTGCCAGTCATGTCCTGCAAGCCGTAACCGTTGGCGGGGAAGGTGCCGACCGGACTGGTGCCCACCGCACCGCCGCTTTTCGGGCGGATGACCGGGAAGGGCTGAGGATGCTGGCCCTGCCACACGTTGGCCATCTGCTTGTCGCCGGGTTTGAAGTCATTGCCCCACACATACGTGGCCTGCTCCAGTCCGCCGCGTGCGGCGAACTCCCATTCGGCCTCTGTCGGCAGGCGCTTGCCGGCCCACTTGGCGTAGGCGAGCGCATCTTCGTAGCTGACCTGCACCACGGGATGGTCGTCATAGCCGTCGATGCTGCTGTTCGGGCCCCTCGGATGCTTCCAGTCCGCGCCGGGCACGTAGGCCCACCAGCGCGAGAAGTCGCGGTAGTCCACTTCGTCGTGCGTGCCGGTGAAGACCATCGCGCCGGCCACCAGCGCGTTGTCGGGCGGGCGTGGCGTACCGGGCATCACCTGCGGCGCGATCGTGTCCCAGTCGGGCTTGCGCTCGGCCGTCGTCACGTAGCCGGTGGCTTCGACGAAGCGACTGAATTCGGCATTCGTCACATGGTTCTGGTCCATCCAGAAGCCCTTGACGCTCGCGGGATGGGCCGGCTTTTCATTGGCCTGGGCGAGCTTGCTGTCGCTGCCCATCAGAAACTTGCCCCCGGGCACCCAGACCATGCCCTTGGGCGCGCTCGTTCCGTCGCCGACGACGATGCGATGAACGGCTTCGGGAGTGCTTGCTTCCTTCGCCTCCTTCTTCCACCAGCTCGTGGCCACGAGGTAGCCGGCAGCCGCAGGCAGCATCACCGCGAGCAGCAGCAGGACGGCCTTCTTGCCGGCCCCACCGAGGTGCTCGTCGCTATCTGTCAGGGCCGTCTCTGCCGCCGGAGAAGCCGCGACAGCATCTCCTGCTGCATTGCGCGAAGTGCGCCTGTTCTTGCCCATCGCCAGCTTTTCCTGTGACCGCGTTGCCGACGAGTCTTGCGCGCACCCCGCCCAGTGTCAACTTGCACCAAGGTGCAAGCCCGGATGCCCCGAGGGCCACGGGGCATTCCGTTGCGCGCGATGTCAGGCGCGCTTGGCGACCAGTGTCAGGATGTCGTAGCTCGCCACCAGGTCACCGTCCTGGTTGGTCACCTCCACATCCCACGCCACCACGCCCTGGCCGACGCCGTTGGCATCCTTCTTCTGCCGATCGATCTTGCGCTTGCAGGTCAGCCGCGCCCGGATCGTGTCGCCGATGCCCACCGGCTTGACGAAGCGCAGCGTATCGAGCCCGTAGTTAGCCAGCACCGGCCCCGGCGCCGGCGAGACGAAGAGCCCCGCGGCGGCCGACAGCACGAAGTAGCCGTGCGCGATGCGCTTGCCGAAGGGGCTCTCCTTCGCGGCCACTTCGTCGAAGTGCATGTAGAAGTAGTCGCCGGAGATGCCGCCGAAGGCCACGATGTCGGCCTCGCCCACCGTGCGACGGTGCGTGAGCAGCGAATCGCCGATCTGAAGGTCTTCGAAGTGCTTGCGGAAAGGATGCACCTCGGATTCGTTCAGCTTCGCGCCGCGCATGTATTCGCCGGTGACGGCCGCCAGCATGGTCGGCGAGCCTTGCACGGCTGCGCGCTGCAGGTAGTGCTTGACCGCGCGCAGGCCGCCCAACTCTTCGCCGCCGCCCGCGCGGCCGGGGCCGCCGTGCTTGAGGAAGGGCAAGGGCGAGCCGTGACCCGTCGACTCGACGGCGGCTTCGCGGTCCAGCACGAGCAACCGGCCATGGTGCGCGGCGGCCACAGGGATGGCCTTCGCAGCCGTGGCAGGGTCCTTGGTAACCAGCGTGCCGACGAGGCTGCCGCGCCCGCGCGCTGCGAGGGCGAGTGCTTCATCGAGGCCTTCATAGGGCATGAGCGTGCTCACGGGGCCGAATGCTTCGACGTCGTGCACCGCGTCATGCCGGAGCGGGTCGCGTGAAAGCAGCAGCGTGGGAGAGAAGAACGCGCCCTCGGCCACGCCTTCGCCACGCGGCGTGAACCCGTCGCGTTCGCCGTAGACCAGCTCGGCGCCCTGCATCAGCGTGCGCACACGCTCGGCAACGTCAGCCTGCTGCGCGTGCGAGGCGAGCGCGCCCATGCGCACGTCTTCGAGCGACGGGTCGCCGACCACGGTCTTCGCCAACCGCGCGCGCAGCTTCTCGGCCACCGCGTCGAGGTGCTGGCGCGGCACGATCGCGCGGCGGATGGCGGTGCACTTCTGCCCCGACTTGACGGTCATCTCGCGCGCCACTTCCTTGACGAAGAGATCGAACTCCTCATCGTCGGGCGACACATCCGGTGCGAGGATCGCGCAGTTCAGCGAGTCGGCCTCGGCGTTGAAGGGGATCGACTGGCGCACGATGTTCGGATGCACGCGCAGCTTCGCGGCCGTGTCGGCGGAGCCGGTAAAGGTCACGACATCGGAGCCGTCGAGCCGGTCGAGCAGGTCGCCGGTGCTGCCGATCACCAGTTGCAGGCTGCCCTCCGGCAGCAGGCCCGAGCGGTGCATCAGCCGCACCAGCGCTTCGGTCAGGTAGCTCGTCGACGTGGCCGGCTTGCCGATGCAGGGCATGCCCGCGAGAAAGCTCGGCGCCCATTTTTCGAGCAGGCCCCATACCGGGAAGTTGAAGGCATTGATATGCACCGCGACGCCGCGGCGCGGCACCAGGATGTGCGTGCCCGCGAAGCCGCCCTTCTTGCCGAGCGGCATGGCGGGTCCTTCATGCACAAGGTTGCCCGACGGCAGTTCGTTGCCGCCGATGCCGGCATAGGCGGCGAGCGTGCCGGCGCCACCCTCGATGTCGATCCAGCTGTCGGCGCGCGTGGCGCCGGTGTGCGCCGAAATCGCGTACAGCTCTTCCTTGTGCTCGGCGAGGTACTTCGAGAGCGCGCGCAGGCGTTGTGCACGCTGCTGGAAATCCATGGCGAGCAGGTTGGGCAAGCCGACGTTGCGCGCGTGATCGAGCGCCTCGCCGAAATCGATGCTCTCGGCATGCGTGCTCGCCACGAGGCGCCCGTTGACGGCGCTGCGGAGTTCTTGCGCGCCCTGCTGGCCGAGCCAGCGGCCGCCGATGAAGCTTTGAAGGATCTGGGTCATGGAATTCTCCGGTCAGGCCGAGACGGCGTTCTTGCTGCCGAGGCCGAGGTAGGTGTCGATGATTCGACGGTCATGAAGCAATGCCTGCGCGGGGCCGGTCAGCGCGACTGCGCCGGTTTCCAAAACGTAGCCCCGATCGGCCACTTGCAAGGCGGCGCGCGCGTTCTGCTCGACCAGCAGCACCGATACGCCGTGCGAACGCAGCGAAGACACCACGTGCAGCACTTCGCGCACGATCAGCGGCGCGAGGCCGAGCGAAGGCTCGTCGAGCATCAGCAGGCGCGGCCGCGCCATCAGCGCGCGGCCGATGGCGAGCATCTGTCGCTCGCCGCCCGACAGCGTGCTGGCAAGCTGCACACGGCGTTCCTTCAGCCGCGGGAAGATCGCGAAGACTTCATCCATGCGCTCGCGCTGGTCGCGCTTGCCGGTCCGCCAGCGGTAGAAGCCGCCGAGCAGCAGGTTGTCCTCGACGGACATCTCGCCGAAGAGCTCGCGCCGCTCAGGCACGAGCGCCACGCCGCGCGCGACCATCGCCTCGACGCTGGGCCGCGCGATGCGCTCGCCATCCAGCGTGAGGCTACCGGTGGAACGCAGCAGGCCCATCGCCGCGCACAGCAGCGTCGTCTTGCCGGCGCCGTTGGGGCCGATGACGGTGACGATCTCACCTTCGTTGACGCTCAATGCGATGCCATGCACCGCTTCGACCGCGCCGTAGGCGACGCTGAAGTCCTGGAGTTCGAAGAGCGGGTTCATCATGCAGCCATGGGGATCGGTTCGTCGCTGCCGCCCAGGTAGGCGTCCAGCACACGGGGGTTGGATTGCACTTCGGCGGGCGTGCCTTCGGCGATGACGGTGCCGAACTCCAGCACCGTGATGCGGTCGGCCAGATTCATGACGAACTCCATGTCGTGCTCGACGACCAGAATGCCCAGGCCTTCGGCGCGCAACTGGGAAAGCAAGGTCGCGAGTGCCTGCTTCTCGAGATGGCGAAGGCCGGCTGCCGGTTCGTCGAGCAGCAACGCGGCCGGCTGGCCCGCGAGAGCGCGCGCGATCTCGACCACGCGCTGCTGGCCCAGCGCCAGCGATGCCGCCGGCACGTCGACGTACTCGCCAAGCCCGCAGCGCTCGATCTGCCGGCGCGCTTCGGCCAGCAGTGCGGCTTCCTCGGCGCGATCCAGCCGCAGCATCGAGGCCAGCCAGCCGTGACGTCCGCGCCGGTGTGCACCGAGCGCCACGTTCTCCAGCACGCTGCGATTGCCGAGCAGACGCACATGCTGGAAGGTGCGACCCAGTCCGCGGGCGGCGAAGTCACGCGACGGCCTGCCGCTCATCGCATCGCCCATCAGGCGCACTTCGCCCTCGCTCGGGTCGTCGACGCCGGAGATCATGTTGAAGAAGGTGCTCTTGCCGGCGCCGTTGGGGCCGATCAGCGCATGCACTTCGCCGGCCTTCAGCGTCATGGCGACGGCATTGTTGGCGACGAGTCCGCCGAAGCGCTTCGTGACCTTGTCGGCTTCGAGCAGCAGCTTGCCTGCCGGCGGCAGCGTCCGACTGGCTAGCGCGGCGGTCGTCCTGGGCACCGGCACGGGATTCGGCTTCAGGAAGCGTCCGGACACGCGCGCCAGCGTCGGCCAGAGGCCTTCGGCAAAGCGTTGGAGCACGAAGAGCATCAAGAGGCCGAAGACGATCACCTCGAAATTGCCGCTGGCGCCGAGCAGCTTCGGCAGGATGTCCTGCAACTGCTCCTTGACCAGCGTGATGAGCGTCGCGCCGAGCACGGCGCCCCACAGGTGCCCCGCGCCGCCGACCACCGCCATGAAGAGATATTCGATGCCGATGTTGAGATTGAAAGGCGTCGGGTTGACGAAACGCTGCATGTGCGCATAGAGCCAGCCCGACAACGCCGCCAGCAGCGCAGCGAGCACGAACACCTTGACGCGGTAGCGCGCCGTGTCGACGCCCATCGACTCGGCCATGACGCGGCCGGACTTGAGCGAGCGGATGGCGCGCCCTTCGCGCGAATCGAGCAGGTTGTGCAGCGCCCACAGCGCCAGCAGCAGCACCGCCCAGATCAACGGCCCCAGCGCGCGCGGCGATGCGAGCGAGAAGCCCGCCACCGTGAGCGCCGGGACGCCGGTGATGCCGGTCTGCCCGCCGAGGAACTCGAGGTTGCCGAACAGGAAGTAGAGACTCAGCCCCCATGCGATCGTGCACAGAGGAAGATAGTGGCCGGAGAGCTTCAGCGTGATTGCGCCCAGCCCCCATGCGATGGCGAAGGTGAGCACGAGGCCGAGCACCAGCCCGACCCACGGTAGCGCGCCCGGAGCAACCATGCCGCCCAGCGCCGCGGCAGCAGCCGGCGACGTGCAGACCCACGCAGTGGCATACGCGCCGACGGCGACGAAGGCCGCCTGCCCGAAAGAGGTCATGCCACCGATGCCGGTGAGCATGACGAGGCCGGCCGCGACCATCGAATAGAGACCGATGTAGCTGAACAGCGTGACGGTGAACTCGGGCAGCCAGGCCCAACTGAGCGCCAGCGCGGCGATGCACAGCAATGTGAGGTATCGCCGCGTCATTCCTCGTCCTCCACGTGACGGCTATGAAGCGAGCGCCACCACAACACCGGAATGATCAGCGTGAACACGAGAACCTCTTTGAATGCACTGGCCCAGAACGATGAGAAGGCTTCGAGTTGTCCCACCAGCAGTGCTCCGAGCAGCGCGATCGGGTAGCTCCCGAGCCCGCCGACGATGGCCGCGACGAAGCCCTTGAGGCCGATCAGAAAACCGGTGTCGTAATAGACAGTCGTCAACGGCGCGATGAGCAGGCCCGAGACGGCGCCGATCAAAGCAGACAGCGCGAAGCTCAGGTCGCCCGACAGATCCGTCGGAATGCCCATGAGACGCGCGCCGACGCGATTCATCGCGGTGGCACGCAGGGCCTTGCCGACGATGGAGCGCTCGAAGAACACGAACATCAGCAACACGAGCACGAGCGCGACGCCCACCACCACCATCGACTGGCCGCTGATCGCGACGCCGCCGAGGTCGAACTGAGCCTCCGAAAACGCCGGCGTGCGCGATCCTTCGGCGCCGAAGAACAGCAAGCCGAGACCGACCAGCACGCCGTGCAGGGCGACCGAGACGATCAGCAGAATCAGGACCGTGGCATCGGCCAGCGGTCGATAGGCGAGCCGGTACAGCAGCGGCCCCAGCGGCGTGATGAGCACCAACGCGGTGGCGGCCTGCATGCCCAACGACGACGGATGCACACCAAGCACGAGCAAGCAAGCCAGCGCGGGAAAGCCGATCGTCCACACCGCCGTGGCCTTCCAATCGACCGTGGCGCCGCGCTTCCAACGCCAGGCTTCGACGACGAGGGTCGCGACCGCCAGCGCCAGCAGCAGCCACAGCGTGGCCGGCGTGCGCCCGGCATTGAGTGCGGCCATCGACAACGCGCCGAAAGCCACGAGTTCGCCCTGCGGGATGAAGATCACCCGCGTGACGGAAAACACCAGCACCAGTGCCAAGGCCATCAGTCCGTAGACCGCGCCATTGACGATGCCGTCCTGCCCCAACAACAGGGCAATCTGTACGTCCATGTTTGATTCCGGCTCCGCCGCTGTGCGGCCTTTGGCTTTTGTTCAGGCGAGGGAAGGCATCGAGCGATACCTTCCCTTTTCTTCAGCGAACGGGCTCAGGGAGCCGGGGGCAGGTACTTCCAGGCACCGTTTTCGATCTTGACCATCACGCGGGCGCGCTGGTCCAGGCCGAGGTGGTCGTTCGGCGTCATGTTGAACACACCATGCGCGCCAGGCAGCTCCTTGACCTGCTCCAGCGCATCACGCAGCGCCGAACGGAACTCCGGCGTGCCGGGCTGCGCCTTCTTGAGCGCGACCGGAACCGCAGCGGCCATCAGCAGGCCCGTGTCCCACGCATGCGCGCCGAAGGTCGAGACCGAACCCTTGCCGTACGCGGCTTCATAAGCCGACACGTAAGCCAGCGCCGACTTCTTCACCGGATTGGCGGCAGGCAATTGCTCCGCGACGAGCACCGGGCCGGCCGGCAGGAAGGTGCCTTCGACGTCCTTGCCGCCCACGCGCAGGAAGTCGGCATTGGCCACGCCGTGCGTCTGGTAGAGCTTGCCGGTGTAGCCGCGCTCCTTCAGGCTCTTCTGCGGCAGCGCGGCCGGCGTGCCGGAACCTGCAACAAGCACCGCATCCGGCTTGGCCGACATGAGCTTCAGCGTCTGGCCGGTGACAGAGGTGTCGGTGCGCGCGTAACGTTCGTTGGCGACGATCTTGATCTTCTTCAGGTCGGCGGCCTTGGAAAACTCCTGGTACCAGCCTTCGCCGTAGGCGTCCGAAAAGCCGATGAAGCCCACCGTCTTCACACCGTTGGCGGCCATGTGCTCGGCGATCGCGAGCGACATCATGATGTCGTTCTGCGGCGTCTTGAACACCCAGCGCTTCTTGGCGTCCATCGGCTCGATGATGCGCGCCGAGGCGGCCATCGAGATCATCGGCGTCTGGCTTTCGGCGGCGACGTCGACCATCGCCAGCGAGTTCGGCGTGGTGGTCGAGCCGAGGATCACGTCGACCTTGTTCTCGGAGATCAGCTTGCGCGTGTTGTTCACCGCCGCCGTGGTGTCGCTGGCATCGTCGAGCACGATGTAGTTGATCTTCTGGCCGCCGATGGTCTTGGGCATCAGCGCGATCGTGTTCTTCTCGGGAATGCCGAGCGACGCAGCCGGCCCCGTCGCCGACACGGTGACGCCGACGTTGATGTCGGCGTAGGCGAACGCCGATGCCATCAGCGCCGCGATCACGGCGAGGGGTTTGAGGTGTTTCATGCTCATGCGGTTGTCTCCGTTTGCTGGTTGGAAAAACTAAAAAAGGGTTGAAGTCCGGTCGATTCAGGCGTCTACCTTGGCGACGGGCCGCGGCAGTCTGACACCGGGCAGCCCGCCGAGGAAGAGGTCTGCTACTACCGGCGCCATCGCGTCATAGTCGAGCTCGCCGTCGGGCCGCATCCAGATGAACATCCAATTGATCATTCCGAACAGCAGCATTGTCAGCGGCTTGGCGAGCTTGCTCTTGCGCAAGTCGGGGCGCAGTGCGATGACGGCGCGGGCGAAGCCGGCGACGACGGTGCGCTGGGTGCCCAGCACGCGCTCGCGGTCGTCGGGCTCCATGAACTTGACGTCTTCGGTGAGCACGCGGTGCGCATGCCGGGCGCCTGCATATTCCTCGACGAAGCGCCGGATGAGCTCGCGCAAGTGCGCTTCAGGCGCGAGGCCCTGCTGCTCGACGTCGGTCACGAGGTCTTCGAGGCGGGAGACGTGGTTCTCCGCGATGCTGACGAGCAGGCTGTATTTGTCGCGGTAGTAGTGATAGAGCAGCGCCTTCGAAAAGCCGCAGGCTTCCGCCACCTGGTTCATCGAGGTCGCGGGATAACCCCGGTTCGCGAAGAGCTGCGCGGCATGATCCAGGATCATTTCGCGCTGATCGTCGTATCCGGGTGAGCGTCCTCGGGCCATGGGGTTCCTTCTTGCGTTCTTGTATTGAGCGCCTAGCGTTCGTCGAACGACAGGACCACGCGCTCGGTCAGCGGATGGGCCTGGCAGGTCAGCACGAAGCCGGCAGCGACCTCGTTCTTGTCGAGCGCGAAGTTTCGCTCCATCCGGACCTGGCCTTCGACGAGTTTGGCGCGACACGTGCCGCACACGCCCGAGGTGCATGAAAACGGCACTTCGAGGCCCGCCGCCGACGCGCAGTCGAGAATGCTCGGCTGGTCCTTGCGGAACTCGATCTCGCGCTGCAATCCGTCGCGGATGATGACGACCTTCGCCAGCTCGGCATCGCCGGGGCGAGCCTCGTGGATCACCGCGCCCACCGGCGCGCCTTCGGGCGCCGCGACGCCGAAGCGCTCGATGTGGATGCGCTCTTCGGGCACGCCGGCCGCGAGCAGCGCCGCTTCGGCCTCGTCGTTCATCTGGAAGGGACCGCAGATGTAGGCGTGGTCGATGCTGCCGGCCGGCACCACGGTCGACAGGAACTCGCCGAGCTTCTCGCGGTTCATGCGGCCCATGTTCAGCGGCGCGTCCGTCGGTTCGCCCGAGAACACATGGTGCAGCACCAGCCGCGTCATGTAGCGGTTCTTGAGGTCTTCCAGCTCTTCCTTGAACATGGTCGACTGCAGCTTGCGGTTGCCGTAGATCAGCGTGAAGCGCGAGTGCGGTTCGCGCGCGAGCACGGTCTTCATGATCGACAGGATCGGCGTGATGCCGCTGCCGCCGACGATGCCCACATGCTGGCGCCGCGATTGCGGCTCGATCGGCACGAAGAAGCGGCCTTGCGGCGCCATCACGTTGATGGTGTCGCCGGGCTGGAGTTGCTCGTTGATCCAGTTCGAGAAGGTGCCGCCCTTGACCTTGCGCACGCCCACGCGCAACTCGCCGTCGTCGACGCCCGCGCAAATGGAGTACGAGCGGCGCAGGTCCTGGCCGTCGATGTCCTTGCGCAAGGTGAGGTACTGGCCCTGGGTGAAGCCGAAGACGTCGCGCAGATCTGTCGGGACGTCGAAGGAGACGATCACCGCTTCTTCGGTGTCGGGCTCGACTGCGCGCACGCGCAGGGGGTGAAACATGACGCTCATGGCATTTGCCGCTTCAGATGGGTTTGAAGTGCTCGAAAGGCTCGCGGCAAGCGATGCAGCGATACATCGACTTGCAGGCCGTGGAACCGAACGCGGACAGGCGCTCGGTGGTCTTGCTGCCGCAGCGCGGGCAGACAACCGCATCCGCCTTGCGGCCGAAGATGCGGATGGGCACGGCGCCATCCGGTGCTGCGGGGCCAGGAGGTGCGATGCCGTACTCGAAGAGCTTGCGGCGGCCTTCGGCGCTGATCCAGTCGGTGGTCCACGCCGGTGCGCGTTGCAGGGTGACGTAGGCCGGGCCGAGGCCGGCTTTCTCGATGGCGGCGAGCACGTCGTGCTCGATGACCTCGGTGGCAGGACAGCCCGAATAGGTCGGCGTCAGCACGACTTCCAGCCTGTCGTCGCGCTCGACCACGTCGCGCACGATGCCGAGGTCGCGCACCGACAGCGCGGGCACCTCGGGATCGAGCACCGTGCCGAGCACGTCCCACGCCTGCTCGCAGCGCGTGGCGACGGAAGCTGGCGATGCGTTCACCACACGCCTCCGGGAAACGCGCGCTGCAGGTGCTGCATCTCGGCCAGGATGTAGCCCATGTGCTCGCTGTGCACGCCGCGCTTGCCGGTGCTGCGGAAGGCGGCTTCGTCGGGCCGCGTGAGCGTCGCTTCTTCGAGGATGGCGTCCATGTCGGCAAGCCACGGCCCCCGCAGGTCGGCCCAGCGCGGCCCGATGCCTGCGGCATGCGCGGCGTCGTCGATGGCATCCGATTCGAAGAGCTCCGGCATGTAGAGCCACAGTTCGCCCAACGCCTTCTCGATGCGCTGTCGCGATTCGTCCGTGCCGTCGCCCAGGCGCACGACCCAGTCGGCCGCGTGCTGCTGGTGGTAGCGCGCTTCCTTGACCGCCTTGCCGGCGATGGCCGCGAGTTCGGCGTTGCTGGAGTCATGCAGGCGCTCCCACAGCAGCTTCATCAACGTCGCGACCATCACGTTGCGCATGACGGTGAAGGCGAAGTCGCCACGCGGCAGCTCCACCAGCGTGAGGTTGCGGAAATCCTTCTCGTCGCGCAGGAAGGCGAGCTGGTCTTCGTCGTGCCCGCGGCCTTCTACCTGGCCGGCCAGCGTCAGCACGGCACGGGCTTGGCCGATGAGGTCCAGCGCCATGTTCGACATGGCGATGTCTTCTTCGAGGATCGGCGCGTGGCCCGACCACTCGGAGATGCGTTGGGCATGGATCAGGCAGGTGTCGCCGATGCGCAGCAGGTACTGCACCGTCGGCTGGAGATCAAGAGCGATGGAGCCTTGCATCACAGCTGCCTCACATGTGGTCTACCGAGCCGGGCAGCTGGTAGAAGGTGGGATGGCGATAGACCTTGTCTTCCATCGGATCGAAGTACATCTCCTTGTCACCCGGGTCGCTCGCGACGATCTGGTCGGAGCGCACGACCCACACGCTGGTGCCTTCCTGGCGGCGCGTATAGACATCGCGGGCCATCTGGATGGCCATCTTCGGATCGGCGGCATGCAGGCTGCCGCAGTGCTTGTGGTCGAGGCCGGACTTGCTGCGCACGAAGACTTCCCACAGGGGCCATTCGGTGGCGGTGGCGGTCGAGGCAGTGGGCGTTGGATTGGAATTGCTGCTCATGATCGTGTTCCTTGGTCGTTGCGCGCGTGTTACGCCGCGAGGGGTTCGGGGGCTGCGCGGCGCGCGGCGTGGGCCAGTGCGGCTTCGCGTACCCAGGCGCCGTCGTCCCAGGCCTTCACGCGGGCGCCAAGGCGCTCGCGGTTGCAGGGGCCGTCGCCGCCGATGACGCGCCAGAACTCGCTCCAGTCGATGGGGCCGTGGTCGTGGTGCTGGCGCGCCTCGTTCCACTTGAGGTCCGGGTCGGGCAGCGTCACGCCGAGCACCTTGGCCTGCTCGACGGCCGCGTCGATGAACTTCGCGCGCAGATCGTCGTTGGTGAAGCGCTTGATGCCCCAGCGCATCGATTGCGCCGAATTGGGCGACTGATCGTCCGGCGGGCCGAACATCATGATCGACGGCCACCACCAGCGGTCGACCGCGTCCTGCACCATCGCCTTCTGCGCGTCGGTGCCCTTCTGCATCATCGTGAGCAGCGCTTCGTAGCCTTGGCGCTGATGGAAGCTCTCTTCGCGGCAGATGCGGATCATGGCGCGCGCATAGGGCGCGTAGGAGCAGCGGCAGATCGGCACCTGGTTCATGATCGCGGCGCCGTCGACCAGCCAGCCGATGGTGCCCATGTCGGCCCAGGTCAATGTCGGGTAGTTGAAGATCGAGCTGTACTTGGCACGGCCCGTGTGCAGCGCATCGACCATCTGGTCGCGCGAGGTGCCGAGCGTCTCGGCGGCCGAATACAGATACAGGCCATGGCCTGCCTCGTCCTGCACCTTCGCCAGCAGGATGGCCTTGCGCTTGAGCGTCGGCGCGCGGGTGATCCAGTTGCCCTCGGGCAGCATGCCGACGATCTCGGAATGCGCGTGCTGGCTGATCTGGCGCACCAGCGTCTTGCGGTAGTGCTCGGGCATCCAGTCTTTCGCTTCGATGAAGTCGCCCGAATCGATGCGAGCGTCGAAACGCTGCTCGAGTTGCATCTCTTCGGCGGAGCGCACGGCCTTCTTGCCGTCGCCGGGCTCCTTGCCCATCGTGTCCATGGCTTGCGTGTACATCGTGATCTCCTATTGAAGGGTCAATACGGTCAATTCGGTCAATTCGGTCAATACGTCAGCTGCTTGCTCGACTCGAGATTCCGGTCCACGTCGGCCGGTGTCAGCGATTCGCTCTTGCAGCCGAAATCCTTGAAAAGCGTCATCTGGTCGCCATAGTGCGCCGCCTTGCGGCCGTCGGGTGCGACGAAGCCGCTTTGTCCGGGGGGCGCCGCCGTGCACATTGAAACGCTCCCGGCCGAGAACACCACCTTGTCGTTCTGCGAGCCGCGGTTCATGAAGCTCGGCAGCGTGAGCAGTTCGTCGGCGTTGGCCTGCGGCGCACCGATGAAGTTGCTCGTGAGGAATGCGTGCTTGGTGACGGGCGTGCGCCAACGCGCCGGATCGCTGCCGTAGCGCGTCGTCAACTCGGACACGGCCTGCGCCAGGGTGCTGCGGATCATGGCGTTCTTGTCCGCGCCATTGAAGAAGTCGTAGTGCTGCGGCACGCCGGCCTTGGGTCCGAGCAGCGCGTTGTAGAGCAGCTTGGAGCCGTTGCCCGGCCGGATGCTGGCCACCTGCGTCGCGCCTGCATAGCCGCCGTTCGAGTACGCGGCAAACAATTCGGGTGGCAGGTCGTCGGCGAGCAGTTGCTTGTAGATGATCGGCAGCCAGGTCATCATGATCGTCGTGGCCGGGCTCTGGTAGACGCCCTGCTCGGTCGGATCGTCGTTCTCCATGTTCCAGGCGGCAAGGATCTGCGCAGCGCGCTTCGCGGGATTGGTGGCCGGCAAGCTGCGTGTGGCCTCGACGATGAACGGGACGAAGTAGCGGGCGTTGGTATCGGCGTAGGCCGTGCTGCGGTTGATGGCCCACAGCTCGTCGCGCGTCAGGCGCGGCTTGGCTTCGAGGCGGGTGATGAATTCGTTGACCCGGTCGGCCGCCGCGTAGTTGCCGCCGTCGCTCACCGCACCGGGCGCGGACTGGTTGTTCCAGTTGGCGATGAAGCCCTGCGCCGGATTGAACACCTGCGGGTCCTCCTTGAAGGGACGAATTCCCTGCCACTCCATCGTGCCGTCGCCGACCGCCGGCAAGCGAATGTCCTGCGAGGCCGGGCGCATCGGCAAGCGGCCGGGCGAGACGTAGCCGATGTTGCCGTCGGCGTCCGCGTAGTACCAGTTGATCGTGATCGCGACCCGCGAAGCCTGCGCCAGCCACTGGTCCCAGTTCTTCGCCTGCATGGAATGGATCCAACCCAGAAGGGACTCGAGCTCATAGCCGTCCCAGCTCCGCTTCATGGAGAAGGCGGTGTTGTTCGGGAGGTCGAAGTCGGTGACGATGCCGTGCACCGTCGAGTAGATGTCGAGGTTCTGGTCCGGCTGACCCTTGACCTTGATGATCTCCGTGCGCTTGACCATCGGCCGCAAGGCGCCGTTGAACTGGTATTCGTAGCGGTTCGACGGGTTGAGCTTCTCCTGGTACATGTCGTTGACGTCCAGCGGGCCGGCGGTTGCGCCCCAGGCGATCTTTCCGTTGGTGCCGAACAGGATCACCGGGTGCGCGAAGGGCGTGTTGCCCGTCACGTCGTAACCGGCGCCATGCAGCCCGATACCGAACACGTACGAGGGATTGAACCAGTTGAACTGCGGTCCGTTGATGAGCACCGTGCTCCCGTCGCTGGTCTTCTTCGGCCCGGCGATCCAGAGATTGCTGGCAATGGGCCGCTCCCACGGCTGCGCGACGCCGCGCCGTGCTGCATCCACGTCGCTGCGGGAGGCGAGCAACTCGGGCGATACCGGCGCCAGGCGGGCCAATGGGTCGTCACCCTTTGCGACAACGCCGACTGGCGCCGCCGCGGCCTGCGCCCGCCCGCCGGTGCGGGGGACCGTGGTCGGTGCCAGTGGGTCCTCGATCCAGCGGATCTGGTCGAAAATCTCGCGACCGAGCGCATCGCCTTTTGCCTTCTGGAGCTGGTTCAGCAGGCGGAGATTGGCGATCTCGCTGCTCGCATTCGAATAGCGGTTGGCCATCGTGCCGACCCAGATCATTGCGACGTCGTAGCCGGTCCAATCGGCTTTCGGCTCGAAGCCGGCGTCGATGAACTGCTTCGGCATCAGGTTGGTCTTGTCGGCCAGCACCTCTTTCACCCGCGCATTGAAGCCTGCCGCATAGCCGTCGAAGATGGCCCTGTCATCGGGCGACAGTTTGGCCATCTGCGCCTGGATCGAAGCCGGCGTGAAAGCCGAGCGGCTGCCCTTGTCGAGCGCCACGTAGTTCGGACCCATCACTTCGGAGACGGTCCCGAGCACCGCGCGGCGCGCCATTTCCATCTGGAACAGACGGTCTTCGGCAACGACATAGCCGTAGCCATGGAAAAGGCCGCGCACATCGTTCGCATAGACATGCGGCACGCCGTAGGTGTCGCGCTTGATCGTGACTGTTCCGGTCGAGGAGGCCGTCGTGGCGGCGCATCCGGCCAGAGCAAGGGCTGCGCAAAGGAGAGAGAGTTTCTTCAGCATGAATTCGTTCGTTGATCGCGCGGAGGATGAATGCGCAGCGCTCAGCGCGAACGCTTGTCGATCACGCGACGGGCTTTTCCGGTGAGCGTGCGTTCGATGCTGTCGGGCTTCAGCACGTTGACGGTGGTCGAGATGCCCACCAGCGTCTTGATGCGCTGCTGGAGCCAGCGCGCGATCTCGCCCACTTCCTTGTCATCGGTGGACGGCGCGGCGAGCGGCTGCAGTTCGCACCGCACTTCCACCGTGTCGAGCAGGCCGTCGCGGCTCACGTTGATCTGGTATTGCCCGGAGAGCTTGGCGTGCTGCAGCACGATCTCCTCGATCTGCGTCGGGAAGACGTTGACGCCGCGGATGATCAGCATGTCGTCCGAGCGCCCGACGATCTTGCCCATGCGGCGGAACGAGCGCGCGGTGGGCGCCAGGAGCCGCGTGAGATCTCGCGTGCGGTAGCGGATGATGGGCAGCGCTTCCTTGGTGAGCGAGGTGAAGACGAGTTCACCCTCCGAGCCCTCGGGCAGCACTTCGCCCGTTTCGGGGTTGATGATCTCGGGATAGAAGTGGTCTTCCCACAGCACAGGGCCGTCCTTGGTCTCGATGCATTCGCTCGCCACGCCGGGGCCCATCACTTCGGAGAGGCCGTAGATGTCGACCGCATCGATGCCGGCCTTGCCTTCGATCTCGTGGCGCATCGCCTCGGTCCACGGCTCGGCACCGAAGATGCCGACCTTGAGCGAGCATTCGCGCGGGTCCAGCCCCTGGCGCACGAATTCCTCGACGATCACCTGCATGTAGCTCGGCGTGACCATGATGATCTCGGGCTTGAAATCGCGGATGAGCTGGACCTGCTTTTCGGTCTGCCCGCCCGACATCGGAATTACGGTGCAGCCGAGCCGCTCGGCGCCGTAGTGCGCGCCGAGCCCGCCGGTGAAGAGGCCGTAGCCGTAGGCGATGTGCACGATGTCGCCCGCGCGGCCGCCCGCTGCGCGGATCGAACGTGCGACCAACGAGGCCCATGTGTCAATGTCGTTCTTCGTGTAGCCGACGACGGTGGGCTTCCCCGTGGTGCCCGACGATGCATGCACGCGTGACACCTGCTCCCGCGGAACCGCGAAAAGACCGAAGGGATAGTTGTCCCGCAGGTCCTTCTTGGTCGTGAAGGGGAACTTGGACAGGTCGCTCAGCTGCTTCAGGTCGTCGGGATGAACGCCCTTTTCGTCGAACGCCTTGCGATAGTGCGGCACGTTGTCGTAGGCGTGCTTGAGCGACCAGCGCAGACGCTGCAATTGCAGGGCCTGGATCTCGTCGCGGCTGGCGGTCTCGATGGCGTCGAGTTCACCGGGGGCGGGTTGCTTCACGGGCATGGATGTGTCTCCTCGGGCGGCTCACGCGGCGACGGCCGGCTTGCCCTTGATGGTGTAGGAACGGCCGCGGAAGACGGCGATGCGCTCGTTCCGCTGGTTGGTGATTTCGCAGTCGTAGACGCCGGTTCGGCCTGCCTTCGAGACCTCGAAGCTGCGCGCCGTGAGCACGTCGCCCTCGCGGCCCGGCGCCATCAGGTCGATGGAGAAGCCCGAGGCCACCGTCAGTTCGTTGTACGAGTTGCAGGCATACGCGAAGGCCGTGTCGGCGAGCGTCGCGATGAGGCCGCCGTGGCAGATGTCGTGGCCGTTGAGCATGTGCTCGCGCACGGTCATGGCGACAGATGCATTGCCGGGCGAGACTTCGACGACTTCCATGCCGAGGTTCTTGGCAGCGCGGTCGTTGGCGAACATGCGCTCGCGCACCAGTTCCGCGGTCTGCTGCGGCGTGCGTTCGGATTGGGGTGTGGACATTGCGATTCAGCGGTCGGTGAAAACAGGAGTGCGCTTCGCGGAGAACGCGGCGACGCCTTCGAGGTAGTCGTGCGCGCGGCCAAGCTCGGACTGCACGACGGCTTCGTGATCGAGTGCTTGATCGAGCGTGAGGTGTTGGGCTCCATCGATGGCGTCGCGGGTGGCGGCCAGCGCCTTCACCGGCATCGCGGCGAGACGCACCGCAAGCTTGCGGGCCTCCTCGGCCAGCACCGCGTCGTCGACGCATTTCCAGATGAGGCCGATGCGCTCGGCTTCGGCGGCGCTGAGCTTGTCGCCGAGCATCGCGAGCCCCATGGCGCGCGCGCGGCCCACGATGCGCGGCAGCAGCCACGTGCCGCCGGTGTCCGGCACGAGGCCGATCTTGGCGAAGGCCTGGATGAAGCTGGCGGATTGGCCGGCGATCACGAGATCGCAGTTCAGCGCCAGGTTCGCGCCCGCGCCGGCCGCGACGCCGTTGACGGCGGCAATCACCGGGACAGGCATCGACTTCAGCCGTCGCACGAGGGGCTTGTAGAGGATCTCGATCGTGCAGCCCAGATCCTTGGGGGGCTCGCCGGCGAGCGACGGCGCGACCATCGGATCGGCGAGATCCTGGCCGGCGCAGAAGCCACGGCCGGCGCCGGTCAGGACCAGGCAGCGGACCTCGGCATTGGCCGCAGCGGCGTCGAGCGCGGCACGAAGCTGCTCGTGCATGGCACCGGTGAAGCTGTTGAGAGCGGCGGGCCGGTTGAGCGTGAGCGTCAAAACCGGGCCGTCGTGCGAAGCAAGGACGAGTGAATCGGACAAGCTGTGTCTCCAGTCGTGGGATGCAGTCGTGGGATGGGGCCGGGCCGGACGTCTTGATCTGCGTCAAATGTATTGTTGACCGACCGGTCGGTGAATCATAAGATCGACTTCAGCCTGACGCAAGTCAGAACATCCACGGGAAAACCCGCGTATCGGCGTCATTCCCAAAAAAGAAGGAGACCGCCTTGCCTTGTTATTCGATCGAAGGAGTGGTGCCGGTCATCGACCCCAGCGCCTATGTGCATCCGACTGCCGTGCTCATTGGCGACGTGATCGTCGGGCCGGACTGCTACGTCGGGCCGTGCGCCGTGCTGCGCGGCGATTTCGGCCGCATCGTGCTCCAGCGCGGCTCCAACTTGCAGGACACCTGCGTGATTCACGGCTTCCCCGCCCAGGACACCGTCGTCGAGGAAAACGGCCACATCGGCCATGGCGCCGTGCTGCACAGCTGCATCGTCCGGCGCGACGCGCTGGTCGGCATGAATGCCGTCGTCATGGACGAGGCCGAAGTCGGCGAAGCGGCCATCCTCGCGGCCTGCGCCTTCGTTCCGGCGGGCAAGAAAATCCCCGCGCGATCGCTCGCCGCCGGCATTCCCGCGAAGGTGATGCGCGAATTGAGCGATCAGGAAGTCGCGTGGAAGCTGGAAGGCACGCGCACCTACCAGCACCTCACGCAGCGCTGTCTTGCGAGCATGAAGGAAGTTGACCCGCTGGCTGCGGTAGAGGCCGATCGGCCGCGGGTGAATGCGCCGGATGTGAAGCCGTTGATCGCGACGAAGCGCGGGTAGCCCTGGTCAGCTGGCAGACATCATCGACATACGCTGCCAGGCGGCCTGCATCTCGCCCTTGAGCGCCGCCATCTGGTCGGCGACTCGCGTCTCTCGCCGGATGGCGAAGATGCTCTGTCCTGCCGCCTCGTAGATGAGTCGTGCATCGTCATGTTCGTGGATCGACGCGAACACATCGCCCGTCAGCGCCTGCTGCAAGGGCATCGGCAAGGGCTCTGGTGCGCCGGACGCAGACCACGCATCGATCCAGTCGCTGCGCACCACCCGGCATGGCTTTCCGCTATGGGCGCGCGTGATCACCGTGTCTTCGCTGCCGCTGTCGATCAGGCGACGCAGCAGCGCCGGCGGCGTGTGGTTTTCGGCGGCGGCCATCCATAGGGTGCCGAGCCAACCGCCCTGCGCGCCCATGGCAATGGCCGCAACGATCTGATCGCCATTGCCGATGCCGCCAGCGGCGAGCACCGGTGCATCTCCGGCGACAGCAACGATCTGCGGCACCAACGAGAAGGTGCCCACCGTTCCTGTGTGACCTCCGGCGTCGTAGCCCTGCGCCACGAGCACGTCCACGCCCATCGCCAAGGCCTTTTGCGCATGGCGAACGGAGCCGATGAGCGAGAAGGTCACCTTGCCCGCCGCCTTGGCGCGCGCGATGAGTTCCGGACGCAGGCCGATCGCCGTGGCGACGCCCAGCGCGTTCGAAGCCAGCACCTGCTCGATCTGCTGCTCGAACAGCGACTCGGAGCGCACCTGCGTGGTAAAGAAGCTGGGCTTGACCGGTGCCTGCACGGCGAAGCGATCGCGCAGGCCGTCGACGAATTCGACATGCGTCTGCGGCAAGGCGCCGCGCACGTCATCGATGCTGCCGGTCTGCGGCACCTGCGAAGGCAGCATCAGGTCGACCCCATAGGGAAGCCCCTGCATTCGCGAATCGACCTCTTCCAGGATGTGCGGAATCTCGTGCGGCATCTCCCGCGCCAGGCCGAGCACCGGAAATCCGCCTGCCTTGGCGATCTCGACCACCACGTCGATCGAATGCGAGAACCCGAAGATCGGATGCGCGATGCCGAGCTTTGCGCAGATGGGTGGCTTCAGGGGCGATTTCATGGCGCGGGTCTCCCTCATTGCGGATCGATGCCGGCTTGCTTGATGACCTTGCTCCAGCGCCCGACCTCGGTCGCGATGAAGGCATCGAACTCCTTCGGGCCCTGCGGCGCGAGTTCGAGGCCCAGCATCTCCAGCTTGGCCTTGGTGTCGGGCATCGCGAGAACTTCAGCGACATCGGCAGACAGTTTCCGGATCAGCGCGTCCGGCGTCTTGGCGGGCGCCACGAAGCCGAACCATGTCCCGACGCTGTAGTCCGGGAGGCCGATCGATTCGGCAACCGTCGGTACATCCGGCAGCGCGGCCGAGCGCTTGGCCGTGGTGACCGCGAGAGCCTTCAACTTGCCGCTCTTGATGTAGGGGGACGCCAGCGCCGCGGTCAGCGGCATCATCGTCACCCGGCCGCCAAGCAGGTCGTTCAATGCATCGGGCTGGCCGCGATAGGGCACGTGCGTGAGCTTCACGCCCGCCATCTGCGAAAGCAGTTCGCCGGAGAGATGGTTGGAAGTCCCGACACCAGCCGTCGCGTAGGTCAGCGGCGTGGCGCTGCTCTTCGCCAGCGCAACGAGTTCGGCCATGTTCTTGACGGGCACGTTCGGCGGCACGACGAACACGTTCGAGATGATCCCGAAGCCTTCGATCGCCCGAAAATCCTTCACCGGATTCCACGTCACACCCTTGATGATGCTCGGCGCCACTGCATGGCCAGGGCTGACACACAGCAGCGTGTAGCCGTCCGGCGCGGACTTGGCCACGAAGTCGGTCCCGATGGAGCCTCCCGCCCCGGTCTTGTTCTCGACGATGACCGGTTGGCCGTACTTCACGCTCAGTTTCTCGCCCACGATGCGGGCGATCGAATCCACGACTCCGCCTGCGGAGAAGGGAACGATGATCTTGATCGGCTTGGTCGGATAAGCATCGCCTTGCGCCAGGGCCGGCGCGGCGGCCAGGCTCAGCGCTGCGATGCACATGGCGCCGAAAGCGCGGCGAGTCGTATTGCGGATCATTGCTTGTCTCCTGTCATTGACTGTCATTGAATTGGAAAGAGTTGAGGTGCAGCTGCCGGAGCCCAGGGGCCGTTTCCGTCCTTGAACAGCCCGCGGTTCACCTCATGCACGCGCGCTTCGCGAAGATTCAGAACCGGCGTCACGCAAGCGTCGAGGGCTTCGAAGTGGGCGGCCCAGTGCGCCATCGACTGCCGAAGGAAGCGCTTCTGGAAGAGCGCCGCCAGTTCGCCATGGCGCGCGCGATCGCCTCGCGAGGGCAGGCGGGCCGGGTCGAGCCCGAGGCCGGCGACGAAACTCAGATAGAAGCGCTCTTCGATCGCGCCGACGGCCATGTGGCGCCCGTCGGCGGTGAGGTAACTCCGGTACCAGGGTACGCCCCCGTCGATCACGTTGGCATGGGGCGCGTCCTGCCAGGCCCCCACGCCCAGGCGTGCGAACACCGCGGTAAGCAGGTGCGCGCAACCATGCGTCATGGACGCGTCCACGACGCAGCCGCGATCCGTCGATGCGCGCGCATGGAGCGCAGACAGAATCCCCATGGCGGCGTACAGCGCACCGCCGGCGAGGTCGCCCAGCAGGTTGAGCGGCACATGGTCCGCGCCCACGGCGTGCAGCGCACCGCTCATGGCGACATAGTTGATGTCATGCCCGGCGCGTTGTGCCCACGGCCCCTGCCGCTCCCACCCGACAATGCGGGCATACACGAGCCGCGGGTTGCGCGCATGGATCGCCGCAGGGCCGAGCCCGAGCCGCTCCATCACGCCGGGCCGAAAGCCCTCCAGCAGCACGTCCGCCTGCGCGGCCGCATCGAGCGCCGCCTCCCGGCCTTCAGCGGTCTTGAGATCCAGCGTTCGAAGCTCGCGCGCCCACTGGCCGATGTCGGCTTCCGCGTCGACCGGCACGCCGAGGTCGGGCGGACGCGGATTGGCAACGCGCGTTACCTCGGCGCCCTGCTGCGCGAGCCACCAGGCGCAGAAGGGCACGCCGCCGACCGTGGCGAACTCGAGCACGCGCAGGCCGGCCAGCGCCTTCATGCGGCCGCCTTGCGCGCCTGCGCCAGCGCGACAGTGCGCTTGGCGATGTTGACGAGATGGATCTGGCTCGTGCCTTCGTACAGGCGAAACAGGCGCACATCGCGGTAGAAGCGCTCCGCGACGTTGTCCGCCACATAGCCCCCTCCACCGAACACCTGCACCGCACGGTCGGCCACGCGGCCGCACACCTCGGAGGCAAAGAGCTTGCACATGGATGCTTCCATCGTCACGTCCTCGCCGGCATCGCGCTTGCGCGCCGTCTCCAGCACCAGCGCGCGCGCGGCGTGCACCTCGACATTGCTCTCGGCGATCATCTGCTGCACGAGCTGGAACTCGGCAATGGCCTGCCCGAACTGGCGGCGCGACGTGGCACGCTCGACCATCTCGTCGACCAGCCGGATCGCGGGGCCGACGCACAAGCCCGCCAGGTTGATGCGCTGCTTGTTCAACGCCTTCATCGCCGTGCGAAAGCCCTGACCCGGCTTTCCGCCGACGATCGCCGAAGCCGGGACACGACAGGCCTCGAGCACCACCTCGCCCACCGGCGAGCCGTGTTGGCCCATCTTGCGATAGGCCGGCGGCGTGCCGAGGCCCGGCGTGCCGCGCGGGATCAGGAAGGCGCTGATGCCGGCGGCACCCTTGGCAGAGGCATCGGTGCGCGCGAACACGGTGAACAGATCGGCGATTGGCGCATTGGTGATGAAGCACTTCCGGCCGCTGATCACATAATCATCGCCATCGAGCACGGCGGTCGTCGTCAAGGCTGTGGCGTCGGAGCCGGCGTCCGGTTCGGTCAGCGCGAAGCAACCGGTGACCTCGCCGCTCGCGAGGCGCGGCAGCCACGTTTTCTTTTGTGCTTCGGTTCCATCGACGACCAGCGATTCCGACGCAATGCCGGTATTGCCCCCAAAGCGGGCCCGGAAGGTAGTGGCGCATTGCGACACCTCGATGTTGACGAGCGACAGCTCTTCAGAGGTGAGCCCCGCGCCGCCGTAGGCTTCGGGAATGCTGTGGCCGAACAGCCCCAGGCTGCGCATGCGCGCGACGATGGTGGGCGGAATCTCGTCGCTCTGGTCGACCTCCGCTTCGAGCGGCATGCACTCGTCCCGCACGAACTGGCGGACCTCGGCGAGCAGTCTTGCGAAGGCTTCGGGGTTGCGGATCATTGGATGTGTTCTCCTTGGGCTCAGCGCGGCGTGCCGCAGGCGGTTTCGATCAGGCGCACGGCATCGAGCAGGCGTGGCGCAACTTGTTTTTCCAGCGTCGGCTTGTCGAGGCGATAGGCGGCCGACGTGCAATTGAGCGCGACGATCTCTTCGCGCGCGCTCAGCCGGATAGGTACAGCGACGGCATGCACTTCCTTTCGCCAGTCGCCGCGCGAATAGCAATAGCCGCGCTGCACAAAGGCCTTCTGGTCGGCCTCCCACAGCGGCTTGTCGAGTGCAAAGCGCTCCGGGTCCTCGACCCTCAGCCGATTCAGGATCGCCTTGCGCTCCGTGGGCGGGCTGGCCAGGATCAGGGCGCGCCCAATCGACGTCGACAGCAGCGGGCGCGTGCTGCCGATGTCCGGCTGGTAGACGTTGCCCGCATCGACGCGGCAGGTGTCGATGTAGACCACGCTCGTGCGGTCACGCATGCCGAGGTTGACAGTGCAACCGGTCTCTCGCGCCACCTGCTCCATGAAGGGCCGCGCGATCTGGCGCACGCGCGTGTTGGCCAGGAGCGGATAGCCGAGCGACAGCACACCCGAGCCCAGCCGGTACTTCTGCAGGCCCTCGACCCGACTCAGGTAGCCGAGAAGCGTGAGCGTGTAGGTCAGCCGCGAGACCGTCGGCTTGGGCAATCCCGTGCGATCGGAGATCTCCCGATTGCCCAGCATCGGCTCGGCCAGCGTGAACGCGCGCAACACCTCCATGCCGCGCGCCAGGTTCATCGAGAACTGGCGATCGGCGCTGAGGTCGTGCGGGTTGACGAGACCTGGAAGCGGGGCGGTGAACATGGCGCGGCGGGTGGAGGTGGGGCGTTGGTTGGAACTCATGATGGACTCGAACGGAGTGGCCTGGTGAACCTGTTTCGCTGTGCGAAACGCTCGTTGTAGTCCAAATCGTGCTCTGGCAAAAACGGGGAAAGCCGGACGCCCTGCCCTGCCGACCCCACTCTTTAGAGGCCACCCATTGACCGCATCCACCTCCCCATCGGGCGCCCTGTCAGGCGTCCGCATCCTCGACATGGCCACCGTGCTGGCGGCGCCGTTCGGTGCGACGCTGTGCGCCGATCACGGCGCAACGGTGGTGAAGCTGGAACTTCCGGACGGAAGCGACCCTCTGCGCTCGCTGCAACCCGTGAAGGAAGGCGTTCCGCTGTGGTGGAAGGTGGCGAACCGCGGCAAACGCGGCATCTCGCTCGATGTGCGCAAGCCGCGCGGCCGCGACCTGCTCTTGCGGATGCTTCCGCACTTCGACGTGCTGGTCGAGAACTTCCGCACCGGCACGATGGACCGATGGGGCCTGGACGCCGAGACGCTGTGGGCGATCAATCCGCGGCTCGTCATCCTTCGCCTCACCGGCTTCGGGCAAACCGGCCCTTACCGCGCTCGGCCCGGATTCGCGCGCGTGTTCGAAGCAATGAGCGGCTTCACCAACCTCACCGGCGAAGAAGGCGGTTCACCGCAGCACATGAACTTTCCGGTAGGTGATGCGGTGGCGGGCCTCTTCGCCGCGTTCTCGATCGCGTCCGAGATCGCGCGCCTGCGGGCCGACCCGACTGCGAAGGGCGCAGAAGTGGACCTGTCGGCCACCGAGGCCTTGTTCCGCCTGCTCGATCCACTCGCCATCGAGCACGAGCAACTGGGCCTGGTGCGCGCTCCGGCCGGCAACTGCGCGACCTACACCGCACCGAGCAACATGTACGTGAGCGCGGACCGCTTCTTCTTCTCGCTGGTCGCGTCGTCCGATGCGATCTTTGCGCGGCTCGCGGCCGCCATCGACCGCCCCGAGTGGGCCGGCGACGAGCGCTTTGCCACCAACATCCAGCGCGTCGTGCATCTTCGCGAACTCGATCGGATGCTGTCGGAATGGTTTTCGGCGCGTCCCTACGAGGCCATCGAGCGCACGCTGGAGGCCGCGGGCATTCCGTTCAGCAAGGTCTATTCAATCGAGGACATCGAGCGCGATCCGCAATTCGTGGCGCGCCAGGCCATCGTGCGGCTGCCCGATCCGCAGTACGGCAGCGTGCCGGCCCCGTGCATCGTGCCGCGAATCACCGGGCGCGAGATGCCAGTGCCGCGAACCGGTCCGGATGTCGGCGAGCACAACGCCGAGGTGTATGCGCAGTTCGGGCTCTCGAAGAGCGAGATCAGCGCCCTCGAGGCAGAGGGCGTGATCTGATCAATAGTCCGTGAGCGGCCCGTCACGCAGGCACGGGTTGCGCTCGGATTGAGCCGCGCGCCGCGCGAGGTCTCGTCCGATCACTGTCTTGTGCACCTCGCTCGCCCCCTCGCCGATCTGGTTGAGCTTGGCGTCGCGGAAGAAGCGCTCCAGCGGAAAGTCCTTCAGGTAGCCACGGCCGCCGGTCAGTTGGAGCGCGTCCGTGACGACCTTCATGCACAGGTCGGTCGCATGCAGCTTGGCCATCGATGCGAAGGTGGCCGCGTCGCTGTCGCCGCGGTCGTACTTCTGCGCCGCAGTCCACACGAGCGCGCGCGAGGCCTCGATCTGCGTGGCCATGTCGGCCAGCATCCACTGTACGCCCTGGTGCGCATTCAACGGTTTGTCGAAGGCGCTGCGGTCCGTGGTGTAGGTGGCGGCGATCTCCACCGCGCCGATCGCGCGGCCCAATGCCATCGAAGCGTGCCCGATGCGGGCACGCAGCAGCGCGTCCTGCGCCAGGGAGAAGCCCTCGCCCTCCTCGCCGAGCCGATGCGTGACCGGCACGCGCACGTCCTTGAACGCCAGCGAGGCGATGGGCACGCCGAACCAGCCGAGCTTGGCCGCATCGGCACTCACGGTCAGGCCCGCTGCGCCCTTGGGCACGAGCAAGCCGACCAACTTCTCGCTGGCAGCGCCGGCATCGTCGACCAGGCGCGCGATCACCATCAGCCAATCCGCCGTGCCGGCGCGGGTGATGAATTTCTTCGCGCCGTTGAGCACGTAGTGGTCGCCGTCGCGCCGCGCCGTGCTCGCCAAACCGCGGACGTCGGAACCTGCGGAGGGCTCCGTGAGTGCAAAGGCCGTCTGGATCTCGCCGCGACAGAGAGCCGGAAGCAGTTCGCGCTTGATGGGCTCTGAAGCGCCCGCGACCACGGCGCGGGCGGAAAGATCGGTGCCGGTGATCATCGACGCCGACGTGCTGCAGACGCGACCGAGCTCCTCGATGATGCACACGCGCGTCACCTGGCGCGCATCGCTGCCGCCGTATTCGCGCGGAAAGGCCGTGCCGACGATGCCTTCGCGCGCCAGCGTCCGAAAGGTGTTCCACGCGAAGACGTCCTCGCGCGCGACATCAGCCGCCTGGGGGCCGAGTTCGTCGCGACACAGCACGCGCAGCCGCTCGATGAGCGCGCGCTCGTCGGCGTCGAGGGCCTCCAGACGATGGTCGGAAAAGAGTCGGGCGTTGGTCACTGCTTGTCTCCAGGCGATGGTTGTGTAGTCGCCCATCTTCGCGCGCGCACGAGGGGCGGTCGAGACGGCGTTTCGACAGGCGAGTCACTGCATTGCCAAACGCGGGCGCTGTGTTTTGATGATGCGAGTGACAGTCGCCGGTCTCCGCATCAGAATGCCTTGTCCATAGGAATCGAGCGGAAGGATCCCTCATGGCAGACGAAGAGAAGGCGAAGACCTGATGGCAGACCTTGCCAGGAATCATCGCAAGCGTGACGGCCGCGATCACCGCGCTGGCGGGGCTGGTGGTGGCACTCAAGCAGGTGGGCTGGATCGGATCGCCACCTGCGCAACCGCCGAGCGCAGCAGCGACCGCGTCCTCATCTTCGCAGGCACCGGCTCCGGCTTCGCAAACCCGGACGAGCTACGCCGTGACACTGCCCGCGATGCGCGACTACAAGCTCGGCCCGGCGACTTTCACGCTGCTTTCGGCGGAGATCTCGCCGCAATCCTCCGAGAAGGATGCATTGCGGATCCGCCTGCGCATGATGAATAACGATTCCTACGACGCCAACTTCTGGGACAAATCGTTTCGGCTTCTGGTCGATGGTGTTCCCACGGCGCCCGAGAGCGATCTCAACGAACTGGTGCGCAGTCGCTCGGCCAAGGACGGAACGGTGCTGTTCGTGATTCCGCATGGCACGGCAGCAGCGAATCTGGAGGTGAGTTACTACAACGAGCAGACATCGATTCCGCTCGTCCTCGCGGCGCCACGGTAGGCACCGCGATGTATCTAAGCCGCGTACTGCATCACCAACTGCGAGGAAGCCCACACCCGGTCCATCGGATGACACCCGTACATGTGGTTCCATGTGAAGTACAGGGCCTCCTCGATCGATCGACACCGGAACAACTCTTCGTAGAACGTTTCCGAGTGCAGCTTTGCCATGTCGTCCTTCACAACCCAGCGAAAGCCCGTGAGCGCCGGTACGCCATGCTGGCAAAGATTGAACGCAAAGTCCTGCGCGGAGCCCTCGCAACTGCTCATGTACACGAAGTGCGTGCGATTCAGCCACTTGGCAAATTCGATCGTGCCGACGTAGTCGGGTTCATGAAGCACCTCCAGGCTCTTGCCCGGCAGCACCACGTAGCCATAGTCGTTCTCGGGGTCGTAGTGGGAATGTCCCGCGTAGTGCACCAGGTGCCAGGGCTCTCCCGTCGTGAGCATGTCCCTCATGGCGTTGCGAAATGATCCCTCGCAGGGCACCGGCACCCGGTCTTCGTCGAGCGCCTCCCTGGTCGATACCGATTTGAAGACCCGCCCACCCGAACACCAGATGCGGCCTATCTTGCCGATTCGCACGGTCGTCTGGCTGTTCAGGCAGTCGATCAGCGATTGGGCCTCCGGGCTCACTGCGGGAATGGGGTCGACCTTCAGGTTCAGTGGTTTCACCATGCCGGAGGTGTCGGCCTCCACGAGCAGGCAGTTGATGGGTTTGTCGCGTGTCTCGGGATCCCGGAACAGCGGAAACTTGCGCGCGCCGTTGATGGCGAGCCGACGCCAGACTGGCGCCCTTTCGAGCCAATAGTGCGTCGAGCCGTCTCCGCCACGAATGGCCTCCAGGGCGATGGGGTAGAGGCCCTTCTCGACGATGAAGCAGATCGCGGGCGAAGACTCCGCGCCATCCGCCATCGCAACCGACATCCTGCCGCTGATGTTCGCAAGGTTCTTCATGACCTGCTTGTCGCCCTCCAGAAGGACCTCGCGCAGCTTCTCGCCGAGAAGCTTGTAATCCCTTGTCCAGTTCTTCGAATCGGCGAGCTTGGCCGTCAGCGCGACCAACTCCTGCAGGTCTTCCGGCTTCACGGTGAACTTCGATTCGTTGATGTAGGGGACCAATCCGCCGATCGATCTCGAGTGATAGTCGCACTCGCCGCCTTCACGCAAGCGAATTTCAACCAGGTAGCGAACCGCCTCGGCGGCGACTGGCTGTGTGCCCGGCGGTTCGACGACATGACGCTTCGTGGCGTCCTGCTCGACGAGCTTGTCGTCCCGCGGCGCTGCGACCCCGAGACCGTGGCAGACCTGCGTCACCAGATCGTCCTCGAAGTCCCGACCCTGCAGCACCAGCGCAGCCTTCCCTATCGCCTCGACACTCTGTGAGATCTCCGTCGTCGTGTATGGCGAGATGAGCACGAGCGGCATATCGGGGTAACGCTCGCGGACTTGCCGGGCCAAACGCAATCCGCCCTGCCGAACGACGCCGCTGGCCTTGTCTTCCGCCAGATCCAATTCGGTGATCAGCATCCGGCGCGCCTCCATGTCCAGGGACGACCACACCTTGGCGCAGTTCCGAGCCTGGGCAAAGGACAATGCGTCTTCGCCATCAAGCAGGTCTTCAAGCAGATCCTCGACGGCATCGGCCATGTCAGGACTCTGCAGTGCAATGAGTATTCGATTCATGACGGCACTCCTGTCGCGACAACGGGAAAGGTGAACCTGAATGTCACTTGCTGCCCTCCCGGCGCGATGATTTCGGCGAAGGTTCCGCGGTTTCGGCCGGCGATCTTGCTCAACGTCTCCTTGCCAAGCGAGATTTCCGCCCGCACTTGCGCGGCCCTGCACTCGCTTTCGATGTCACTGACCGATTCGACGTCGGCGGCGCGCCCTCTCAAGGCAAACGCGACACCATCGCCGTCACGCGTCGCATCAAGTTCGATGCGGTCGTCCTCCGCCGCAAGTCGCAGCAAATAGGAGAGCACGGTCTGCAGGCAGTAGCGCATCTCGTAGGCGTCGGCGCGGAGATGGGCGTCGTCCGGCGCCAAGGTGGTCGCCGTCACGACGTCGCGCTCTCGTTCTGGCATGTCCTGCATGATGCTGTCCACCAGGTCATTGACCGATATCAGTACCTCGTGGCGGATCTCGACGCCGTCACCGCGCTCCACCAGCAGCAAGCGGTCCAGCGTCAGTTCCGCCTTCTGCAATTGCTGGATCACCTTGTGGGCCATGTCCTCGCCATCGGTCTTCTTGCCCTGCGCGAACCTGCGCAGCCATGCGATGGCCAGCGACATCGGCGTCTTGATCTGTCCGGTCACTTCCCGATAGACGTCCTGCGCCAGTTCGAGTTGCTGCATGCGCTTGAACTGTGTCATGTCGCTCGCGATGAAGATCTTGCCGCCGGTGTCACCGGACAACGTTGCCACCGACAGCAGGACCTTGACTTGCGTTTCGGCGGCCGTTGCGGCCGGCAAGGGGCGTTGCATGAGCGCTTCATGGTTCGGGAAGACGACGCACTTGAGCAATACCCGCGCGTCCTCGGGGTCGGCGAAAAATTCCTCGACGGGACGGCGCACGATCATTTCCTTGGGCGCCCTCAGCAGACTGCAGGTGGCCGGATTGACCTCGCGGATCAATCCCTCGATGTCCGTCAGGATGATGGCGTCGTTGGCGCGTTCCACGACCGCGGTGCGGTATTGGTAGTCCAAGGTGCGTTGGAGTAACGAACTCAGGCTCGCCGCGATGTCTTCGAGATCGCGCTTCTCCTGCGGCGCAAAGGCATTGGACTGTTCGTCCTCGACATTGAGCACCCAGCGCACTTCCTTGCCGATGGGCACGCACAACTCGGAGCGCGTCTTGATGCCCGCGCGCGGAATGTAGATGTCTCTGAACTCCTTCGACTCCCCGACGTCCTCGATGCTCACGCCCTGCCCGGTGCGAAAGACATGGCCGATGATGCCCTCGTTGATCGAGAAGGACGTTCGCTCTTCTTCCGGAAGCGCCACGCCATCCTTGGTCGCCGTCTCGGCAATCATCCGGCATTGACCGGTGTGCTCATAGGCCTGGTAGATCGAAACGTAGTCCCATTCATAGTGCTCGGCGATCTTGCCGACGATCATCTGGGCCACGGTCTTTACCGAGCCGTAGGCCGACAAGATCTGCTTGATCAGGTCGAGCAGGAAGTTCAGGTTGCTTTCCTTCTCGTTGCGCAGCGCGACGCTGACGGCTTCTGCCAGGGGAAGGTCGTTGACGACGCCCTGCTCGGCTCCGCTGAAGGGGTGTCCCTTCTTTCGGTAAAGCACGATGCTCGCCACCTGAGCGCCGTTTTGCCGTACCGGCATGCTCAGCGTGGACACCAGGCCCAGCTTGAGGAACTCCTGGACGGCTGGGTCGTCGAGCATCGACCTTCGCTCCGGCGCGTCGTACCACGTCGGTATGTCGTCGATCACCAGAATCTCGCTGCAATTCAACAGGTCCTTGACTGCCGGCGGAATACGCCACCACCTGAACGATGCCTTGGGTGCCTCGCCCTGGTCGTAGATGGTTCGCAGATGGGTTCGCTCCTCGTTCAGGCGTATCACCGAAATGCGATCGAAGGGCACCCAGGGACGCAACGACTCCGCGATGGCATCGAGCAGCTTCGTGCCGTCGGACTCCTTTTCGACCAACCGGTACATCTGCTTCTGAGCCATCTCGACCGTGAGGTCGCGCACCAATGCCAGCGTTCCCACCACGTCGTTGTGCTCATTGGTCTCGGGAAACGAGGTGATGCTCACGGGCACCTTGCGGCCGTCGTCATAGCGGGTAATGTCGATCCGGTATTCGCTTGCCAGCCGCTGCTCGAACCGCTCCTTGAGCACTTTGCGCACGGTGATGAGGTCCTCTTCACAGAACACATCGGAGAGCGTGCGCCCGCGCCAGTCCGGCAGCCCGGTGATCTGAAGCAACTTCCGATTGCCATACGTGATCGCTTCATGGCCGCTCACCTTCGCGACCCCGAGCGGCACCATGTCGAGTGCAGACTCCGGCAGTGCGACGGCAAGGCCCGGGGCGGTCACTGATTCGATGGATGGCATGGTCACCTCGATTCGACGGTTGCAAGCGGGTCGGCGTACACGGTGTAGGCCAGCCACGTGAGGGGATCGTCCGCCGAGCGCACGGCCAGCCGGGCGTCCCTGACGGCCTGACCGATCGCCTTGCCGTCCAGGATGAGGCTCTTGTAGAGCGCCTCGGTGAACGCGAGCGCAGCGGCGTCGTACACCGACCAGTACGAGCCCAGGAAGGCACTGGCCGCGAAGCGCGATGACGCCGGCTTGATGAAGCGCCTGGCCCATCCGGCCACGCCCGTCAGGCTCAGCCCGCCCTGGGCGCTCTGGCAGGCGTTCAGGAACACGAACGGCCCGGTTCGCAATGCGTTCTCCGTCGCGCCCGTGAACAGGTCCACCGTCATGGAGTCGCGATCGTCGAGCTCGATGGCCGCCTGGTCGCCATCGCCTTCGTTTCCCGCGTGCGCATGGCCGCAGAAGTGCCACGCATGGTAGATCTCCGATTCCATCGCGGCAGTCAGGTCGCAGAAATTTGCGGGCACCTGCGTCACCTTGCGCGTCGCATCGGCCAACGAGTGAATGAAAAGCTCCTCTGCCTTGGCGTTCGGCAAGCGGGAATCCTGCGGGACCACCAGCGCCCATTCGCCGAAACTGAACCGAGCCGGCGCTGCGACACCATGCAGCCAGCGCGTGACGCAAAACGCCTCGGCGAAGAACGGCCCCTCGACCTTGGAGCCGGTGTCGCTCGTGCTGACAAGGCGGCAGACCTCCCAGGGGATCCATGCCTCGTCGGAGGTGATCTGCATCGAACCGATCCGTTCGCGAACGTCCCAAAGGGTCGCCCTCAATTCGGCCGGGATCACCTTCTCGATCATGTCCACGCCCCAGTTCGAGAGCTTCTTGGCTGAGGCCTTGCGTCGACTCTCCGTGTCCACGGGCAGGTTTTCGATCTTGCGGCAGAACTCCGCGAAGTACGCGCGCGAGCTGCTTGCAAGCGTGATAGGGGGATAGGCCGTGCCGTCGAATTCGCGGCTGGCCGACTGCAGCCGAATCCTGATTTCACTGCCCGCTTCGGTGATGAGCAGCGACAGGTCCGGTTGCACGCGGGGCTCGGCCGGAACGGTCGCGATGACACTTGCCTCTTCGACCTCGCTCGCCACGCCGCCGACTTCGACAATGGTGGTCGTCAAGTCCATCGAAGCCACCGAGTAGCCACCTATCCATGCGTAGACGCGCGCAGATCCGATGCCGGTCGCGCCCGCCTTGAAGCGGAACATCAATGGCGCATCTGCCTGCGGATCGCTGACCACCAGTGATCCCGTGTTGGTTCCTTCGAGCGTGATCCCTTCCAGTGGGAGGACGACGATGTCGATGCGTGTGCCCAGCGTCGCCTTCAACGATACGGCACCCCTATCCACCGACCCAGGCATGGCCAGCGATACCAACAAGGCCAGGCTGGTGCCTACTTCGATCGACTCGGGCCAACGCGCATGCAAGGCGCGCGTTACCACGACCGCATCGGCAGCCTCGCCGCCGCGCGAACTGCGAAGCGCCACTCCAGCAGCTTCGAGAATGCCAACCGGAACCCGGCCCGCAAGGACGACTTGCCGCATGTCCCGCCCAACGCGCGCCGAGGCTTCCGCAACGGTGACACTCGGACTCTCTGAAAAAAGCCGCAGCGCGTCGCTGGTGCTGACCGCCTGCGACTTCTTCAGTCTGTCGCGAGCCTTTGCGCCGTCGAGCACGTAATAGAGCGGATCCATGCCCGGCCCAATCTCGCGGCACACGATGAACCAGCGCGCCGCGGACCGCATGGCGATCTCGAGTGCGCGGACGCGTGGCCAGGCGGCGTCCAGCATTCGGAAGTCACGGTCGATGGCGTCGCGGATGTTCATGGCGACCTTGATTCATGCTTCAGGCAATGCGCCTGTACGCGTCGATGTAGCGTGAATCGATGCGCGAACCGATGTGGGACTCGGCGGCGTCCCTGGCGACGTTCTCGCCGAATTTCTTCATGATCTGCGGCAGCGCGCCGAACAAGCTGCGGATGTGTTGGCGCTCCAGCCCGGCGATCCAAGGCACCGTGGCGTACCAGGCGACGCTTTTCCACAGTTCCTCGAAGTCGTGTTCGGGCATGCCCGCCGCAAACTTCTGCGTCAGTGTCGGCGCATCGGGACGCGGGAAAGGCACCCACGAGGTGGCCGCATAGATACCGCGCGGCAGGTCGCGTCGCTGCCACGCCATGAGGAATTCGCCGACAGAGGCCGCCACCGCGCTGACGGCGCGGTCCACCGCCGGCGACGACACTGCCCCTTCCAGGAACAGCTGGCCGTCGCAGTAGGTGTGCCACGTCTCGCCCCTGCCGTTCTGCACCGGCAGCCCGTCATGCGAATCGCGGCCACCGGCCTCCTCGTGCTCTCCATGCAGCGAGTGCGCGTGGCCGTCCTGATCGTGCAGCAGCTTCGACAGCGCACCAGCCACCTTGTCGCTGTAACCGTGCGCCGCCGCCCAGTCGCAGATCTCGGCGCGCGGCACGCGCACATGCCCGGCCGCAAAACCGTCGGTGAGGAAGTGGTCCGCGAAGGCGTTGGTGTAGAGCGCACGGCGGAAGGTCTCGTTGTCCCGCCCGCCCGTCGACGCCGCGAGCTCCATGGCATGCGCATGGTGCCTGCAGTAGGCGCAGATGTTGTGCCAGCCGAAGTGATCGACATTGCGCAACGCCAGCTCGACATAGGACTTGGCATTCCAGGCCAGCCGGATGTTTTCGTCCGGGTACGGCGCGCGGCCGCCCTGGCGCTCCAGCCGGTCTTCGATCCACTGCAGCTCCTTGGCGAAGATGGCGCGCAGGTCGGAGAGGTCGTTGGCCTCCCAGAGCCAGGGGAGCGGTGACGGCTTCTCGTCGAACAACGCATCCGGCGTCTCGTAGAAGTCGCCCGACAACGCCACCAGTTCGCCGTATTGGAGCCGCTCGCGTCCGTCCCGGCGCGGGATCGACGCGAACACGTCTTCATCGACCCGGATGCCGGACTTGTCTCGCAGCGTCTTGATGGCCAGCGTCGCGCCATGGCTCGCGAGCCATGCATGCTCGCCCGCATTGAAGCGTTTTGCACCTCGGCTGGGCGGCAGGCCTCGCCGGTGCGCCTCGAGAAACACGGTCAAAGGGTCAGCAATGGGAACCGCGGCGCGAGGTTCGGACGAGAGATCGGTGGACAAGACTGCCTCCATTCATCGTCATGGACGGAGATTGACATTGATGCGGGGGTGCCGCAATCCACCATATTGGGGAGAGGCCAAGTGGGACTTGGCCGAATGGCCGAGGGCCAAGGGCCGGCAAGCAGAACGCGGACAACGCACGGCAGGACGCCGGTCTCCTTCGACTGCCGCAGGCTGCAGGCGCGGCCTCAGTGCATCAGGGCTTCATATCGACCGGGCGTCACGCCGAACCTTCGCTTGAACAACGCAATGAACGCGCTCACGTTGTCATAGCCCAGATCGAGCGCAATGGTCGTCACGGCTGTGCCGGCTGCCAGCATTTCCAAGGCACGCAGCAGGCGCACGCGCTGGCGCCATTCGGTGAAGCTGAAGCCTGTCTCTTCCACGAAGCGACGGGTCAGCGTGCGAGGCGCGATGCCCGCCCATTCGGCCCATTCTTCCAACCTGCGCCCATCGTCCGGCCGGGCCGACAGCGCCCTGGCGATCTTCAGCAAGCGCGGGTCTTGCGGCATGGGCAGGCCCAGCGCCACCGGCGGCAATGTGCGGATCTCGTCCAAGATCACTCCCGCGAGCCGTGATTGCGCCGCGTCCAGCGTCGTCGCACCGGCCTTCCACGTGGTTGCCCGCGAGACTGCCTCGCGCAACAAGCCGGAGGCCGCGAGGATGTACGGCTCGGCCGGAAGATCTGCGCAGGCGGGCTTTGCCACGTACACGCTCCATCCCGCGAATGGCCCGTGTGAGCGCAGCCCGTGCGGCGTGTGAGGCGGTATCCAGACGGCATGCGTCGCCGGCACTACCCAGCGGCCATCACGCACATCGACGGTGATCAGGCCATGCGTCGCACCAAGCAACTGGCCGCGCGCGTGGCTGTGGCTGCGCGTCACGCGAGGCTGGCCGGACTCCTGCGCCGCGGCGATCAGCAACGGACCCTTGGATGAGGAAGCGAGGTCGAAAGGGTCCATGGACGGCTTGAAGCGTGATGGGATGGCCTGAAGCAGCTATCTTATGTCCTCCATGCCGTACCGAAGCCAAATTCGCTGCCTACGATAGCCCTATCCATCACCCATAGGAGTACGTGCATGAAGGCCCAAGACATCCTGCCCGACGGGCAGAACCAGGTTGAACGCAATGGCGTCGTCATTCGCAAAGGCACCGTCGGGGCCTTTCTGGTCAATGCGAGGATCTGGTGCGATCCCGCTGCCGACAGCGCTCGACGCGCCGCCGCTGAAAAGGACATCATCGACGGCTTGCCCGCGCTGCGAGAACTTGGCTTGTTCGAGGCCTTGTCGATCCGCGACGCCGCTCTTCGAAAGCTGGTCGATACGCATTGATCACCGAGTTGAAAAGCCGGACTAATCCTGCTTCATCTTGTTCGAATCGCTCTGTTTGGCCCGCGCTTTGGTGCTGCTGGTGGCTGCCTCCGCCCGACGGGCTTCCGCCCTTGCGCTCGCTTTGACTTCGCCGGCCGTGGCGCTGGCCGCTTCGCTTTCTTTTCGAGTTTCGGGCTTGTTGCTCACACCGCCTGCCTCATCGCCTGGCGGTCGTTGATGTTTGGGCGGAGCGGTCTCCGTTTGACCATTGGCGCTGACGGTTGCGACCACAGCCGCCAAGGCAATACAGGCTCGCGCAAGGAGCCCGAAAGCTAAACGAGGTCTGTCGACGTTCATGCTGACCCTCCGTCCTTGGTTTCCGACTTGACATCACTTGTGTCGGGGTGAGCGTGGGCTGATCCAAACAATCCCGTGCGTTCCCCTGCCCACCAAATAAGCTTCATGACGACCAGCGCGCTCACTCCCAATGGTGAAACGTAGTAGCCGGTGCTCCTGATGGTCAAAGCGAGCAACAGCAGAGTGACGCACGCCACGGACACGAAACGAGCAATCGCCACCAGGGCAGTCTTGTGCGAGAGCGCCCAATCTACTGCGAACAGGAACAAGATTCCGAAAACAATATCGACGAGAGCCGGCGCGGGGGGAAAGAATCTCTCGTCCAAAAGTGCTTCAAGTGCGTTCGCCTGCAGATCGACGCCGGAGATGTCTCCGATGACTGTGCTGTGTCGATCGACGCTCGTTCCGACCTCACCAACGAAAACCACCTTTCCACGGAGGCGGTCCAGATTTTGAAGGGAAGGCTTCAGATCAACGCATCGCTTGGACAGACTCCGATCGCTCGACGGCATCGGAAGGCACAGCAGGTCGCCTGATCGCACGAGCACAAGATTCTCGGGCCGTATCAGGCTCATATAGGGTGATTCGCCGCTCGCCTTGAGGTGCTTGAGGACGGAGGAGTCATCCAGAAGCCTGGGTTCGCGGACGAGCGCCGATTGCAGGGCAAGTCCGTTGACCCATTCCTCCGATCCCCCAGGCTGCGCTTTGACGGTCCATCCGAGAGCGAGCCTTTCGGGCGTACGGTCTGTATTGAGGATGCCGACCGTCAGCAGCGGGGACGGCGCAA
The DNA here is from genome assembly GCF_056395305.1 of Variovorax sp. 10L426. NCBI lineage: Bacteria > Pseudomonadati > Pseudomonadota > Betaproteobacteria > Burkholderiales > Comamonadaceae > Variovorax > Variovorax sp. 10L426. The sequence continues at coordinate 76,209 of NZ_JBFTJF010000016.1, read as the reverse complement.
AGCCCAGCGACGGAATGACATGGGCCGCGGTTCTATCGCCGCTCGGTGTCGGAGGAGCCTCCTCGATACCCATCCCGAGAATGATCGGAACGTGCAATACCGTGGTGACGTGCGATATCGCCTGCTGCAGCCTTTCGGTCGGATCGTTTGACGCCATTCGTTCGCATCCAAGCGGCAGAAAGCGCCGATCGAGCACGATGACATGCGGCGCAAAGCCCGCCAGAGCCGGCAAGAGATCCGCAAAATATTTTCTTTGCACGCATGAATTGTTCGGAAAATATTCTGCGGTCGGGTCCGACCTCGGGTCTATGTGCACCACGGTGCTGAACTTTGGCGAAAGCGCTCGTGGGTACGCCGACACCATCAGTTGATACCAGCTTTGACCAGCGATGACGACGTTGGCGACCCTTTCGCCAAGAATTTGGTGCTCGATTTGCTGCTCGATGCCGTACGCGAGTGTCTGCAGGGCAATGACTGCTGCGACTTGAAGAATCTTGGGCCACGGCTCCCGCGTCGGCTTGTTCAATCCCAAAGGGCCCAACACGACCTTGAGGGCCTGGGCGACCTTCGTGCGAATGTTGAAATTCATCGCATTTGCCCTTTGGGGGGTTTTGAGTTGGAGATCTCAGGCGACGGGCCGAATCCAACTTTACCCTTGGCAATCTCGGCAATGCAATCCATCTGAAGGTCGAACCCTCGGGTCAGGGCTGCGGACATCAGCAGCCTCTCCGAGGATTGATTTCAGATCTCTGAAGTCACATGCATCGATGCAATGCTCGCCTTGGCGCACTGAATGCGGCGCTCGAATTCTGCGTTGACCAATGCCACGAGCGATTCCACTTCGGTGCGGCTGACGTTGCGCTCAGACCTGGGCGATCTCTGTGCGAGAAGAAGCAGGTCGTGCACGCATGCGGTGGCGCGATATGCCTCTCTCAATGCGCTGAGATCGGCTTCGGCCTTGGTGGCCGTCGCGACGACGAGATCGTCGACGGAATTGGGCGCGCCTTCGCTGGCTTGGGGAACGTTTGGAGGGCGCGCAAGCGCGCAAGTAGGGTGGGAGAACGCCAGTGCACACCATCGCGGCCGACGCTCGATTGGATTGTTCATTCTCCCCCCATCTACGTTATTCGTAGAGAGAGTTTATCTCCATTCTTCGAATATCGAAGAATGGTTTCGGGCCCCCAACATGATGCAGCCGTAGTTTTCGGAAAGCGACTTCGCGAGGCCCGCGAACTGGCAGGCCTACCTCAGGACAAGCTTGGTGTTCTGATCGGGTTGGATGAGGCCACCAGCAGCGCCCGAATCAGCCGATACGAGACTGGCGTGCATGAGCCGCCAGTGAAAACAGCTAAGCGACTAGCTGTCGCACTCAAGGTGCCGCTCGCATTCCTGTATTGCGACGATGACGTACTGGCCAAGATCTTGTTGGCGGCACATAAGATGTCCAAAGAGGCTCGGCGGGCGCTCTTGCTTTCGATGCAATAGGCCCCGCACCTCAACGGCCGGTTCGCAAATGCAAGCAGACCTTTGCACCGCGCCGGCCTGTGACTCAGGTCGGCCAAAACCGGAAGTTCGTCGCGGCCCTCTAGTTTTGAGACGCCGGCTCCCTTTTGGCGCGCTCCCGCAGAAGCTACAGTCAGCCTGGCGACTTCAACCCAATGACCCATCAAGCATGCTCACGGACATCCTGATTGCATCGACCGACGACGCACCTCAAATCCTCTCCGCCACACCAGGCAGTTGGCCCCGGTTGCAGTTCAATTCGTTGGACAACATGGCACTGGCTGGACTTTGGGCCGCCCTTGGCGCTACCGCTGAGGCGAGGGATTTTGAAGGCGAGAAGCACTTGCTTGCTCACACGCCGGAGCAATGGGTCTTCGAGTTCCCGCAGGACTTCGTGCGCAGACTGTCCGCGCTGCAGCCGGCAGACATCAAGAATGTGGCTGCGGTGTGGGCCACGCATGATGAACTTGCACGAATGGGCGCGAGCGGACCTGCAATCGAACCGGTCGTGGACGCGGTCAGTGGATTTGCGCGGCAGGCGGTGGGTGAGAGCAAGAGTTTGCTCTTGTTCATGTCGCTGTAGAGAACGACAGCCGTAGTCGGCCACAAGCCGCCGCTCGCCATGGCCAGCCACCTCTATTGAATTGAATTCAACGAACATGCCTGTCATTAACCACATTTCCATCCGGGCGCCCTGGCACGACGACCTGTGGCAAGGAACGGTGTGCAAGCGGCCTCGTGACAACGGCTCTTGCGTGGTGCTGCCAGAAATCGCAGAGGCGAAGCGGGACGAACTCGAGGCCTGCATCGCGGGTCGTCGGTTCGACTCGCTCCAGGAGGACGAGTTGCCGCCCTGCGTGAAGGAACGCGTGACCTTCATGGCGCCCTTCACGCTTCGGCGCAACCTGACCCATCCGTACAAGCACAGCGGCAGCGAGGCACACAGCGACCTCGAGGTGACGGCGCTGCAGCAGCCGCCGTTCACGGCAGCTTGCATTCCCTTCAAGTGGATGCGGCGTGAGTTCGCCGACGAGCTGGCCAAGGGCTGGCGCTTGGACTACGACACCGCACGCGAGCCGACGGAGCCGCAGTGGCTGGTCGAGTCCGGCTGGGTGCAGAACGGTCGCAATCAACGGGCGCTGCTCGATGGCTTCTTCGGCACCATCAAGCCCGAGGCTTCGCTGTGCTTCTTCTACGCCAAGCAGACCCCGTTCTCCGACGACCCGCGACGTGTCATCGTGGGCGTGGGGCGCATCACGACGGTGGGCAAGCCGCTGCAATACCAGCGACAGGGCAAGCCAGCCGACCCGGACACCTCCTACGTGTGGGATGTGGTCGTCGGGCACTCGATTCGCCACGACGACAGCGGTGACGGCTTCCTGATGCCCTATGCGCAGCTGGCCGAAGTGCAGGAGCGAGGCGCCGAGGTCGACTGGAACAAGTGCCTAGCGTTCTCGCCGGCCGACCGGACGATGGAATTCTCGTATGTCTGCGAGCACGTCAGCCAGGACGGCGCCATCTCCGCCTTGCTCGAGTGCCGCATGGCCCTGGAATCCGCACGCAAGGTGTTGCCCGAAACGACGCCGGTCGACAAGCCGTTGCGCTGGATAGATGCCCGCATCTCGGAGCTGTGGAAGCTGCGGGGCCCGTACCCGGGGCTCGGCGCTGCGCTCACGGCCTTCGGGGTTCAGCACGGCAACTTCCTGGCCATGCACCTGGCGGGGCAGTTGAAGGACAATGAAGACCCTTGGCCGTTGGTTGACCAGGCCATGCGCAAGCCGGCTTCACTGCCGCTCAACCTGGCAGCGCTGATAACGGCGGACCTTAGTGAAACCTGGAAGAAGCTCAAGCCCAGCCGGCTGGAGCTCTTGAAGCTGCTCGCGCGGTTTGCGCTGACGAATGCGCAAGCCGAGCGCTATTACGTCGGGGCGGTCCGCACTGCAGCCGGTCTGGACTACGCAGACAGCCAGTTGTTGGAAAACCCGTACCTGCTGTACGAGGGCGACCGATTCGCCGTGCCGACTCGAGACGACGAGCGCTTAGAGCGGGTGACGCTGGAGACCATCGACCGCGGGGCGTTTCCCGCCGAACTGGTCGCGCTTGCGCATCCACTACCGGAGGTGTCGCGCATGTCGGGGCCGGTCGACAAGCGTCGCGTACGCGCGCTCATCATCGAACAGCTCGAGGAAGCCGCCCGCAGCGAGGGGCACACGCTGCTGTCCGAGGAGATGACTATCCTCGGCATTCGCAACGCGAAGCTTGAGCCGCCGTGCGCCATTTCGGAGGACGTGGTTGAGACGGTTGCCGACTTCTTCTCCTATGAGGTGAAGCGGGTCACCATCAAGGGCAGCAAGCCGGCCTTGCAGCTCTTCCGGTACCTGGGCTTCAACTCCCTGTTGTCCAAGCAAATTCACGACCGTGCCCGGCTGGGTGCAAGGTTCCCCTTCAAGGACGACTGGCGGGCGCGGCTGGACAAGCTGCTTCCTCCACTGGATGCATCCGACTCGGATGAGGTGCGGGCTCGAAACGAGAAGGCCTCCGCACTGGCAGAGCTTGCCGCCTCGCGTTTCTCGGTGCTGGTGGGGCCAGCTGGCGCGGGCAAGACGACCGTGCTCAAGGCTTTGTGCCAACATGAGGACATTGCCGCCAAGGGCGTTCTGCTGCTGGCGCCCACGGGCAAGGCGCGGGTGCAGCTATCGCAGAAGTGCGGGCATGACGCGCAGACCTTGGCGCAGTTTTTGGCGAGCTGCGGCGGGCGCTACGACGGCCGGACGGGCGTGTACAAGACCGTGCCGGGCTCAACGTACACGGGGGCCAAGACACTCATTGTGGACGAAGCGTCCATGCTCACGGAAGACATGCTGGGGGCACTGCTCGATGCGGTGAAGGCCAGCGTCGAGCGGCTCATCCTCGTCGGCGACCCGCGACAGTTGCCTCCCATGGGCGCGGGAAAGCCCTTCTTCGATGCTGTGACCCACCTGACGCCGCCCAACGCCGATGCGCTCTTCCCTAGGATTAGCCGGGGTTACGCGGAACTCACCATCCAGCGTCGACACAAGGCGTCCGGAGAGAAGGCCAGTTTCCCCATCGACTTGCAGCTCGCCAACTGGTTCAGCGGTAGACCGCTGGCACCGGGCGAGGATGAAGTCTGGTCCGTCCTGATGGGTCAGGGTGACTCGACGGGTCGAGTTGCTACGCACCGGTGGGACACAACCGAAGAGCTTCGGAACAAGCTGTTCGAGGTGCTCTGCTTCGAACTGGGGCTCAAGAGCATTGACGACCAGCTGACCTTTGCGACCAGCTACGGCGGCGAACTGAAGGGCGACCACATCGCATTCAGCCTGGGTGCCGCGGGACGGGTGGAAGAGTGGCAGGTGCTGACGCCGCTGCGCAACGAGGTCCTCGGGGCCAGGGATATTAATCGTCTGCTGCACAAGACCTTCCGCAAGGATGCGGTGGCGTGGGCAAGCAAACCCATGCGAGGGCGTCCGCACTTGACCCCACCGCGTGGGCCGGAGGAAATCGTCTACGGCGACAAGGTCATCAACGTGCGCAACCACAAGCGCAAGTTCGTGACGCCGGAGGCGGGTGCGCTTCAGTACATTGCGAACGGCGAGATTGGGGTCGTCGAGGGCGAAATCCAAGCGACGGCTTCCTACGGCAACGAGCCTTGGCGAACCAAAGTGGAGTTCTCATCCCAACCCGGGTTCGCCTACAACTTCGCGACCTGGGACTTCGACGACGAGAGGTCGCCTCTGCTCGAGTTGGCGTACGCGGTGACAGTCCACAAGGCGCAAGGAAGTGAGTTCGGCACCACCATCCTGGTGCTGCCCAAGAAGAGCCGGCTCGTCAGCCGCGAGATGCTCTACACCGCGTTGACGCGGCAACAGCGCCGGGTGGTCATCATGCACCAGGGTGACTTGTCTGACCTTCGTTTACTGGCAACGGACGACAACGCAGTCATTCCGCGCCGATTCACGAATCTGTTCGAGAAGCAGAACCCCGAGATGCTGCCGTCGCCGGTCCAGGTGAACGGGAAGTGGATGGACGAAAAGCTCATCCACCGGTCACGCCGAGGGACTCCACTGCGCTCGAAGTCGGAAGTCATCATCGACGACGCACTGGCTACACACGGCGTCGTGGCTGGCTACGAGATTCCGTTCCACAGCATTGATGGCAAAGAACACCGGCTGCCGGATTTCACAATCGACGACCAGGCGATGGGCCGCGTCATCCTGTGGGAGCACTGCGGCATGCTGACGGACGAGGGATACCGGTCGCGCTGGGATAGCAAGCTGCAGTGGTACCGCGCCAACGGCGTGCTTCCTTTGGAGGAAGGCGGCGGTGAACGTGCCACCCTAGTTGTGACCCAGGATGACGAGCGCGGAGGCATCGACGGTCGGAAAATTGATGACCTGATTAGTGAGCTGTTTGGTTGACCCGCTGTGGCGAAGCCCAGGGAGTGAAGTATGCGTCCACGTCATTCGCGTTGAAAAACTTCTCCGTTTCATTGGCGCGCTCTATGCGAACAAAATTTTCGCTGCCGTCTAGCGAACCAAGCAATGAGTCGAGCGGCGCCTCCAAAAAATAAACTTCTGACGAGTTCAGGTCGCGCACGTGCTGCTTCTCTACCCTTCTCGGTGTGAGTCAGCAATCGCAGTCTTTTCTGTACTCCGAGAGACAAAGCCAAGCTCGATGAGTGACCGCTTTGAAGCACGGGCGAACAGCCGGTATGGGCCCATCCTGGCTATCCGCCCTTCGCTCATGAACGACCGAAATCAGTCCTGAAGCGATCCAATCCGAACTAACTACCCGCCCGCCCCAAATCCCGATCACTAGCCACCGCAAAATAAAACCACTCAGTCCCCGGCAACGCCTCAGCATTCGGAAACACGATGAACCCATCCCGATCCGCATGCAGCACGCTCCCATCCTCGCGCACACCAATAGGTTCGCCCTGCGCAACCGCATCAAACGTCGCCCATTCCCGCACGAACTGATCTTCCTCATGCAACCGATCCGTCACGCTCACAAGCCGCAGCAGCGAAGGCGGCTTCGGCGGCCGGGCTTGTGGATCACCCGCAACCATCCCCAGCAACCGCAGCGAAGAAAGGATCGCCGCATACGCCACATCAGGCGCAACCGGATCCTCATGCTGTCCGCATTCCAGCGTGACCCCGTAGCCGCCGCGGCTTCGCATGTATTCATTGGTCCCGCGCCCAAAGGCGACTTCCGCCTCATCCGCCGGCTGCCCGCCCGCGCGCTGGGCCAGGCCGGCTGCGTAGATATCAAGCCAGCCTTCAACGACACGCGGCGTGCCGAGATGCAGCGCAAGCTGCCCTTCCTCGAAGGCGCGCGAAAAAGGTTCGAGCGTTCCGTTGTTGTCCCGCGGGCCGATCATCGCGAAAGCCTCCCCAGCACTCTGGAACGAATGCAGGTCGAGCAGCACATCGTGCCGATCGAGCAGCGGGCACAGCAGGTTCGTGATGCGTGCTTCGTAGTCGGCGGGCTCGACACCCGGCTCGGTCGGCTGAAACAGGCGGTTGAGGTTGCGCTCGCCTTCGCGCCGCATCCGGCGACGTGCGAGCGGATTCGCGACTGGCACCATCGTCAGCTGGCCGCGCAGCAGTTGCAGCTTGCACGCGTCGAAGTCCGCCACCACGCGTTCGATGCCCACGGTGCCGCAGGTCTCGTCGCCATGCACGCCGCCGAGCACGATCAGCTTGGGTCCCGGCGCCGGGGATGCGAAGCCGTGAACGCGCAAGGTGTCGTTGGAGATGAGATCAGTGGGCTCGGTGGGCTCAGTGCTTGGGTATGTCATCTGGTCGGCCATCCTACAACGCGGCGAACGGCGGTCCTACCGTGTTTGCCTCGATGCGATGCGACAAACGACGGGATGACAAAGGAGCGAAGCATGGCCACGCGCAAGCAGGATTCCGTGAAGACCGACGCATCGAAAGATGCGGGCGGCGGCAAGACCAGGATCGAACAGGAGGGCGAAGCCGTGCCCCGCCTGCCGCACGAGCATGACCAGTCTTCGGACAGTCAGGAGACCAAGGACGGCAAGCCTCCGCGCGTGGGCAAGCAGGCCTTCGACGATGTCGAGCGCGGTCTCGTCGACACCGATCGCGGCCCGGTGGCGGACCGCGTCTACAACGACAAGGTCAAGCCTTGAGCGAGGCGTCGAGTTGCTCGCGCATCGCTGTCACCACGCTCTTGTAATCCTTCGCACCGAAGATCGCGCTGCCGGCCACGAAGGTGTCGGCGCCGGCGCTGGCAACGCGCGCGATGTTGTCGACCTTGATGCCGCCGTCGACTTCGAGCCGGATGTCGCGTCCGGTGTCGTCGATGCGCTTGCGCGCAAGCTCGATCTTGCGCAGCGCCGAATCGATGAAGCTCTGGCCGCCGAAGCCGGGGTTCACGCTCATGATCAGGATGAGGTCGATCTCGTCGATGGCCCAGTCGAGCGCTTCGAGCCCCAGGCCGGGGTTGAACACCAGCCCGGCCTTGCACCCTGCGGCCTTGATGGCCTGGATGCTGCGGTGCATGTGCGGCGACGCGTCGGGGTGGAAGCTGATGAAGTCGGCGCCCGCTTGCGCGAAGGCCGCGGCCAGCGCGTCGACCGGCTGGATCATCAGGTGCACGTCGATGGGCACGGGCGTGCCATCGGGCTTCTGCGCGTGCGGCTTGAGCGCCTGGCACACCATCGGCCCGAAGGTCAGGTTCGGCACGTAGTGGTTGTCCATCACGTCGAAATGGATCCAGTCGGCACCGGCGGCGATGACGTCGCTCACTTCGGCGCCCAGGCGTGCGAAATCGGCGGAAAGGATGGAAGGGGCGATGCGGAAGGGGCTGCTCATGGGCTCGGATTGTCGCAGCAGTGCCTTCGGATTGCAGCTTCGGGCCGGGGGCGATGTACTACCATCCACGCGATGTCCAACTTCCCGATGACCGTGCAGGTCGAACCTCGATTCCTGCCCGACCAGTCTTCGCCCGAAGACCGGGTCTATACCTTTGCCTATTCGGTGACGATCACCAACAACGGCAAGGTGGCGGCCCAGGTGATCGCCCGGCACTGGGTCATCCATGACACCGAGGGAAACACGCAAGAAGTCGACGGGCTCGGCGTGATCGGCCAGCAACCCCTCCTGGCGCCTGGGGAATCCTTTCGCTACACCAGCGGCTGCCGCCTCCAGGCACCGAGCGGTACCATGCACGGGAGCTTTTTGATCGTGACAGAACGTGCGGAGCGCTTCGACGTTCCGATTTCCATGTTCGTGCTGGAAGCCGATGCGGGGGGTATTCCCTCCTCGCGAGTGCTGCACTGAGCTCCGCCCCGGAGGGTGGCTGCGCACCTCATCGGGCAGCGCGGCCGACCCCCGCCTTGATTGAATCTGCTTGATGAATTTCTTTTCCAACGATCTGCTGGGTTTCTGGTCTGAGTGGGTCCGTCCCTCGGCCGGCCTGCCGACCGTGCTGTGGGCATTGCTGCTGGCGGCAGCGGCGGCCTCCGGCCATCTGGTGCAACGCTACTTGGGGATGCCCAAGGTGATCGGTTATTCGATCGTCGGCACCGTGGTGGGCTTCGCCGGCTTCGAAGGCGCGATCTGGCCGCTACAGGGCATCAGCCTCTTCTTGATCGAGCTGGGCGTGGCGATCGTGCTGTTCGAGGCCGGCGGGCGCCTGCCGGTGCGCTGGTTCCGCCACAACCCGATGGTGCTGGTGCAGAGCCTGCTCGAATCGACGCTCACCTATTTCGCGGTGTTCTGGGTGCTGCACTGGCTGGATGTGCCCGATCCGGTGGCCAATCCGATCGCGCTGATGGCGATCGTCGCGTCGCCGGCGGTGCTGAGCCGGGTCATCATCGACACGCGCGCCTCGGGGCCTGTCACGGAGCGGGCGATGACGCTGGCGACGCTCAATACCTTCTATGCGCTCGCGCTCGGCTATGCGCAGGCGGGGCTCATCGAGCATGCGCCGACGGGGCTGCTGCAGAAGCTGTCTCCTGTCCTGGTGGTGCTGGGGATGTCCTTCGTGGTCGGGGCGCTGATGGCGCTTTCGTTGCGCTCGGCACTGCGCGTGATGAGCCCGACGAGCGAGAACACCTCGATCCTGCTGCTGGCCATCATCGGCGCGGGCGCTGCGCTGGCGGCGCACTTCGGCGGCTCGGCGCCCCTCGCGGCATTGATCGGCGGTGTGCTGCTCAAGGCGCTCAATCCCAGGCCGTGGACCTGGCCCCGCCAGCTCGGCACCGCCGCCTCCCTCATCACGATGCTGATGTTCGTGCTGGTCTCGATCGTGGCGGCGCAGGCCGACTGGAACCTGCCGGTTGCGAGCGTGGTGCTCACCATGATCGGCGTGCGCGCCTTCTCCAAGATCGCGGGCGTCGCCATCGCGAACCCCGGCAGCGGCGCAAGCTGGAAGCAGGCCTTCTGGGTCGGCTGCGCGATGTCGCCGCTGTCGTCGATCGCACTGCTGATCTCGTCGGCTTTCGTTTCCGCATCACCCCTGCTGGGTGCGATGATCACGCAGATCGCCCTGCCGGCCATCCTGCTGATGGAAGTGCTCGGGGCGGTGATCGCCACCGCTGCCATTCACGGCGCCGGCGAGAGTTCCATGCCTTGGCTGCCCGAAGCCTTCGGCAGGGTGGAGGAGACACAGCGATGAGTGCAGCGCCGTGCCGAGAGTGGGGGTCGACATGACATCACGTCCGATGGAACTTCAAGCCGACGGCACGCCCGCTACGCCGGCAAGCCGCATCGTGCCGCTGGAACGCTTCAACAAGTCCGTCGCGCTGTCGCTCGGCGTCGAGCTCGAGCTGCAGCTCGTCAACACCCACGACTACGACCTCGCGCCCTATGCCGCGGACATGCTGCGGCTGATGGCGCAGACGCCGCTGCCCGGCAGCGTGGTGCCGGAGATGACGTCGAGCATGATCGAGATCTCGACCGACGTGTGCCATTCGGCGCAGGACGTGATCGAGCAGCTCACGCCGATCCGCGACGCGCTGGTGAAGAACGCCGACAAGCTCAACATCGCGGTGGTGGGCGGCGGCACGCATGCCTTCCAGCAGTGGCACGAACGGCGCATCTACGACAAGCCGCGGTTTCGGGAGCTGTCGGAGCTCTACGGCTATCTGTCGAAGCAGTTCACCATCTTCGGCCAGCACGTGCACATCGGCTGCCCCGATGCCAATGGGGCGCTGCTGATGCTGCACCGCATGTCGCGCTATATCCCGCACTTCATCGCACTGTCGGCCTCGTCGCCCTTCGTGCAGGGGCAGGACACGCAGTTCGATTCGGCGCGGCTGAATTCGGTGTTCGCGTTTCCGTTGTCGGGCCGCGCGCCGTTCACCTTGTCGTGGAAGGAGTTCGAGAACTACTTCATGCGCATGACGCGCACCGGCGTGGTCCGGAGCATGAAGGACTTCTACTGGGACATCCGGCCCAAGCCCGAATTCGGCACCATCGAGATCCGCGTGTTCGACACGCCGCTGACCGTGGAACGCGCCGCCGCGCTGGCCGGCTATGTGCAGTCGCTGGCCGCGTGGTTCCTGCAGGAGCAGCCTTTCATGCCGACCGAGGACGATTACCTCGTCTACACCTACAACCGCTTCCAGGCCTGCCGCTTCGGTCTCGATGCGGTCTATGTCGATCCGGCGAGCGGGGAGCACATGTCGCTGCGCGACCATATCCTGATGACCATGACGCAGCTCGAATGGCACAGTGAGGCGCTCAATGCCACGAAGGCGCTGTCGGAACTGCGCACCAGCGTCGAGGCCAATCGCAACGACGCGCGCTGGCTGCGGGAGTTGCAGGGCAAGGAGAGGTTGCTTGCCGAGGTGGTTCGGCAATCGGGCCTGCGCTTCCGCACCGCCGCCGTCTGAGGCCGCCCTGACATGAGCACTGGCGAATTCGATCTCATTGCGCGCTATTTCACGCGGCCCGTGAAGCGCTCGCCGCTGGGCGTGGGCGACGATTGCGCACTGCTCGCACCGGCTGCGGGCATGCAGCTTGCGGTTTCTTCGGACATGCTGGTCGAAGGGCGGCACTTTCTTTCCACTGTCAGTCCCGAGCGGCTCGGGCACAAGGCGCTGGCCGTCAATCTGAGCGATCTGGCGGCGTGCGGTGCCATGCCGCTGGCGTTCACGCTGGCGCTCGCGTTGTCTGCGGTCGATGAGGTTTGGCTGGAAGGGTTTTCGCGCGGCCTCTTCGCACTGGCCGATGCGCACGGTTGCGAGTTGATCGGCGGCGACACGACACGCGGGCCGCTCAATCTTTGCATCACGGTGTTCGGCGAAGTGCCCGCAGGCGGCGCGCTGCTGCGTTCGGGCGCGAAGGTGGGTGACGACATCTGGGTCAGCGGCACGCTCGGCGACGCGCGGCTCGCGCTCGAAGTGTTTCGCGGCACGCTTGCGCTGCCGGCCGAGGCGTTCGAGCTGGCGCGCGGGCGAATGGAACAACCCACACCGCGTGTTGCGCTGGGGCAGGCACTGCGCGGCATCGCGACCGCGGCGATCGACATCAGCGACGGGCTGGTCGGGGACCTCGGGCACATCCTGGAGGCCAGCAGTGTCGGGGCGCAGATCGATGCCGATGCGGCGGCCGACCTGCTCGCCATGGGAACGACTGCGCCGCTGAGTCTCGACGTGCGGCGCACCTGCGCGCTCGCGGGCGGCGACGACTACGAACTCGCCTTCACCGCGCCGACCGCGGCCCGCGATGCTGTGGAGCAGGCCGGGCGCACGACGGGCACACCGGTGGCGCGGATCGGCCGCATCGAATCGGAATCAGGGCTTCGCATCCTCGATGCGCAAGGCAAGGCCGTCGCGCAGCGCTTCGCTTCCTTCGATCACTTCGCCTGAGCGGCACCGCAGCGAGGTCAGGCGCGCCGAAGGCTCTCGCCCGGCGCCGCTTCGAGGCGCGCGAACGACGAATCGATCTCGACCTCGTTCAGCACGCACATCAGCCCGTGGTAGAGCTGGTTCGGCGACACCGGCTTGTGCAGCAAGGGCACACCGCTCGCGCGAGCCTCGCGCAGGCGCTGCGGCGCGGTGTCTCCGGTGATCAACAACGCGGGCAGCGATTCACCGAACTCTGCGCGCAACGCGGAAATCGCCTCGGCGCCGGTGCGCAGTTCACGCAGACGGTAGTCGCTGATCACCAGGCCCGGCGGGTGAACGCGGGCCAGGGCCAGCGCTTCCTCGATCGAATCGGCGACGTCGCATTCGCAGCCCCACGCGCCCAGCAGTTGGCGCATGCCTGCGCGCACGGAGTCGTCGTCGTCGATCACCAGCACGCGCACATCGAAGATCCGCGAATGGCTCGGCACGACTTGGATGGCGCCGCTCGCGACGCCCATCTGCGCGATCGGCAGACTGACTCTGAAGACGCTGCCGCGTCCCGGCCGCGAGACCAGCGACAGGCCGTGGCCGAGCGTGCGCGCCAGTCCGTGCGCGATGGCGAGGCCAAGCCCCAGGCCCTTGCGGCGGTCGCGCTCTGCATTCCCGAGTTGATGGAACTCGCGAAAAATGTCCTCGTGCTGCGAAGCCTCGATGCCGATGCCGGTGTCCCACACCTCGATCTGTACTTCGGCGCCGCGCAACCGGCAGGCCACGAGCACGCCGCCGCGCTCGGTGTAGCGGATGGCGTTCGAGACCAGGTTGCGCAGGATGAGCGCCACCAGGGCAGGGTCTGACCGCACGGCGACATGGGTTTCGCGCGAACGGTAGACGATGCCCTTGGCATCGGCCTGGGGCGCGAGTTCGTTCTCGATCTTGTTGAGCAGCGGCTGCAGATGGAAGACCTGCATCTGCGGTTCGACGACGCCGGCCTCGATGCGCGAAAAGTCGAGCAGTGTGTCGAGCATCTCGGCGGAAGCCTGCCAGGTGGCGCGTGCGTTGGCGAGCGCGTCGTACTGCGCGGCGGAGAGCTTGCTGCGCGCCAGCACTTCCAGGAACAGCCCCTGCGCATGGATCGGCTGGCGCAGGTCGTGACTGGCCGCGGCGAGGAACTTGGATTTGGCGAGATTGGCCTCGTCGGCCTTCTGCTGCGCCGCTTGGGCGTGTTCGGTTTCCACGCGCAGGCGCTCGATCAGTTCGACGTTCTCGAAGCGCAAGTCGATGGCCGCGCGCGCCGCCTTGGCGCTGTTGCGAGCTTGCCCGAGCAGCGTGACCACGTACAGCGCGCCGGCCACGCCCAGCGCGTTGTAGGCCGGGTCGCCAAGCGTCCACAGCTTCGTCGCGAGGAGGATCAGTTCGGTCGCGCCGAACACGAGGAAGACCGGCAGCACCGGCGCCAGCGACGACATGGAACTGCCGGCGACGCCCGCGAGCACCGCCACCACGAGCACCGAGCCGGCCACCGTCGTCGTGCCCAGGGTGGCCCACGCGAGCGAACCCCACACGGCGCCGTCGACGGCATTCAGCACCATCTGCCGCAGGACGAGCTGCTCCGCGCGTTCGGGCGATATCACCGATGCCAGCGTGCGCCGCGCCTCGCGCGCGCAGATGAGCTTCATGAGGATCACCGCCCCGGCCCAGGCACGCAGCGCGAGCACGTTGCTCTCGTTGGAAAGCACCCACACCAGCAGCAGCGCGACGAGGATGGTGGGGATGACCGAGCTGCCGACGTTGCCGCACAGCAGCCGCAGTTGCTCGATCAGGGTGCGCCCGTCGGCGAGGCGCAGCGGGTTCTTCATCAGGCGACCAGTCCCCTGCGGCGGGCCGCGAAGCCCGCCTCGGAGCGGCTCGACACATGCAGCGCGGCCAACACGGCCTGCACGTGCCCGCGCACGGTGTTCTCCGACAGGTTGAGACGGCGGCCAATCACCTTGTTGGGCAGGCCCTGGCACAGCAGGTCGAGCACTTCGAACTGGCGCGGCGTCAGCAACTGGCGAGTTCCGTCTCCGCTGGCGGCCTGCGCGTCGGCCTGAACCGGAGACACGATCTCCTGGCCGCGCCGCAACTGCTCGATCACCGCCAGGATGTTGTCCGCCGTGTCGGCTTTCGAGACGAAGGCGGCGGCGCCGCGTTCCAAAGCCATTCGCACATTCTGCGGTGCGGCGTCGGACGAAAGGATGACCACCGCCGCATCCGGCCACTTGCGCTTGACCAGCGCAATGCCTTCGAGGCCGTTGAGCCCGTGCAGTTGGATGTCGAGCAGGACCAGGGCCGGCTCCGCCATGGCGGTCTTCATCGCCTCTTCCAGTGATGCGGCTTCGGCCACTTCGAGGTCGGGAATGCCGGACAACAGCACCATCCGGAGTCCGCACCGGAAGAGCGCATGGTCGTCGATGAGAAGGATTCGGGGCGGAAGCATGACCTGCGAATTCTGCGCGAAGTCCGTCCGGTCCAAATGGACTATTTACCGGATGCGCCATCGCCGCAATCATCCGAGTGCCATGAAACCCCTGATCGAATTCCGGCGCATCGCAACTGGCGCCTATTCCTATCGCATCAGCGCCCAAGGATCTGACGCGCAGGATTCCGGCGGCACCTTCACGTCGCTGGAGCAGTGCGTGCTCGACGCAGGGGCGTCGCTCGACCACTACTTCGAGAGCGTGGAGATGAATTTCGACGGCATGTTCCTCGGCGCCTGCGCCACCGAAGCCCTGCGCAACCGCCCGAAGGCCGTGGCCCAGCGCATCGAGCAGCATTTCCAGCCGGCCTGAACGGGCCGGCCTTCCTGAGGCTTTCTCAGCTTTCCTTCAGCCCGCGGCGCAGGGCATCGATGAAGCTGCGGCTCGCTGCCGACAGCGAACGCCCCCGCTTGGTGACCACCGAGATGTCGCGCGACACGCGCGGCGCGGTGATGGGCTTGATCACCAATTCCGGGTCGCCTGCCGCCTTCGCGAAGGCCGAAGGCATGATCGACGCCCCCATGCCGCTCGCCGTCATCCAGATCGCGGTCGACAGGAACGACACCTCGTTGACCACGTTGAGCACCACGCCCGCCCCCGTGGCCGTACCGTCGATCAAGGGGCGGATGCCGTAGCCGGGCCGCACGGTGATGAGGGGATGGCCACCCAGGTCGGCCCAGCGCACTGCCTTCTTCCCTGCCAGCGGATGGTCGCGCAGGCACACCAGGCTCAGGTGATCGCGCAGCAAGGTCTGCGTCTCGACCTCGGCGCCAGGCCGCTCGGGCGTGCCAATGCCGAAATCGACGTGCTCGCCGATGATGCGCGAGACGAACTGTTCGGGCGCGCAGTCGTCGACGACGACACGCACCTGCGGATGCGCTTCGCCGAAGCGGCGGATCGCCGCCGGCATCAGGAACGAAGCCAGCGTCGGCGTGATGGCGAGGCTGACCCGGCCGCGCTGCAGCGTGGAGAGCTCGCGGAATCCGGCGCTCAATGAATCGACATCGCGGAGGATGCGCTCCGCCGTGGCGAGCATCTCTTCAGCCGCCGCCGTGGGCTGCAGCGAGCGGGTGGTGCGGTCGAAGAGCCTGGCGCCGAGCCCCTCCTCGAGCTGGCGGATGAGCATGCTCACGGCCGACTGCGTGACAAACAGCTTCTCGGCCGCGGCGCTGAGCTTGCGCAGCTGATGCACGGCGAGAAAGGCGCGCAGCTGCCGAATCGTGGGGGTGAACTTCTGATTCATCAGAATTCATCATATTTCATTCGGAATTTATTGATTTACGAATGAATATCCCTGGCGTCCAATGCGCGCTGGAGACAACACGAGGTACCGATCCATGAAGAATCTCGCCCGCGCCCTGGCGCTGCTCGGCACGACTTTCGCCCTGCTCGCAGGCACCGCGCACGGACAGGCCGCCAGCAACAGCAGCGACTTCCCCACCAAGCCGATCCGCATGATCGTCACCTTCCCGCCGGGAGGAAGCGCCGACGCGGTGGTCCGCATGCTGGTGCCGAAGCTCAACGAAAAGCTCGGGCAGGCGGTGATCGTCGACAACCGGCCGGGCGCCGGCGGCAACGTCGGCCTCACCGCGGTGGCGAAGGCGCCGGGCGACGGCTACACGCTGGGCGTCGGCGCGGCCGGTGCGCTGTCGGCGAACGTGAGCCTCTACCCCAACATGCCCTTCGATCCGCTGAAGGACTTCAAGCCGGTCGGCATGCTCGCCGCCATTCCGTTCGTGATCGTCGGGCACCCGTCGGTTGCCGCGAAGACGCAGCAAGAACTGATCGCGCTGGCGAAGGCCGAGCCGGGCAAGCTGTCGATCGGCCACGGCGGCAACGGCACTGCAATGCATCTGTCGGCGGCGCTCTTCAGCCAGATGGCGGACGTGAAGCTGGTCGAGGTGCCCTACCGCGGATCGGGACCGGCCGCGCTCGACGCGATGGCGGGCCAGATACCGCTGGCGGTGGTCGATCTGCCTTCGGCGCTGCAGCAGATCAAGGCGGGCAAGTTGATCGCCTACGCCGTGACCAGCCCGAAGCGCCTGCCAATGTTGCCCGACGTGCCGACGGTCGCCGAGGCCGGATTGCCGGGTTACGACTCTACCGGCTGGTTCGGCGTGGTGGCGCCGGCCGATACGCCCGCGCCGATCGTCGCGCGGATGAACGCGGAGATCGTCGCCGCGCTCAATGATGAGAAGGTGAAGGAAGCCATGCGCACCCTCGGCGTGGAGCCTGCACCCGGCACACCGAAGGATTTCGACAACTACATCCGTGAAGAGACAAAGAAATGGGCCAAGGTCATCAAGACCGCTGGCATCAAGCTGGACTGAAAACCGCATGACGAACACAGAACTCCAAGCCGATGTCCTCATCGTCGGCGCCGGCCCCGTGGGCCTGACCCTGGCCATGGACCTGGCCTCGCGCGGCGTGAAGGTCGTCATCGCGGAAATTCGCCGCTACGCCGAGCCGCCCAACGTGAAGTGCAACCATGTGTCGGCACGCACGATGGAGCAGTTCCGTCGCTTGGGCGTGGCGCAGAAGCTGCGCGATGCCGGGCTGCCGGCCGATCACCCCAACGACGTGGTGTTCCGCACCAGCGTGACGGGCATCGAGCTCACGCGCATTCCGATCCCGTGCCGTCGTGACCGCTACACCGAGACCGAGGGGCCGGACGCCTGGTGGCCGACGCCGGAGCCACCGCATCGCATCAACCAGATCTTCCTGGAACCGATCCTTCTGGAGCACGCAGCGGCGCTGCCCCATGTGACACTGCTCAACCGCACGCAGGTGACGGACTTCGAGCAGGACGACGACGGCGTGCGCGCCACCGCGACCGATCTCGACCAGGGAGCCTCGCGCACCATCCGAGCCCGCTACATGGTGGGCTGCGACGGCGGCGGCTCGGGCGTGCGCAAGAAGATCGGCGCCAAGCTGGAAGGCACGGCGGTGATCCAGCGCGTGCAGTCGACCTTCATCCGCGCGCCGGAACTGCGCGCAATGATCCCCGGCAAGCCGGCCTGGTCGTACTACTCGGTGAACCCGCGCCGGTGCGGCACCATGTTCGCCATCGACGGGCACGAGACCTGGCTCGTGCACAACCACCTCAACGCCGAAGAGCCGGAGTTCGATTCGGTCGACCGCGATCGATCCATCCGCGAAATCCTCGGCGTCGGCCCCGATTTCCGCTACGAGGTGATCAGCAAGGAAGATTGGGTCGGCCGCCGCCTCTTGTCCAACCGCTTCCGCGACCGCCGGGTGTTCCTGGCGGGCGACGCGGCGCACCTGTGGGTGCCCTACGCGGGCTACGGCATGAATGCCGGGATCGCCGATGCCATCAACCTGTCGTGGCTGCTCTCGGCCTGCGTCCAGGGCTGGGCCGATGAGCGCATCCTCGACGCCTACGAGGCCGAGCGGCAGCCGATCACCGAGCAGGTGTCGCACTTCGCGATGGACCACGCGCAGAAGATGATCCGCGCCCGCCGCGCGGTGCCCGCCGACATCGAAGCGCCTGGCGCCAAGGGCGATGCACTGCGTGCCGGGATCGGACGCGAGGCCTACGAACTCAACGTGCAGCAGTTCTGCTGCGCCGGACTGAACTTCGGCTACTTCTATACCGGCTCGCCGATCATCGCGACCGACGGCGAGGAACCGCCGACCTACTCGATGGGCAGCTTCACGCCTTCGACCGTGCCGGGATGCCGCGCGCCGCATTTCTGGCTCGCGGGCGGACGGTCGCTGTACGACGCATTCGGGCCTGGCTACACGCTGCTGCGTTTCGATCGCGGGATCGATGTTTCGGCGCTGGTACAGGGCGCGAAGTCATGCGACATGCCGCTGGCGGTGGTTGACGTCGATGCGGCGGAGATCCCTCCGGCGTACAGGCATCGACTGGTGCTCTGCCGCGCAGACCAGCACGTCGCATGGCGGGGCGACCGCCTTCCGGGGGACGTGGGTGACCTCGTGGCCCGGCTTCGTGGACAGGCCGCGCGGGAGACGGCGACCGCCTGACCTTCCCTCCCGACCGGCATCGCCGGAGATGCGCGACACTGTCGCCCCATGCCAGTTGCTTCTCCTTCCGGTGCCGCACCGGATTTTTCGCCGCGCCGCGCCACGCTGCGCTTCATGTTCTCGCACCCGGCGCACGTCATCGCCCTCGGCTTCGGTTCGGGCCTGCCCCGCCGGGCGCCAGGGACGGTCGGTACGCTGTGGGCCTGGGCCGCGTACCTCATCATGAACCACTGGCTCTCGGCCGCAACGATCGGCTGGGTGATCCTGGTGTCGCTGCCGGTCGGCTGGTGGGCCTGCACCGTGACCGCTCGCCACATGAACGTGGCCGACCCCGGCTCCATCGTGTGGGACGAAGTGGTCGCCTTCTGGATCATCCTGTGGCTGGTGATGCCCGCGGGGCTCTTCGGGCAGATCGCCGCCTTTGCACTGTTCCGCTTCTTCGACGCCGTCAAGATCGGCCCGGTAGGCTGGGCGGACCGGCTCTTCAAGCAACGCGGTGCCACGCCCGAGACGATGCGATGGCGCGCGGCCGGATTCGGCATCCTGTTCGACGACCTGGTGGCCGCGTTCTGCACGCTGCTGGTGATCGCCGCATTGCGCGCATGGTGAAACGATGAACCCATCCCCTTCCGAACTCGACACGCCCGCTCTCGTCGAGTTGCTGGCTGACCTGCTGCAACGCAAGCGCTGGATGATGGCCACGGCCGAAAGCTGCACCGGCGGCCTGATCGCCGGCGCATGCACCGATCTTTCGGGATCGAGCAACTGGTTGGAGCGCGGCTTCGTCACGTATTCGAACGAGGCCAAGACCGAGATGCTCGGCGTCGATGCGGCGTTGATCGCGGCGCACGGCGCGGTCAGCGAGGAAGTCGCGCGCGCCATGGCCGAAGGCGCCGTCGCGCGCTCGAAAGCGCAAGTCGCGGTGGCGGTGACCGGTGTCGCCGGCCCGACCGGCGGCTCGCCCGAAAAGCCGGTCGGCACGGTGTGGTTCGGCTGGTCGGTGGACGGCCATGTGCGCACCGAGCGGCGCCGATTCGACGGCGACCGGGCCGCCGTGCGGGCCGCGACGGTCCACTACGCACTGCAGACGCTCGCGACGATGGTCCAAGCCTAGCGCCGCGCGATCGGCGCCCACGCGCGAGGCTTGCTCGGCTACGATGCCGCCGATGCGCAACGAACAGACCCTCCGCCGCTTCTACGACGCGTTCGCGCAGCTCGACGCCGACACCATGGCCGCCTGCTACGCGCTGGACGCCACCTTCGACGACGAAGCCTTCTCCCTGCGCGGCGCGCATGAGATCGGCGGCATGTGGAAGATGCTCTGCAGCGGAACGAAGGCCAAGGGCGCAGCGGTCTGGAAGCTCACCTACCGGGACGTAGAGGCCGACGCGGCGACCGGCCAGGCGCACTGGGATGCGCACTACCTCTTCAGTGCCACCGGGCGCATCGTCGACAACGCGATCGACTCGCGCTTCACCTTCACGCCCGAGGGCTCGATCGCCACACAGCGCGACAGCTTCGATTTCTGGCGCTGGTCACGGCAGGCACTCGGCACGCCGGGCCTGTTGCTGGGCTGGTCGCCGATGCTCAAGAAGAAGGTGCGGGCCACAGCGGCGGCCAATCTTGCGACCTTTCTGGCGCGCACATCCTGAAACCTCCGGAAGCCCAATGACCGACATCACCATCACCAACAACCCGACCGCGCATCGCTACGAAGCCAGCATCGGCGGCGAACTCGCCGGCTACTGCGAATACAACCTGCTGAGCGAAGCCATCATGTTCACGCACACCGAGGTGCTGCCCGCCTTCGAAGGCAAGGGCGTGGGCTCGGCCATCGCGAAGCATGTGCTCGACGAGGCGCGGGCACAGGGCAAGCACGTCATCCCGGTGTGCCAGTTCATCGCGGGCTGGATCCGCAAGCACCGCGACTATGCCGACCTTGTGCGGCCCGACATCCAGCGCGCTTTCAAGATCTGAAGCAAGGAGCGAGCATGGCCGACAAGGTTTTGGTGTTCTACGGCTCCTACCGGTCCGACCGGATGGGCATTCGGCTGGCGGACTATGTCGTCAGGGGCCTCCAGGCGCGCGGCGCCGACGTGGAGCTGGTGGATGCCCAGGCCGTCGGATTGCCCATGCTGGACCGGATGTACAAGGAGTACCCGAAAGGCACCGCGCCCGCGCCGATGGAAGCGCTGGCGGACAAGATCCGCAAGGCCGACGCCTTCGTCTTCGTGACCGGCGAATACAACTGGGGACCGCAACCCGGCTTGAAGAACCTGACGGACCACTTTCTCGAAGAGTGGTTCTGGCGCCCCGCCGCCGTCGCAAGCTACTCGGCGGGCCGCTTCTCCGGTGTTCGGTCGGGCACGATCTGGCATTCGATCCTGTCGGAGATGGGGATGGTCGTGGTGTCGAGCACCCTGGCCGTCGGGCCAATCTCCCAGACGCTCGACGCCGATGGCCACCCCACCGGCGGCGCCGGCGAAGCGCTGGAGCGCTCGTTCGGCCGCTTTGCCGACGATCTGGCCTGGTGGACGGAGGCCGCTCGCGAACAGCGGGCGCGCAAGGCGCCTCCTTACTGAACGCTGCGCACTATTGGCCCAGCCCCGATCGCGGAGTCGGTGCAGGCAGCCACGCAAACGCGATCGTCGCCCCGACCAGCAGCACGGCAATGGTCGCGAGCACGGCCCTGAAGGGCTCCATGCCGTGCGCCTGCGCCACCGAAGCGGCGATGCCGGTGACCCACTGCATCAGTGCCACGCCAAGGAACATCGCCATCGTGAACACCGCCATCGCGCGCCCCGTGATGGCCGCCGGATAGGCGACCCGCACGTCGGCGTACTGCCAGACGATGAAGCCCGACACGAGCCCGATCAGGATGCTGCCGCCGACATCGATCCATGCCTGGGTGAAAACGGCAATGGCGGCAAAGAGCGCGGCATAGACCAGGCTGCAGGCCACGATGCGCCGACGACGCACAAGCCCGTCGCGATCGAGGCGCCCGAAGAGCGGCGCGCCGATCAGCGAGATGACCGAGACGATCAAGGCCACGTTGCCGCTCTGCACCAGGGAGAAACCGTGCCGCTGGATCAGCAGCGGCCCGAGCCACAACCCGCGCAGCGAGATGAAGGCCGCATAGGTCACCGCGCCGAGCACCATGATGCCGAGCGTGTGCCGCATCGCGAACAGCGCGCCGAACTGGCGCAGCGCCTCGCCCATCGATTCTTTCGATCGCGTGTCTTGCCGGGCAGGCTCGCGCACCCAGCGCCAGATCGACAGCCAGGCCAGCACGGAAGCGACCGCCAACACGACGAAGCCCATGCGCCACGAGCGCTCCTGAACCAGCCACGCGAGCGGCGTGCCGGTCGCCAGCATGCCCACGCCACCGATCGCGAGAACCAGGCCCGAGATCGTCGCGAAACGCGCCGCCGGAAAATGCCGCGCAATGAAAACCGTGCACACGAGGAAGGCCGGTGCGCAGCCGATGCCGATCAGCACCTGGCCTGCCACCAGAACGCCGTAGCTGGTCGACATCGCGGAGAGGACCGCGCCGGCGATTGCCAGCGGAAACGCCGTGAGCACCGTGCGGCGAAT
This sequence comes from Variovorax sp. 10L426, assembly GCF_056395305.1. NCBI lineage: Bacteria > Pseudomonadati > Pseudomonadota > Betaproteobacteria > Burkholderiales > Comamonadaceae > Variovorax > Variovorax sp. 10L426. Next base: position 53,745 of record NZ_JBFTJF010000016.1, on the reverse strand, counting down.
GCCATGCAGGTCGATGCCGATGCCCATGAAAAGCTGCATGGCACCGAAGGCGAAATGGAACGACCCCGAAAAAATGCCGAGCGCCTGCGCCGAGAGCTTGAACTCGTTCTGCAGCGGACTCGCCATGATGGCGCCGACCGTGCGATAGGCCTGGCTCAGCGCAAAGGCCGTGCACAGGGCCAGCACCATGGCCCAGGCGGTGCGGGCAGTCAGCGCCGCGGGCGCGGCTTCGTGCCTGAGCGTTGCCTCAGGCACCGTGGCACTTCTTGTATTTCTTGCCGCTGCCGCAGGGGCAAGGGTCGTTGCGCCCCGGGGTGGCTTCCTTGCGAATGGTCTCGATGCGCGGGCCCATGCTGCGCCAGAGCTGGCGCAGGTCGTACACGGCCCAGATCGCGGCGCCGAAATCGTCGATCCGTTCTTGGCTCACGCTGGGCGGGCCGTCTTCGCTGTACATGGAGAGCACCGGCTTGCCCTTGTCGTCGTCGGCCAGCGTGACGATGGCGTCGAGCGCCTCGTCGAGCATCTGTGCGCCTTCCTTGTCGCGGGGCGGCGTCCACTCGTCGGGCCAGTTCTCGACCGCATACATGAAGCCCAGCGCCCAGACCTGGGCGAACGACGGAATGGCCTCGCCCTCCATCTCGCCGCGCTCTTCCTCGGGCAGGGCCGCGATCGCGCCGCGGGTATCGAGTACCTCGGGCTGCCAGGTGCGCTCATCGTCCAGCGACTGCACGTCGGCGTCGAGGCCGGTTTCGATCTCGCGCCAGCGCTGCTTCCAGCGCCAGACGAATTCCATGTGCTGTGCCGGCACGAACCCGTCGCCGAGCAGCACGGGCCAGTATTCGGCCGGATCGATCGGCCGCCGCGTGCACACCAGCGCGGCCATGAAACCTTCGCAGAATTCCCACTGCGGGATCTCTTCGTCATGCTCGCGCATGGCGTCGAGCGCCTGGTCCTGGGCGTCGAAATCGTCGGGTCCGAGCGGGGCTTCGTCGGGCTGGGAGGGGGTCTGGGAGTCGGGAAGGGTTGTCATGTCGTTGCACGGGGAGCCCTCTATGATGCAGCAAGGTTCCCGGAGACTCGTTATTTCTACCCCGCTGAATCCGCCGTTTCCGGCGCGTTACACCGCCTTTGCCCTCTGCGTGGCCGGCTTTTTCGTATGAATCCAGTGAGAAGAGGTGGGATGTCCACCCGCGTGCACATGCGCAAGGGGCTTGCCTCCGCGCCGGCGCCGCTCGAGACGGGCGCAACGCCGCCCCAGCCTGACGACTACGCCGAGTTCCTTCGGACGATGCTGCCGCAGCAGGCAAAGGCTGTCGCAAGCCACCGATTCGGCGCGGAGCGCGTATGGATCAAGAAGGCGGGGCCGCGTCACGGCATGTTGCGCTACCGCCTGCAGGCGGTGATCTCCAGCATCCTGCGGCTCGATGTGCTGGCGCCCGTGCCCAACCCGGGCGGCGAGGCGGCGCTGGTGATCGAGGCGCGCCGGCTGTATCAGTTGGGTCTGGCGGGACTGCGCGTTCCGACGGTACTGGCACAGCAGCCTGACGGACTGATGATTTCCGACCTCGGCGAAAGCGGCCGGCCGGCTGTCGTGCTGCAGGAACGGCTCGATCAAGCCGCAGCCGCGGGCCCGGCGTCGCTGCTTGCCGTCTGGAACGAAGGCCTCGCCGCCATCGCCCACGTCCATGCCCGCGATGCCTATCTGAGCCAGGCCTTCGACCGCAATCTGGTGCAGTGCCCGGACGGCGCCATCGGCTACATCGACTTCGAGGACGACCCCGGCGAAACGCTTCCGTTGGCCGAATGCCAGGCGCGCGACTGGCTCAGCTACCTGCACTCCACCGCGATGCTGGTCGATGCCGCCTCGCCGCACGCCGCTGCCGCGCATTGGCACAGGACACTGGCGGACGCGAGCGACGAAGTGCGGGAACGTCTCGCGGTGGCCGCGCGCCGCATGCGCTGGCTGCGGCACCTGCCGTCCGGACGTCGCTGGGGCCGCGACACGCAGCGCGTGCGTGCCGTGGCGAGCCTGCTGGCGCGGTGGTACGGCAGCTAGCTCAGGTCCTCAGGTCTGCCGCCCCGATTCGAAGAGGAACCAGGTCCGCCGCTCGGCTTCGTCGATCCACACTTCCAGCAGGCTGGCAGTAGCGACGTCGCCGCTGTCGTCGCACAGGGAGTGTGTCTCGCGCATGAAGCCTGCCAGCCGCTGGTTGTCTTCGCGCAGTTCCGCAAGCATGTCGGCCGGCGTGACGAAATCGGCGTCGTTGTCCGAGATCCGCTGCAGCCGCGTGATGTGGCCTGTCGAGCGCAGCGTCGTGCCGCCGAGCTTGCGCACGCGCTCGGCGATGGGGTCGACGGTCGCGTAGATCTGGTCGGCCTGATCGTCCAGCAGCAGGTGGTAGTCGCGGAAGTACGGACCCGACATGTGCCAGTGGAAGTTCTTGGTCTTCAGGTACAGCGCGAAGGTGTCGGCCAGGAGCGCGTTGAGTTCCGCCGAAATGTCGCGGACGGCATCTGCGCCCAAGGGACTGGGTGTCTTCAGGGGCGCCAGCCGCCGCTTCTTCGCATCCTTCGTGTTTTTCGAAACTGCCATGGTCATGGACTCCTTGATGGTGAACGATCGCATCCGACGGTCGCGCTTTTCACATCGAGCGCGAGGACGTGGTGTACCACCGGATGGTCCGTTCCGGCGTGAAAATTGAGCCCCTTCCTCATGACAGGTGCGACCCTGTAGACGCTAAGCCCCGACCACCTCGACGCCGAGCGCCGCCAGCCGCTTGCGCATCGTCAACACCGCGCGGTCCTTGCTCACCAGCCGCGCACGGTGCGTCACCGCGAGGTCGATGAACATCTGGTCGTCCGGATCGCTGCAGACGCAGGGCGCACGCGCCGGCGTGCCTTCGACCAATCGCGCTCGCGCGTCGTAGGCGGCGAGCACCTCCGACGCCTCACGCCCGAGGGCGGCCAGCCGGTTCGCGATCAGCGGATAGCCGAGCACGCGCGCGAGTTCGCGGCGCATCTCGGCGGTGGCAAGCCAGCACAGTTCTCCGGCGTCGAGCGCAGCCGCAAGCTGCGCCCGTTCCGGGTCGTCGAACACCAGGAGGTCCAGGACGATGTTGGTGTCGAGGACGACGCTGCCGGAAGGCACGGCGGGCGCGCTCAATTGCGGCGCGGGATTCCCAGGCCAGCCACGACCGCGGGGCGGGCGATGAAAGCCTCCAGCACCCGAGTCACTTGCGGGAAGCCGGCGATCCCGACGAGGTCCCCCGCCTCATAGAAGCCGATCAGGTTGCGCACCCATGGGAAGGTCGCGATGTCGGCGATCGTGTAGTCGTCGCCCATGAGCCATGCGCGGCCCTCGAGGCGCTGGTCCAGCACCCGCAGCAGGCGTTTCGATTCCTCGATGTAGCGGTCGCGCGGGCGCTTGTCTTCATAGGCCTTGCCGGCAAACTTGTGGAAGAAGCCGACCTGGCCGAACATGGGACCGATGCCGCCCATCTGAAACATCAGCCACTGGATCGCCTCGTAGCGCGCAGCCGGATCCTTCGGCAGCAGCTTGCCGGTCTTGTCGGCCAGGTAGATGAGGATGGCGCCGGATTCGAACAACGCCAGCGGCTTCCCGCCGGGTCCGTTCGGATCGATGATGGCCGGGATCTTGTTGTTGGGATTGAGCGAGCGGAATTCCGGCGACACCTGGTCCTGCGTTTCGAAGCTGACCAGATGGGGCTCGTAGGGCAGCCCCGTCTCTTCGAGCGCGATGGACACCTTCACGCCGTTCGGCGTCGGAAGCGAATAGAGCTGAAGGCGCTCCGGATGCTGCGCGGGCCATTTCTTGGTGATGGGGAAAGCGGACAACAGGTCTGTCATGGCGTGATGGGAGGTTGGGACGAGAAGGCCTGCATTCTGTCCCAGGCGCTACGCCTTCGCAGGCGAGCCGGGATCGGGCCGTGCGCGTGCCGAGCCGGCGATCATGTCGAACTTGAACAGGCGGCACTCGATCGGCCCGTTCCACATCGGCACGCGGCGCGACTCCTTCAGCCGCATGCGCTTCGGCAGTTGCAGATCGGGCGTCAGCACCCAGGCCGTCCAGCCGGCGTAGTTCTTCTTCCAGTGGCTGGCCAACTGGGTGAAGAACTGGCCGCCGTCTTCGGTCTGCGCCTGCTCGCGGCCGCGCGACACGCCGCCGACCTCGATGCGCTCGCCGTAGGGTGGATTCAGCACGATCACGCCCGATTCGGCCGGCGGCATGCGCTGCAACGCATCGCCTCCGCGGAACTGCACCAACTGCGCGACACCGGCGCGCTCGGCGTTGCGCTCGGCGAAATCCACCATGCGGTGCGAGACGTCCGAGCCGAAGACGGCGGGCGCCGGCGCGCGCTCCTTGGGCACGGCCTCGGTCTTGAGCGCGGCCCACACATGCGCCTGGAACGGCAGCAGCTTTTCGAAGCCGAATCGCCGCAGCGAGCCCGAGGCCATGCCGGATGCGATCTGCGCGGCCTCGATGGCGATGGTCCCGCTGCCGCAGCAGGGGTCGTACAGGGGTTGCGTCGACACCACGCCCGTCTCGGGGTTCCACCAGCCGCTGGCGGCCAGCATGGCGGCGGCCAGCGTTTCCTTGAGGGGTGCATCACCCTTGTCCTGCCGCCAGCCGCGCTTGAAGAGCGGCTCGCCGGAAGTGTCGATGTAGAGGGTGCACTCGTCGGTCGTCAGGTGCGCGAACACGCGGGTGTCGGGCCACTGGGTCTCGATGCTGGGCCGCACGCCCCCCGCCTTGGCGCGAAAGCGGTCGGCGATCGCGTCCTTGATGCGCAGGGTGGCGAAGTTCAGGCTCTGCAGTGGGCTGTGCTGGGCGGTGGTCTCGATCTTGAAGGTCTGCTTGGGTGTGAACCAGATCTCCCAAGCCACGCCACTCGCGATCGCGTACAAGTCGTTCTCGCTCCGATATGGTGCATGGGCGAGCTCGATCAGCACGCGCTGCGCCAGCCGGCTGTGGAGATTGAGCTTCAGCGCATCGCGCCAATCGGCCCGCACGCGCACGCCGCCGCGCAGCGTCAGCAGGTCCTGACCGACACGGCCAGTCAGCGCGTGGACTTCCTGTGCGAGGAAATCCTCGACGCCAGCGGCGCAGGGAAGAAAAAGCGAAAGATCGTTCACACGCCGATTGTCGCCTTGTCTCGATGCTGCTCTATAGTGGCTCGCAGATGAGCTCCCCGACCGTCCCAGCTCAAACAGAGACTTCGGCAGCCGACCGGTTTGCCGTGCATTGCGAGGTCCTCAGGCTCAGCACTCAGCCGAGCGGACCTGTTCTGCTCGTTCAGTTTCTGCTCGATTGCGGCGTGGCGGCGCTTTTCGCGTGGCAGTACTCGGTGTCGCATGCGGCCATCTGGATCGCCATGATTGCGGCCACCACAGCCTATCGCGGTTTTTTTCCGCAGCGGCTGCCTGACCCGTTGACGCCCGAGAACATCAAGCCGGCCTTGCGCCTGCACACGCTGCGCATCGCGGTGCACGAGGGCGCTCACGGCGCTGCGGGCGTGTTGCTCTTCGACCCGGCCAACGCCACCTCGCAGTTGATGATCGGGCTGGTGGTCATGGCGATGACGCTGTCGTCGGTGTTTTCCGTCTCGTACTACACGCCGGCGATGCAACTGGCGATCACGTTGCTGCTGGCGCCGGTGATCGTCATGGGCATCGGATTCGGCGCCCCGTCCATGATGGTCATGGCGGTGCTCGGCATCGGGCTGCTCGCCATGGTCTGGCGCCTGGTGGGCGAGCGTGCGCGGCAGCTCGAAGAGAACATCGGCCTGCGCCACAACGAAAGTGCGCTGCGCGCGCAGGCGCTGGCGGGCCTGCGCGAATCGCAGGAAGCGCAGGCCGAGCGGCTGCGCTTCTTCTCGGCCGCCAACCATGATCTGCGCCAGCCGGTGATGGCGATGGGCTTGCAAGCTGAGGTCCTGCGCCATCAGCTGGATGCCGGCGAAGACCGGCTGACCGTGCAGAACACCGTCGCCGCGCTATCGCGCGCGCAGCAGGCGCTCGAAGGTCTTACCAATCAATTGCTGGAGATCGGACGCATCGAGGCCGCGGCCGACCCGATCACGCCGGTCGCCGTCGCGCTCGCGCCCTTGCTGAACGAACTGGCGCGCCAAGCCGGCAGCGGCCGCGTGCGTGTGCGATGCCCGCCGGACGTGGTGGTCTGGACGGACGCGGTTGCGCTGCGCCGCATCCTCGGCAACCTTGTCGACAACGCGCTCAAGTTCACGCCCCGGGGGCGCGTGCTGCTGGCATGCCGGCGCCGCCCTGATGCATGGCGCGTCGAAGTGCGCGACGCGGGCGTCGGCATCGCGCCTGAAGCACAGGAGCGCGTGTTCGGCGACTTCGAGCAGATCGGCAACATCGAACGCAACCTGCAGCGTGGCCACGGACTGGGACTCGCCATCGTGCGACGGCTGGCTGCTCGACTCGGCGTTGAGATCACGCTGCGCTCGGCGCCCGGGCGCGGATCGGTGTTCGGCTTCGAATTGCCGGCCGCACCGCTGGGCGCGCCGGTCGTGCCTTCGATGGTCTCGGCTACCGAAGCCGCCGCCCCGGGAACGCTGCGGCAGGGCCTTGGGGTGCTGGTGGTCGAGGACAACACCGTGGTCGCCGACAGCGTTGCGGCGCTGCTGCGCCTCTGGAGGGCGCGCCCGCACGTCTGCATCAGCGCGGCGGACGCATTGGCGTTGCCGAACCTTCCCGCTTTCGAGATCGCGCTGTGCGACATCCGGCTGCCGGGTGAGTTGGATGGCATTGCGCTCGCCAAGGAACTGCAGCGGCGAAGCCCGAACCTGGCGATCGCGCTGATCTCCGCCGACATCGACGACGCAACGCTCGAACTGGCCCGCGAACGCGGCTGGCAGGCGCTGCGCAAACCGGTGCAGCCCGCCGACCTGCGCGCGCTGCTGCTGCGGGCTCAAAGGCGAATCTAGAGCGCCTTGCGGAGATTCGCCGGCGCGATGCGCAAGGCCTCGCGGTATTTCGCGACCGTGCGGCGGGCGCATTCGATCCCCTGCTCCTTGAGCATCTCGGAGATCTGACTGTCGGACAGCGGTTTCTTGAGATCCTCGGCGCTCACGAACTGCTTGATCAACGCCCGCACCGCCGTGCTTGAAGCGTTGCCGCCGGTCTCGGTGCCCAGCGCCGAGCCGAAGAAGTACTTGAGCTCGACGGTGCCGTAGGGCGTCGCCATGTACTTGGCCGTGGTCACGCGGCTGATGGTCGATTCGTGCAGGCCCAGTTCGTCGGCGATTTCGCGCAGCACCAACGGTCGCATCGCGAGTTCGCCGTGTACGAAGAAGCTCTTCTGCCGCTCGACGATGGCGTTGGACACACGCAAGATGGTGTCGAAGCGCTGCTGGATGTTCTTGATGAACCAGCGCGCCTCCTGCAGCCGCTGCGACAGCGCCTGGCTGCCTTCGCCCTTGTGCTGCTTGAGCGCGCTGGCATAGATGTCGTGCACGCGCAGACGCGGCATGACTTCGGGGTTGAGCATGACGCGGAACTTGGTGTTCGTGCCGTTGCCGACGCGCGAAACGATCACGTCCGGAATGACCACGTTGCGTTCGACGTCCACGAAACGGCGACCCGGCTTGGGTTCGAGCCTGGCGATGAGCTGCAGCGCGGCGCGAACCTCGTCCTCATTGCTTCGCGTGAGCGTGACCAGTCGCTTGATATCGCGCCGGGCGAGCAATTCCATCGGCTGCTTGCAGATGGCGATGGCCGTCTTGCGGATTTGCGCTTCCTCTTCGGTCTCGTCCTCGCTCGCCAGGGCGCGCAGTTGAATGGTGAGGCACTCGCCGAGGCTGCGCGCGCCGACGCCGACCGGCTCCAGGCTCTGCAGCAGGCCGAGCGCAACCTGGAAGTGATGCACCAGGTCGTCGAACTGATCGTTGTCGTCTCCAGCAAGGCCGGATGCGAGCGCGGGCAGCGAATCTTCGAGGTAGCCGTCGTCGTTGAGCGATTCGATCAGGAAGCGCAGTGCCGCGCTGTCCGTGTCGCTCAGGCGAAGGCCCAAGGCCTGGCGATGCAGGAAGGACTGGAGCGACTCCTGGCTGCGCGCGAGTTCGGTCGCGTCGGTGCGCTCGTCGTCGCCGAGGTTGTTGGCGCGGGCCGGGGCATCGCCGCCCCATTCGCTGTCGTCGGGCGCAAGATCGACGGTGCCGTCGCCCTCCCAGTCGGGTTCGGAGTCCACGCCTTCGGCGACGGCGACTTCGGCTTCGCCGTTGACGGCGGTGGCGGATTCCGCCGCCGAGCCGGGCGCGCCGGCGACGAAGTCACCATCGACCTCGGCCATCCGGTCGTCATCGCGGACGGGTGCGTCGGCGGCATCGAGACCGAATTCCTCGCGCGCGGCCTCTTCGGCGGTGCGCTCGAGAAACGGGTTGTCGTCGAGCATCTGCTCGACTTCCTGCGAAAGTTCGAGCGTGGAAAGCTGCAGCAGTCGGATCGATTGCTGGAGTTGGGGTGTCAGCGCGAGATGCTGCGATACACGCAGCGAAAGACCCTGCTTCATGGAACGCGATCACATTCTGAAATGCTCGCCGAGGTAGACGCGCCGCACATCGGCGTTGTCGACAATCTCCGAAGGCGTGCCCTGGGCGAGCACATGCCCGTCGCTGATGATGAAAGCGTGATCGCAGATGCCCAGCGTTTCACGGACGTTGTGGTCGGTGATCAGCACACCGATGCCGCGCTCCTTCAGGAAGCTGATGATTCGCTGGATCTCGATCACCGCAATCGGGTCGATGCCCGCGAACGGTTCGTCGAGCAGGATGAAACGCGGCTGCGTGGCGAGGGCGCGGGCGATCTCGACGCGGCGGCGCTCGCCGCCGGACAGGGCCAGGGCCGGGGAATCGCGCAGGTGGTCGACGCGCAGGTCGGCCAGGAGTTCGGCCAGATGCTCCTCGATGCGCCGCTTGCTCAGGGGCGCCGGTCGCCCGTGGGCGTCGGGTTCGTACTGCAACTCGAGCACGGCCCGGACGTTTTCCTCGACCGTGAGCTTGCGAAAGATCGACGCTTCCTGCGGCAGGTAGCTCAGCCCCATGCGCGCGCGCCGGTGGATCGGCATGTGGGCGATCGGCTCGCCGTCGATGGTGATGTCGCCGGCATCGGCGCGAACCAGGCCGACGATCATGTAGAAGGACGTCGTCTTGCCTGCGCCGTTGGGGCCCAGCAGGCCGACGACCTCGCCCTTCTGCACGCCCAGGGACACGTCCTTGACGACCGTGCGGCTGCCGTAACTCTTTTGCAGGCCACGCGCCTCGAGGCGGCTTTCCGCCATGTCCGCGCCTGCGCTCATACCAGCGGTTTCAATCACTCTTTGCTTCTCCGCCCAGCGTGGTGGTGGACCGCAAGCCCTTGCCCTCGGCCGGCTTGGCGGCTGCGGCAGGCGCCGGCTTGGCACCAGGGGCGGCGCCCGGCGCCGCGGCGGTCTTGGGGGTGAGGATGGCCCGGACGCGGCCGCCGGGCTGGCTTGCCACGCCAGCGTTCGGTGGCAGCGACGAGCCATTGACCGTGAAGGTGTCGTTGCTCTGGTCGTAGACGATCAGCGGCCCGCTGCTCTCGTCGCTGACGGTGGCGCCGATCAGCCGACGCATCACCGCCTGGCGGATGAACTTCACGTTGTCGGCGCGGCTGTCGTATTCGATGGTCTCGCCCTGGCCTTCGATCCACTCGTCGGTGCCGGCATCCCGCTTCTGCTTGAAATATGCCAACTTTCCGGGCGCAGCAGTGACGACGCCGTACTGGTAGCCCTCGGGATCCTGCCGCACGTCGATGCGGTCGCCGCGAACGACGATCGTGCCCTTGGTGACCACCACATTGCCGGTGAACACGCTGGTCTGCTTGAGATCGTCGTAGCGCATCGAGTCCGCTTCGATGTTCATGGGCTTGGCGCGGTCGGCCTTTTCGGCCTGCGCGACCGAGGCCATGCCGGTCAGGGCCAGAGCCAGCCACAGAGCGCGACCGGCATGACGAAAGGGAGTGGAGGTGAGGGGCGATTTCATAGAGGCACGAAACTTGCTCTGCGATTGTATGCCCCCGGGGGATGCGGCCTTGCGCGGCCTTGACGAAAAAGCCCGCCAAAGCGGGCCTTTCGGGGGAAGGAAGTCGGGTCGGCCCGACCTTGTCAGCCCTTTCGGGCTTCGGCGACGAGGGAATCCACGACCTGCAGCGCGCGTTCCATGGAACCGGCCGTTTCACCATCGACATACCAGCGCCCGGCCACGCCGAATGCCGGCACGCCGGCCACCTGGAAGTCGCTCGTGAGCTGGCTGGCGCGCTTGGCCTTGCCGACCACGGAGAAGGACTTGAACAGTTCGGCGAACTTCTTGGCGTCCAGGCCCGGCTGCTTCTCGGCCCAGGCCAGGATGGCCGCGTCGCCCATGATGGGCTGGCGCTGCTTGTGAATGGCGTCGAACAGGATCGGCTGGAACTCGTCCACCTTGCCCATGGCTTCGAGCGTGTAGTAGAGGCGCTGCTTGGCTTCGGTGTCGTTGCCCACGAAGGGAACCGGAACGCGCTTGAACGCGACGTGAGGTGGCAGCTTCTTGGCCCAGGCTTCCAGTTGTGGCTCGAACGCCGCACAGTGCGGGCAGTTGTACGAAAAGAATTCGATCACCTCGACCTTGCCGGCCGGCGTGTCGACCGGCGCAGGCTTGCCCAGGACGATGTAGTCCTTGCCGGCCTTGGGTGGCTGCTGCTGCGCGTACGAAGGGGCAACCAGCGGAAGAAGACCCAGCGAAGCTGCGGCCAGCGAAAAGTCACGACGTTTCATATATGAAATTCTCCTATGCGGCTGAAAGAGCCCGGGGTCCGGGTGGAGTTCCCGGACCTGTCGAGGTAAAGAATGGCAAAGCTCAACGCTGGACGCGTACCAGGGCGGACTCGAGGCCGCCGCTGTCCAGTCGCTCCTTGAGCTGATCGGCGTCGTCCTTCTTGTTGAACGGGCCGGCACGCACACGGTACACGGTGCGCCCTGCCTGCTCGCGCTCGGTCACGCGGGCTTCGACGCCCATCAGCGACAGCTTGGCGCGCTGGGCCTCGGCATCCTCCGGGGTGCGGTAGGCGCCGGCCTGCACGAAGTACACGAAAGGATCGCCGCTGGCGCCAGATGAACTTGCGCTCGCAGTCGTGCTCGACCCCATCCCCGACCGCGCGCGGGCCAGATCGCCCAGCGGGTCGCTCGATGGCGTCGCATTGGCCTCGGCCGGCACCGGCGCGGTGCGCGCCGGGCGTGTCGGCGTTGCCGAATCGCTGCCTCGGGCGCTGGGCGCCACGACCACCGGCACGGGCGCCGAGGTCGGCGGATTGAGCGGGCCGACCGTCGCCGGCTGGGGTGGCGTCGCCGTCGCGGTGGCTGCCGCTGCCGGCGGACGGGCGGGCGCCGACGCCTTGCCTGCGAGCGGCGCGTTCGGATCCCAATCCCGGTTCTTGCGCGCCTCGGCTTCGTCCTGCTCGGGGCCGCTGCGCTGGGTCTTCGTCATGAACGGGATCGGCACCTTGGTCACATAGACCGCGATGCCGAGGGCCACGCCGAGCCCGAGCACGAGGCCGATGATCAACCCGATGACGATGTTGCCGCTGCTATGTCTTTTTTTCATGGTGGAAGGTAATCACATCTTCTGCGGCGAGCTGACGCCGAGAACAGCGAGGCCATTGTGCAGCACCTGTGCGGTGGCGGCGACGAGGGCCAGGCGGGCCAGTTTCACGGGCTCCTCGTCGACCAGGATGCGCTCGGCATCGTAGTAGCTGTGGTAGCTCGCGGCCAGCTCGCGCAGATAGAAGGTCACGTCGTGCGGCGCGAAATCCTTGGCCGCGGCGGTGAGCATGGTCGGATATTTGGCGATCTGCAGGAGCAAGGCCTGCGAGGCAGCGCTCTGCAGCGGCGACAGGTCGACATCATTCAGCGTGGCGACATCGCCGCCCCAGGCCGCCAGCACCGAGCAGATGCGCGCATGCGCGTACTGCACGTAGTAGACGGGGTTGTCGTTGTTCTGCGCCAGCGCGAGATCGATGTCGAAGGTGTATTCGGTGTCGGGCTTGCGGCTCAACAGGAAGAAGCGCACCGCATCGGTGCTGGTCCATTCGATCAGGTCGCGCAGCGTGACGTAGCTGCCGGCGCGCTTGCTGATCTTGACCTCTTCGCCGCCGCGCATCACGCGCACCATGGTGTGCAGCACGTAGTCAGGGTAGCCGGCCGGGATGCCTTCGCCCGCGGCCTGCAGGCCGGCGCGCACGCGTGCGATCGTCCCGTGGTGGTCTGTGCCCTGGATGTTGACGACCTTGTGGAAGCCACGCTCCCACTTCGCGATGTGATACGCCACATCGGGCACGAAGTAGGTGTACGTGCCGTCACCCTTGCGCATGACGCGGTCCTTGTCGTCGCCGTATTCGGTGGACTTGAGCCACAGCGCGCCGTCATGCTCGTAGGTCTTGCCGGCGTCGATGAGCTTCTTCACCGTCGCCTCGACGCGACCGCTGGTGTAGAGGCTGGACTCCAGGTAGTAGTTGTCGAATTTCACCTGGAAGGCCTTCAGGTCCAGGTCCTGCTCGTGGCGCAGGTAGGCGACGGCGAACTGGCGGATCGAATCGATGTCTTCGACATCGCCGCTGGCGGTGTATTCGCGGTCGTCCGAGCGGACTGTCTTCTTCGCCTTGAAGTCCTCGGCGATGTCGGCGATGTATTCGCCGTTATAGGCCTGCTCGGGCCATTGCGGGTCGCCCGGCTTGAGGCCCTTGGCGCGCAGTTGCGTACTGTTCGCGAGCGTCTGGATCTGCACGCCGGCGTCGTTGTAATAGAACTCGCGATAGACGCTCTGACCCTGCGTCGCGAGCAGGTTGCAGATGGCGTCGCCCAGCGCCGCCTGGCGCCCGTGGCCCACATGCAGGGGGCCCGTGGGGTTGGCGGAAACGAATTCGACCAGGACGCGTTCACCGCCGGAGGCCTGATGGCCAAAAGCGTCGCGCGCCGCCAGCACCTCGCGGACGACCTGTTGCTTGGCGGCGGTCTTGAGGCGGATGTTGAGAAAACCGGGACCGGCGATTTCGATGGCCTCGACCCATTGAGTGAAGGCCGGCGTCGCGCGCAAGGCGGTGCTGAGCTCTTCAGCCAGTTCGCGCGGCTTGCGCTGGAGCGGCTTGGCGAGCTGCATGGCGGCCGTGCTTGCGAAGTCGCCGTGGGCCGCCACCTTGGGCGACTCGAACGCGGCCTTGCTGCCGGCGCCGGGCGAGAGGGATTCGAGCGTGTTCGCGAGCGCCGCGAGCAGCTCCTGTTTGACCAATAGCATCGCGGGATTTTACCGGGGTCAAAACCACGAACCCTAACGATCGTCAATGAACGTCATCCAACGGTGAACGTCGGCCGTTAGGATGGACAGCCCCTGGGTGGGGCAAACCAGTCACAACCCGTCCTCAAGGATTCATACACCATGAAAAAGCTCCTTTCCCTGTTGGCTCTGGGCGCCTCCCTGTCGTTCGGTGCAGCACACGCGCAATCCTGTGACGCCCAGGCCGCGGACAAGAAGCTGAATGGCGCCGCCAAGACCAGTTTCGTCAAGAAGTGCGAAAAAGACGCCAAGGCTGCCGTGGAGACTACTTGCGCCACGAAGGCGATCGACAAGAACGGCAAGCCCTTGGCGGGTGCCGCGAAGAACAGCTTCATGAAAAAGTGTGAGGCCGACGCGAAGGGCTGAACTGTTGCTCGCCCCCAGGTTGGCTCACTTCGTGTAGCCGCCCACCCCCTACCGGGGGCAACACCAGCGGCCTGGCAGAGCCAGTTCCGCGGTGTTTTACGAACAGGCCGGGCTGTGGCGGCCTTGGTCACTGTTACTTCAAGACGCCGAAAAGGTTGTTGTAGTCGTCGGTCCAGGGTTCCAGGCCGGCGATCTGCTCGATCTTTGAACTGGCCAGTCGGATCGCGTCGCGCGCGAGCACCTTGGGGTCGCGCGCGACGAGCACCCAGTCGGTGTTGCGCAGGCCCGGGTTGGCCGGCTCGTCGTGCACCAGCGCTACATGCAGGCCTTTGGCCAGCGCGATCTTCTCCACCACAGGCGCGAGTGCCAGGAATCGATTGGTGACGTGAAAGGCGACGATGCCTTCCGGGCGCATGTGCCTCAGGTAGACATCCATCGCCTCGCACGTGATGAGGTGGATCGGCACCGAATCGCCCGAGAACGCATCGACCGCCAGTACGTCGAAGGCCTGCGGCGGTTCGCGCTCCAGGGCCAGTCGTGCATCGCCGAGGACGCGTTCGATACGGGCCGGGCTGTCGGCAAGGAAGCTGAACTCGCTGTCGGCCAGGTCGAAGACTTCCGGATTGATTTCGTAAACGCGGTAGATGTCACCCGGCCGTCCGTAGGTGGCCAGCGTACCGGCGCCCAGTCCGACGAGGCCGATGCGTCGCGGTCTGGCCGGTGCCGCCGCGATGGCCAGGCCGATGCCGGAGCTGCGCCCGTAGTAGGTCGTGGGTTCGCGACGACGGCCGGGCGCCAGGTACTGCTCGCCGTGCTTGACCGAGCCGTGGTACATCTGGCGCACGCGATCCTTCGCTGCGCCGCGCAGCGTGTCGAGGGTGACCAGCGTGCCGTAGAAGTTGCGCTGCATGCGCCGCGCACCCGTCGCATCACCTTCCACCTGCAGGACGAGGAACCACGCGCAGGCGCCCGCCAACGCGAGCGAGGCGGCCATGCCGACGCGCCGCTGCCGCCAGAGCACGGCCGCGATCAGCGCGCACAGCGTGAGGCCGACGCCGAGTTCGTAGTACGCCGGCAGCACATGCGGCGCGACCAGCCCCACGCTCACACCACCCAGCGCGCCGCCCAGCGACAGCATCAGGTAGAAGCGCGTCAGGTACGCGCTGCCGGGCCGCAGCCGCGCCATCTCGCCATGGAGGAACATGCACAGCGCGAACAGGCCGACGACGTAGATCGGCAGCGCCGTCCGGAGGTTGGAGCCGAGGTTGTCCTGCAGCCCGAACGCGCACAGCGCCAACATCACCGCTGCGAGCGGCACGAAGACCGCGCGGCGATACCAGCGATCGCTCTCGAAGGTCAGCACGAAGCTCAGCAGGTAGACCGACAGCGGCAGCACCCACAGGAAAGGAATGGCCGCGACGTTCTGCGTGATGTGATTCGTGATGGCGAGCAGCAGCCACGAGCCGAGCGCGGGCAGGGCGAGCCACATCAGGTGATCGGCGAGTCCCGGCCTCGTGGTCGGGCTCGCCGCTTCGACGCTCGGCCTTCCGGCGGCCGGCAGCGCGGCTGCTGCCCAGTGTCGCGCCACGTACAGCGTGGTGGCGGCGCACAGCACCACGAACACCCCATAGGCGATCGACCAACCCCAAGCCTGCTGCACCACCGTGCTGCGCGGCTCGATCAGCACCGGATAGCTCAGCAGCGACGCGAGCGAGGCAAAGTTGGAAAGCGAGAAGTAGCGGTACACCTGCGCGCCCCAGGGCGTGCGTGCGACCCACGACTGGACCAGCGGACCCGTGGTCGACAGCAGGAAGTACGGCAGGCCGATGGTGCCGAGCAGCAGCCCGAGGATCCACAGCGTGGGGTCTTCGGCGCCGGTCGGTTTCCAGCGCGCGCTGGTCACGATCGGCAGGAAGGCCAGGCTCGCCAGCAACAGCCCGACATGCAGCTTCGCTTGCGCGCGCGTGCCGAGCCGGCGGGTGGTCCAGTCGGAATACGCATAGCCCGCGAGCAGCACGACCTGGAAGAAGACCATGCAGATCGACCACACCGCCGCCGACCCGCCGAACCAGGGCAGGATCTGCTTGGCGATCAGCGGCTGGACCAGGAAAAGCAGGAAGGCGCTGGTGAAGATGGTGCCCGCAAACAGCGCCTTGATGCTTGCCGGCCGCATCGGAGGCTAGCTCCTTGCGCCGAAGCCGCGCGCGAAGAACACGGCGACCAAAGGGATCACCGCGATGATGTGCGCCTGGATCATCACCAGCTTGCGCGTCTTGCGGATTTCAGCCTCGGGCGGGAGCGTGCCGCTCGACCGCAGCGTCTTGCGCCAGCGGACATAGGTGAGCGTCGGGAAGATGGAAATCACGCCGATGATGATGAAAAGAGCCAGCTTCACGTGAAGCAAAGGATTGGTCCAGTACCAGACCGTGCCCTTGATGCCCCACCAGGTGCGCGCGACGCCCGTGGCAAGCACCGCGACGGCCGCGATGCCGTAGACCATGTCGACCCTCGCCAGCCGTTCGACCACCGCCGCGTTGAGCCACTGGACCCGGCACAGGGCCGCCTCGCTGGAAATGAAGACCACCATGGTCAGGATGGCAAGGAAATGCAGGTAGGCAAGGATGGCTTCGAGCGTCATCGTGGAGATTCCTTCGTTTCCTTCGTTGTCGACGGCGCAGCGATTGTGCCGCCCCAGAACTCCGGCCGCGCATACTGCGCCTTCAGAAAATCGAGCCACAGGCGCACCCGCAATGGCAAATGCTTGCGCTGCGGAAACACCGCGTAGATGCCGTTCGGCGGCGCCGCGAATTCGTCGAGCAGCGGCATCAGCAAGCCGGCGTCGATTTCTGCTTCGACCTCCCAGGTGCTGCGCCACGCAATGCCGTGGCCGGCCAGGCACCAATCGTGGAGCACCTGGCCGTCAGAGCAGTCGAGCGGTCCGGTCGGCTTGAGATGGATCACCTCGTGGTCTCCGTCGCCGGTCGGCACGCGGAAGGCCCAGCCGCGTGTTTGCGATGCGTCGCTCGACAGGCTCAGGCAGGCGAAGCGCGCCAATTCGCCCGGATGACGCGGCGCGCCGTGCCGGCGCACGAAATCGGGCGTCGCAACACAGCGGCGCCGGTTGTCGGCAAGGCGCAGGCTCACCAGCGACGAATCGGGCAGGTCGCCGACGCGCACCGCACAGTCAAAGCTCTCGCCCGCCATGTCGACGAGCCGATCGCTCAGGTTCAGGGAGATGGTCACCTCCGGATGCTGTTCATGAAAACGCGGCACCAGGGGCGCCACGTGCCGCCGGCCGAAGCCCGCCGGCGCCGTCACGCGCAGATGGCCGCTGGCCTTGACGCCGCCCGCGCTGACGCTGGCCTCCGCATTCGCGAGTTCGACCAGCAGGCGCTGGCAATCCTCCAGGAAAGCGCTCCCCTCATGCGTGAGGGTGATGCGCCGCGTGGTGCGCAGCAGCAGCTTGACGCCCAGGCGTTCTTCGAGCGCGTCGAGGCGGCGGCCGATGATGGCCGGCGCCACGCCCTCCGCCTTGGCCGCCGCCGTGAGGCTGCCGCGCGCGGCGATCGAGACGAAGGATTCGAGTTGCTTGAGTCTGTCCATGGCAGGCGCCAATGATGCCTTCACGCGCCGCTGCCGGGGCAAGTCGCTTAGGCTCGGGACATGAATCCTTCCAAGCCGCCGGCACCCATCAGCTTCGCGGAAGCCTTTCGGTTCTGGCTCAAGCTGGGGTTCATCAGCTTCGGCGGCCCGGCCGGGCAGATCGCGATCATGCACACCGAACTGGTGGAGCGCAGACGCTGGATCAGCGAGAAGCGCTTTCTGCATGCGCTCAACTATTGCATGCTGCTCCCCGGCCCGGAGGCCCAGCAACTGGCCACGTACATCGGGTGGCTGATGCATCGCACCTGGGGCGGCATCATCGCCGGGGCACTGTTCGTGCTGCCGTCGCTGTTCATCCTGATCGCGCTGTCGTGGATCTACCTGCGCTTCGGCAACGTGCCGCTGGTGGCGGGCATCTTCTACGGCATCAAGCCCGCCGTCACGGCCATCGTTCTGCATGCCGCGCACCGCATCGGCACCCGCGCGCTGAAGAATGCCTGGATGTGGGGCATCGCCGGGGCAGCCTTCGTCGCGATCTTTGTCTTCGACACGCCGTTCCCCGCCATCGTTGCCGCCGCAGGATTGATCGGCCATTTCGGCGCGCGCCAGGCACCGGGCGTTTTCGCGATAGGCGGCAGCCATGGAAACGGGGACAAGCGCTACGGGCCCGCAGTGATCGACGACGACACGCCGACGCCACCTCATGCGCGCTTCTCGCGCGGTCATCTGGCAAGACTGCTGGCCGTCGGGATCGGGCTGTGGGCCGCGGCGATGGGCGCACTCATCGCCAGCCAAGGCCTGCAGGCAACGCTCACGCAGATGGGCTGGTTCTTCACCAAGGCCGCGCTGCTGACCTTTGGCGGTGCCTACGCGGTATTGCCTTACGTCTACCAGGGCGCGGTCGAACAGCATCACTGGCTGTCGGGCGCGCAGATGATCGATGGCCTGGCCCTCGGCGAAACCACGCCCGGCCCGCTGATCATGGTGGTGGCCTTCGTCGGATTCGTGGGCGGCTGGACCCAGCGGGTGCTCGGGCCGGACGCCGTCTTCCTGGGCGGTGCACTGGCCGCCGCGGTGGTCACCTTCTTCACCTTCCTGCCTTCGTTCGTCTTCATCCTCGTCGGCGGGCCGCTGGTCGAGGCCACGCACGGGAAGCTCGGCTTCACCGCACCGCTGTCGGCGGTCACGGCCGCCGTGGTGGGCGTGATCCTGAATCTCGCGCTGTTCTTCGCGTACCACGTGTTCTGGCCGAAGGGTTTCGGCGGGCGCTTCGATGCGGTGTCGGCTGTCATTGCCGTCGCCGCGGTCGTGGCGCTGTTCCGGTTCAAGGTCGGCGTGATGCCGCTGCTCGGCGTCTGCGCAGTTGCAGGGTTGGCGATCACCCTGGTCGTCCCCGGGCTTCGCTGAGAAGCATCGACCAATGGGCGTAGGCCTTCCTGCGCATGGCGAAGTGGACCCGAACGGCCTACAAGGAGCCTGTCGAGAACTGTGTGGAGCACCACCATGAGCCCACTCGCGTCCAGCCACGTCACTTGCATGCTGCCCGTGAAGGATCTCGCCCGGGCGCGACGGTTCTACGAAGACGCCCTTGGGCTGGAGCCGCTCGGCGCCAAACCGGACGGCAAGTTCATCTACCGTTGCGGCGGCACCGAACTGGCCCTGTTCCCGAAGCCCGAAGGCACCAAGGCGGAACACACGGCAGTGAGTTTTCGCGTGGCGGACATCGGCGAATCCGTGGCTGCGCTGAAGGAACGCGGCGTGCGCTTCGCCGATTACGACCTGCCCGGGCTCAAGACGGTCGAGCACGTCTGCGTGCTCGGGTCGGAGAAGGCAGCCTGGTTCGAGGACCCCGAAGGCAACATCCTGTGCCTTCATGAAGACCTGAGATGAGCGTCACTCTCCGGTGGTGATGTTCTGCGCCTTGAGCGCGGCGATCTGCGCATCGCTGTAGCCCACCTCCTTGAGCAACGCATTCGTGTGCTCGCCGAGCAGCGGCGGCTGCAGGCGGATGCCGGGGCGTTCGCCGCCGAGCGTGAAAGGCATGAGCGGCACCTTCGACTGGCTGCCGTCGTTCATTCGGACCGGTGCGAGCCCGCCCGTGGCATTGAGGTGCGGGTCGTCGAACAGGTCCTGCGGCTTGGTGATGGGCGCGAAGGGCAGTTCGTTCTTCTCGAACACCGCGCTGAGTTCCGCGGCGCTGTGGTTCGCCATGTGCGAGCGCAGGATGGGCATCATCCAGTCGCGCGCCAGCACGCGGTCGTTGTTGGTCTTCAGGCGCGGGTCCGCCAGCAGGTCGTCGAGCCCGAAGGCCTTGCAGAAGATCGCCCACTGCTTGTCGCTCACCGCGGCCAGGAAGATCTGCTCGCCGTCCTTCACGGTGAAGACGTCGTACACGCCCCAGGCCGAGATACGGCTCGGCATCGGGTCGGCAGCCTTGCCGGTGGCGGCGAACTGCATCATGTGCTGCGCGACGAGG
The DNA here is from genome assembly GCF_056395305.1 of Variovorax sp. 10L426. NCBI lineage: Bacteria > Pseudomonadati > Pseudomonadota > Betaproteobacteria > Burkholderiales > Comamonadaceae > Variovorax > Variovorax sp. 10L426. The sequence continues at coordinate 33,936 of NZ_JBFTJF010000016.1, read as the reverse complement.
AAGATGTTGTTCTCGAACAGAGCGGATTGCACTTCGCAGCCCTCGCCCGTGCGTTCGCGCTGACGCAGCGCGGCCATCGCGCCGATGGCACCGAACATGCCGCCCATGATGTCGTTCACGCTGGTGCCCGCGCGCAGCGGATCGCCCGAGCGGCCCGTCATATAGGCGAGTCCGCCCATCATCTGCACCACTTCGTCGAGCGCGGTCCGGTGGTCGTAGGGGCCGGGCAGGAAGCCCTTGTGACTCACGTAGATGAGGCGCGGGTTCAGCTTGCGGAGACTGTCGTAATCCAGCCCGAGCTTCTTCATCGTGCCGGGCTTGAAGTTCTCGCTCATGATGTCGGCCGTGGCGATGAGCCGCAGCGCCGCTTCCACACCCTCGGGCTTCTTCAGATCGAGGGCGATGCTCTTCTTGTTGCGGTTGAAGGTCGGGAAGAAGCCCGCGCCGGAGCCGAGCAGGCGCCGCGTGCTGTCGCCCTCGATCGGCTCGACCTTGATGACCTCGGCGCCAAGATCGCCAAGCAGCATGCCGCAGGTGGGGCCCATCACCATGTGGGTGAACTCGATGACGCGGACGCCCGCGTAGGGCAGCGGGGTGGATTCAGACATGGGCGGTTCCTTGGGTTCCTTGCATTCCTTGCGTGAAGCCCTTGGGCAGGCCGGCCTCGGGCGTCATGCCGTAGACCGGTTCGCCCGGCAGGCCGGCGATCCAGCGGAGCTTGTCGGGCGTCGGCATGGTCGCCTTGACCGACTGCAGGCCATCGCGCGGGCCGACCTCGCTGATGAGGACATCGGGGACTGTCACGATTCTTGTCTCCTGAAAGGGGCGAGGGTTATTTGACAGTTCTGTCTGATCGAACTACATTCCGTAGAACAGAATTAAACCCGGCAATCGTCCTTCCCGTCAAGAAAGCCATGCCCCGCAAAGCCCAAACCGAATCGATGTCAGACCATAACGCAGCGCCCGGCGGCGCGGCAGCGGTCGACCGCGCGCTGAGCCTTCTTTCCGCTTTCCAGCCCGGCGACGAAGCGCTGTCGCTGGCGCAACTGGCGGAGCGGACGCAACTCTACAAGAGTACCGCCTTGCGCCTGCTGGCTTCGCTGGAACACGCGCGCCTGATACGCCGGCAAGACGACGGCCGCTACGCATTGGGGAGCGAGATCGCGCGGCTGAATGCCCTGTATGCAGCCTCGTTCTCGCTGGACGACGTGGTGTTGCCGGTCCTGCGCGACCTCGTCGCAGCCACAGGCGAGAGCGCGGCCTACCACGTGCGCCAGCAGCAAGCCGGCGTCTGGGCGCGCCTATGCCTCTACCGCGTTGATTCCCCACACATCGTGCGCGACCACGTGCGCGCCGGCGACTTGCTGCCCGCCGATCGCGGCGCAGGCGCCCGCGTCCTCATCGCATTCGGCCCCCACGCCGAATGGCCGCGCAGCGCAAAAGACCGCAAGCTCTACGAATCGATCCGCGCCCAGGGCTACTGCGCCCTCGTCGGCGACCGCACGGCCGAACTAGGCGGCATCTCGGCCCCCGTGTTCCACGCCGATGGCCGCCTCGCCGCCGCAGTCACCCTCACCATGCCCGCGCACCGCTACGACGAGCGGTACATCGACCCCGTGCGCACCGCCGCCCACCGCCTCACAGGCCAGGTCTAAGGCCAGAAACAGCGCAATGGCGTTGTTGTCGAGATAGGTGCTGGCGATTTCGAGGGCAAGGAGGATGTTCGCGCCGCTTGTCAGGGCGTACCCTTTGACAAAAGCTGCGGCGTGGGCCGATTACCTTCATTTTTGTCATTGATAAAACCCGCTTTTCGTTATTACTGGCCAGTGAGGTATCGAATAAAGTTACCGGCTGCGCCCGCCTCAGCCTTCAAGGAGAAACGAACATGACCGCCCGCACCAACGTCCACGGCCTCCAGGTCGCCACCGAACTCCACCGCTTCGTCGAAGAAAAAGTCCTGCCCGCCACCGGTGTGGCGAGCGACGTCTTCTGGAAGGGCTTCGACGCCATCGTCAGCGAATTCGCGCCCAGGAACGTGGCGCTGCTGGCCGAGCGCGACCGCCTGCAGACGGAAATGGACAAGTGGCACAAGGCGCATCCCGGCCCGATCGCCGACATGCCGGCCTACCGCGCCTTCCTCGAATCGATCGGCTACCTGCTCCCGCAACCGAAGGACGTGACGGCGACCACCACCAACGTCGACGCCGAACTCGCGCTGCAAGCCGGCCCGCAACTGGTGGTGCCGATCCTGAACGCACGCTACGCGCTCAATGCCGCGAACGCACGCTGGGGCTCGCTGTATGACGCGCTCTATGGCACCGACGCCATTCCGGAAACCGGTGGCGCCGAAAAGGGCAAGGGCTACAACCCGGCACGTGGCGCGAAAGTCATCGAATTCGCGCGCAACGTGCTCGACCAGGCCGCGCCGCTGGAAAACGGCTCGCACAAGAACGCGACCGGCTACAAGGTCGAGCACGGCAAGTTGGTGATCGCGCTTCAGAGCAGCAGCACCGGCCTCAAGAATCCATCGCAGTTCATCGGCTACCAGGGCGACGCAGCCGCGCCGAAGTCGGTGCTGCTCAAGCACAACGGCATTCACCTCGACATCCAGATCGACCGCGGCACGCCCATCGGCAAGAGCGACGCGGCGGGCGTCAGCGACGTCGTGCTCGAAGCTGCGCTGTCGACCATCCTCGACCTCGAAGACTCCGTGGCGGTGGTCGATGCCGAGGACAAGGTGCTCGCCTATTCGAACTGGCTCGGCATCCTGCAGGGCACGCTGACCGAGGAAGTCGTCAAAGGCGGAAAGACCTTCACGCGCGGCCTCAACCCCGACCGCGAATACACCGGCGCCGACGGCAAACCGGTCAAGCTGCACGGCCGCTCGCTGATGTTCGTGCGCAATGTGGGCCACCTGATGACCAATCCAGCCATCCTGTATGCGGGCGACAAGGAGATCCCCGAAGGGATCATGGATGCGGTGATTACGACCACCATCGCGACCGTCGACCTCAAGCGCAAGGGCAACTCCCGCACGGGCAGTGTCTACATCGTCAAGCCGAAGATGCACGGCCCTGCCGAAGTGGCATTCGCGAGCGCGCTGTTTGGTCGCGTCGAAGAGTTGCTGGGCCTGCCGGCCAACACGGTCAAGCTCGGCATCATGGACGAGGAGCGCCGCACCAGCGTGAACCTCAAGGCCTGCATCGCCGAAGCGGCGTCGCGCGTGGCCTTCATCAACACCGGCTTCCTCGACCGCACGGGCGACGAGATGCACACCGCCATGCAGGCCGGCGCGATGCTGCGCAAGGGCGACATGAAGACCACGCCGTGGATCCAGGCGTACGAGAAGAACAACGTGCTGGTCGGCCTCTCGTGCGGCCTGCGCGGCAAGGCGCAGATCGGCAAGGGCATGTGGGCCATGCCCGACCTGATGGCCGCGATGCTCGAACAGAAGATCGGGCATCCCAAGGCCGGCGCGAACACAGCATGGGTGCCGTCGCCCACGGCCGCGACGCTGCACGCGCTGCACTACCACCAGGTCAGTGTCGCGGACGTGCAGAAGCAGTTGGAGCAGATCGACGCCAACGCCGAGCGCGACAACATCCTCAATGACCTGCTGAAGGTGCCCGTCGCAGCGCACGTGAACTGGACCGATGCCGAGCGCCAGCAAGAGCTCGACAACAACGTGCAGGGCATCCTGGGCTACGTCGTGCGCTGGATCGACCAGGGCGTGGGCTGCTCCAAGGTGCCGGACATCCACAACATCGGCCTGATGGAAGACCGTGCGACCCTGCGCATCTCCAGTCAGCACATCGCCAACTGGCTCCTGCACGGCGTGGTGACGCGCGAACAGGTCGATGCGACCTTCCAGCGCATGGCCGCGGTGGTCGACCAGCAGAACGCCGGCGACCCGCTCTACAAGAACATGGCCGGCAACTTCGACACCTCGTTCGCCTACAAGGCGGCGCAAGACCTGGTGTTCAAGGGCATCGAGCAGCCCAGCGGCTACACCGAGCCACTGCTGCACGCATGGCGCCTGAAGGTGAAGGCAGCGGCGACCTGATCAGCCCGGCCGACCGGCCCGCGCGCGCTCCAGGGTCCTGCCGACTTCGGCAGGATCCATCCCGTACATCTCGGCGAACTCCGCGACCGTACGGCCGCTGGCCTCGAAGGCGCGCAGCAGGGCTTCGCGCTTTGCCGTCCGTGCGCCGACTTCGGCAAACGCTTCGTCGAGCACGGCGTTCGAAGTCTCGTCGTTCGTGCGAACGGTCAGCATGTATTCCTCGCGCGTCAGGCCCGAAGACTCGACGGCCTCGACCAGCCTTGCGCGCAGCTTGGGCCGCAGGTCTTCTTCGGTGCGCGCCTGCCGGCGCTTGAAGACTTCGAGAATCGCATGGTGCACATGCTCGGGCGCGACGGGCTCGACGGGCACGCCGTTCAGGTCGTGGCGCTTCTCACCGGTGGCCACAGCCTCCAGATAGCGCGTGGAGCGCGCATGCAGGCCGAGCGCGATCTTGAGGTCTTCCTTCTTGAACTCATCCGAATGCAGGGCCAGCAGGTCCTGGTACACGCCGAGCTTGAGCGGCAGGAAGCGCGCGCCAAACATCTTGGGATAAAGCTCGAAGAGCTTTTCGAGCACGGGGTTGACCTTGCGCGGGCGCTGGGCGCCCTTGTCGCCCTTGTGTTGGGTGTTCTGCCGGTCGCGGCCGCCCTTCTTGGCAGCGGTTGGCGCGGGGGCGTTTTCGGTCGTCGAGGTCATCGGAATTTCTTGTCTGCGGAATCGGTGGCACATCGGGCGTGCGTAGCCCCCGACTTTAATGCCCCTGGGGTTCAGCCTCGGCGCGCGGCCTCGGCTTCTGCGCGCAACCAGCGCACAAAGTCCTGCGCGTCAGGATTGGCTGCGGCTCGGCGCGAGGTCTCGATGAAATACCCCCTGCGCGACGCAGCACCCTCGCCGAAAGGCGCCACGAGTTGCCCGGTCCGGACCAGTTCGCGCAGCAGCGGCAGGCGCCCGATCACCACGCCCTGCCCGGCTACCGCGGCAGCGACCGCGTCGGGGTATTGCGTGAAGCGCATGGTGTTCTTCATGCGGAGGTCGGTCAGGCCCATGACTTCGAGCCAGGGCTCCCAATCGGCGGTGGGTGCTTCGGCGTGGTTGGGCATGTCGACGGTCAGCAGGGTTTGCTCGACGAGATCGCTCGGTGCGTGCAGCGCTGCGGCGATGCGCGGCGCGCAGAGCGGCATGACCGATTCTTCGAACAGCGTCGGCCCGGTCCCCCGGTCGATCGGGACGAAACGGACCGCGAGATCGAGTCGGCTGCGCTCGAGATCCAGCACTTCGAGGGTGGCGGACATGCGGACGTCGACCATCGGATGGTCGGCCGTGAAGCGCGCGAGACGCGGAATGAGCCACAACGAGGCAAAGCCCGGCGTGGTGGTGAGCGCGACCTGGCGCAGCACCGGCACCGCCCGGACGCGCGCCGCCGCGTCGCGCAGTCGCTCCAGGGCCTCGACCACCGCGCGCTGGAAGACGCGGCCCGGCTCGGTGAGCGCCAGCGCCCGATGACGGCGCTCGAAAAGCATCACGCCGAGGCTGCTTTCGAGTTGCTGGATCTGCCGGCTGATGGCGGATTGCGTCAGGAAAAGCTCCCCTGCCGCCTGGGTAAAGCTCAGCGTGCGCGCCGCGGCCTCGAAGCTCCTCAGGAGCTCCAGCGGCGGCAGGTCGGCCGTGGTCGACAGTGGTTTCGCATTCTCCAGACGCATGTAATGAGTTCCGAATGACCGTATGACACTGGGACAAACGATGACTATATTCATTCTCATGGTGAATGCCAAGGAGTCCGCCATGAGCACACAACGCCTCAGTCTCAGCCTGCCGAAGAAAGCAATCTTCACGGTGCCCGATGCGCACGACGTGGACATCGAATGCCAGAGCGGCGCGGTATGGATCACGCTCGACCACGATCAGCGCGATATCGTGCTCGAACGCGGCGAGCGCTTTCGCAGCGACAGGCATCGGCGCGCGCTGGTCGCGGCGCTCGAGCCGTCGTGCGTGCGATTCAGCGCCGAGGGGCTCTCCATTGCCGCGGCACCGGAACGTCCGCAACATTCCCCGTCGCCTTGGCGACTGTGGTCCCACGGGATGTCCCCGGCTTGACCGAAAGTACCCGGCGTTGAACCATCAACGACCGGGGGCCATGGACGTACCGAGCCGGGCCCTTCTATTTCCGACGAAGGACTTTCCATGGCAGAGGCATACATCGTGGCCACCGCGCGCACAGCGGGTGGCCGTCGCGGCGGCAAGCTCGCGGGCTGGCATCCCGTCGACCTGGCGGCACAGGTCATCGACGCATTGGTAGCACGGAGCGGGATCGACCCGGCAGCCGTGGAGGACGTGATCCTCGGCTGCGTCAGCCAGGTCGGCGAACAGGCCACCAATGTCGCCCGCAACGCGGTGCTCGCGTCGAAGCTTCCCGAATCCGTGCCGGGCACTTCCGTCGACCGCCAGTGCGGTTCCTCGCAGCAAGCGCTGCATTTCGCGGCGCAGGCCGTGATGTCCGGCAGCATGGACGCGGTGATCGCGGCCGGCGTCGAGAGCATGACGCGCGTGCCGATGTTCACGCCCAACGCACTGCCAGCGAAGGCGGGCCTTGGCACCTACATGAGCCCCGCGATGAAGCGGCGCTACCCTGGCGTGGAGTTCAGCCAGTTCACCGGCGCCGAGATGATCGCGAAGAACTACGGCATCTCGAAGGACGATCTCGACCGCTATGCCTTCGAAAGCCACCAGCGCGCCATAGCGGCGACCCGCGAAGGAGCGTTCAACGACGAGATCGTGCCGGTCGAGATCCGCCTCGCCGATGGTTCGGCCAGCGGCGAGATGCACACCGTCGACGAAGGCATCCGCTTCGATGTCACGCTCGAAGGCATCGCCGGCGTCAAGCTCATCGCCGAAGGCGGGCGCTGCACCGCCGCCACGGCGAGCCAGATCTGCGACGGCGCGAGCGGCGTGCTCGTGGTCAATGAGCGTGGCCTGAAGGCCCTGGGCGTGAAGCCGCTCGCACGCATCCACCACCTGAGCGTGATCGGGCACGATCCGGTCATCATGCTGGAGGCGCCGATCCCTGCCACCGAGAGAGCGCTGGCCAAGGCCGGCATGAAGATCGACGACATCGATCTCTTCGAGGTCAACGAGGCTTTCGCGCCAGTGCCGCTGGCGTGGCTGCAGAAGCTGGGCGCCGATCCGGCGCGGCTCAACGTGAACGGCGGCGCCATCGCGCTGGGCCATCCGCTGGGCGCATCGGGCACCAAGCTCATGACCACGCTGGTGAATGCGCTCGGGCAGCGTGGCAAGCGCTACGGCTTGCAGACCATGTGCGAAGGCGGCGGCATGGCCAACGTCACCATCGTCGAGCGGCTGTGACATGAGCTTCGTCCTTTACGAAGTCGACGAGGGCGTCGCAACGCTCACGCTGAACCTGCCGGCCAAGCTGAATCCGATCGCGATCGAACTGCAACGCGAGCTTCGCGATTCGCTCGCGCGCATTCGCCATGACAACAGCGTGCGCGCCGTGGTGCTCACGGGCGCGGGCAAGGCCTTCTGCGTGGGCGCGGACCTGGGCGCGATGAGGTCGCCCGCCGAAGGCCAGACGCTCGGCGACCAGACGGCCGAATGGATGCAGTCGATGAGCAATCCGTTGATCGAGGAACTGCGCTCGCTGCCCGTGCCGGTGGTCTGCGCCGTCAACGGCCCGGCGGCCGGCGCCGGCGTGGGGCTGGCGCTGGCATGCGACATCGTCGTGGCGGCGCGCAGCGCGTACTTCTATCTGCCTTTCCTGCCCAAGCTGGGCATCGTGCCGGACCTGGGCTGCACGTGGTTCATCCCACGGCGCGTCGGGCCTGCGCGCGCAATGGGCATGGCCTTGCTCGACGAGAAGCTGGGCGCCGAGACCGCCGCGCAATGGGGCCTGATCTGGGCCAGCATCGACGACAACCTGCTGCTGCTCGAAGCCCAGAAGATCGCGCAGCGACTCGCGCAGTTGCCCACGCACGCCGTGATTGAAGCGCGCAAGGCTTTTGAGTTGTCGGAGCGCCAGACGTTGCCGGATCAGCTCCACTACGAGAGCGAGCGACAACGCGAGTTGATCGAACAGCCGAGCTTCGCCGAAGGCGTGATGGCTTTCCTGCAGAAGCGCACCCCCGTGTTTCCGAGGCGGTGAAAATGAAAAACCCCCACGCTCACTTCGTTCCCTGCCCCCCGAGGGGGCCGCGCAGCGCCCTTCGGGCGGCCGGGCGGGCGCTGCCATGATCGAACGCACGCTTTTCACGCCAGATCACGAGGCCTTCCGCGACAGTTTCCGCCGCTTCATGGACAAGGAGATCGCGCCTTTCCACGAAGCCTGGGAAGAGCAGGGCTACGTCGATCGACAGGTCTGGAACAAGGCCGGCGACAACGGCTTTCTCTGCATGTCGTTGCCCGAGGAATACGGCGGCTCCGGCGCCGACCTGCTGTATTCGGTGATCCAGTTCGAGGAACTCTGGGCGCGCGGCTACACGGGCATCGGCTACGGCCTGCACAGCGAGATCGTCGCGCCTTATATCCTGCGCTACGGCACGGACGCGCAGAAGCAACACTACCTGCCCAAGCTCGCCAGCGGCGAGATGATCGGCGCGATCGCGATGAGCGAACCGGCCGCCGGCAGCGACCTGCAGGCCGTTCGCACGACCGCGATGAAGCAGCCGGACGGGACCTACGTGATGAACGGCAGCAAGACCTTCATCACGAACGGCTGGCACGCCGACGTGGTGATCGTGGTTGCAAAGACCGATCCGGCCGGCGGCGCCAAGGGCACCAGCCTCTTCCTGGTGGAGCGCGGCACGCCCGGCTTCGAGAAAGGCAAGCGACTGAAGAAGCTTGGGCTGAAGGCTCAGGACACATCAGAGCTTTTCTTCAACGACGTGCGCCTGCCGCCCGATGCGCTGCTCGGTGGTGCCGCACAGGAGAACCGCGGCTTCGTCTGTCTCATGGAGCAGTTGCCGTGGGAACGGCTGCAGATTGCCATCAGCGCGGTGGCAGCGTCGCAGTCGGTGATCGATCAGACGGTGGCCTACGTGAAGGACCGCAAGGTCTTCGGCCAGCCCGTGGGCGCGTACCAGAACACGCGCTACACGCTGGCTGAACTGCAGACCGAGGTGCAGGTCGCGCAGGTCTTCGTCGACAAATGCATCGAGTTGCTGATGCAGGAAAAGCTCGACACCGCAACCGCCAGCATGGCCAAGTACTGGACCAGCGACCTGCAATGCAAGGTCATGGACGAGTGCGTGCAACTGCACGGTGGCTACGGCTTCATGTGGGAGTACCCGGTCACGCGGGCCTACGCGGATGCGCGCGTGCAGCGCATTTACGGCGGCACGAATGAGATCATGAAAGAAGTGATCACGCGATCGATGGGGCTGCCGGGGCGCTGACCGGCCACTGGCGCCCAGAAGTGGCCTGCGGGACAATGCCGCATGCCCACCCTCAATGCCTTCTACGCCCAGTCGGGCGGCGTCACGTCGGTGATCAACGCCTCGGCCTGCGGCGTGATCGAGACAGCACGCCGGCATCCCGACCGCATCGGCAATGTGTACGCCGGCCGCAACGGCATCATCGGCGCGCTGGCCGAGGATCTGATCGACACGAGCCGCGAGTCGGCCGAGGCGATCGCGTCCTTGCGATCGACGCCGTCCGGTGCGTTCGGTTCGTGCCGCTACAAGCTCAAGTCGCTGGAGAAGAACCGGCGCGAGTACGAGCGTCTCATCGAGGTCTTCAAGGCGCACGATATCGGCTATTTCTTCTACAACGGCGGCGGCGATTCGGCGGACACCTGCTTCAAGGTGAGCCAGTTGTCACAGTCGATGGGCTATCCGTTGCAGGCGATCCACGTGCCGAAGACCATCGACAACGACCTGCCGATCACCGACTGCTGTCCCGGCTTCGGCTCCGTCGCGAAGTACGTGGCCGTGTCGACGCTCGAAGCCTCGATGGACGTGCGCTCGATGGCGGCCACCTCCACGAAGGTCTTCGTGATCGAGGTCATGGGTCGCCATGCGGGATGGATCGCCGCGGCCGGCGGACTGGCGGGCGACCATGGCATTCCGGTAGTGATCCTCTTTCCCGAGATTCCATTCGACCAGCCGGCTTTCCTGGCACGCGTCGACGCACTGGTGAAGTACCACGGCTACTGCACCGTTGTCGTCTCCGAAGGCTGCCACCATCCGGACGGCACCTTCCTCGCCGAGCAGGGCACGAAGGACGCCTTCGGTCATGCGCAACTCGGCGGTGCGGCACCGGTGGTGGCACAGATGGTCAAGGAAGCGCTGGGTCACAAGTTCCATTGGGCCGTGGCGGACTACCTGCAGCGCTCGGCGCGACACATCGCTTCGGCCACCGACGTGAAGCAAGCCTATGAACTCGGGCAGCGTGCGGTCGAACTTGCGCTCGAAGGAAAGAACTCGGTCATGCCCACGATCGAACGCCTGTCCGACGAGCCCTATGCCTACCGCATCGGCACGGCGCCGCTCGATGCGGTTGCCAACGCCGAGAAGTTCATGCCGCGCGACTTCATCTCGGATGACGGCTACGGCATCACCGAGAAATGCCGCCGGTATCTGCTGCCGCTGATCCAGGGCGAGGACTATCCGGCTTACCGCGACGGCCTGCCAGCCTATGTGACGCTGGGGAACCACGCGGTCGCCAGGAAGCTGCCGGCCTTCGAGATCGCGTGATGGTTGAAGCGGTGCGAGTCGATCCATCCCGCTGCCCGCTGTGCGGCGAGGCCAATCGCTGCGCGATGGAAGTCGAGCGCGAAACAGGCCTGAAGCAGCCGCGGTGCTGGTGCATGGCGACGGACGTCGACTTCAGCCCTGAGCTTCTCGCCCGGGTGCCGACGGAGAAGCGGCAACTCGCTTGCATCTGCGCGCGTTGCGCCGCGCTGGCCCTCGCTCAGGACTGAGGCATCGGAGCCGGCATCGGTTCAGTGACAGGCTCAGTGGCGAGCTCAGGCGGAAGCGCCTCCGCCGGCAGGCCGCCGCGCTCGCGCTGCTCGGTGATCACCTGGTGAATGAACTGCAGCTTGCCGACCGCCGCGCGCGGCAGGACGAAAGGGTAGTAGTCGGGTTGCCCCATGCTGCGAGACAACTCATTGAGCACGTTCGTGAGCCGAACCCAGCCGTTGAGGAAATCCAGGAATTTGCCGGCCTCCGGGTGATCCGGCTGCCAGAGATCCGCGGATTCGAACAGGTCGCTGGCAAGCTCGACGTTCCGCGCGTCCACGCCGAAGCTCATCGCCGTATCGGCCGTGTCGGCCATGTGGAGGTAGTGCGCCCAGGTTTCGGCCCAGTCTTCCCAGGGATGGGAGCTGGCATAGCTGGTCACGAAACGGATGGCCCAGTCCGGCGGCGGCCCGTTGTCGTAGTGGTTGCGAAGCGCTTCGGCGTAGTCCGCCCGCTCGTCGCCGAAGAGTGCTCGGAAGCCGTCGATCCACGACGCGGGCGCGACCAGCAAGTCCCAGTAGTAGTGGCCGATCTCATGGCGGAAATGGCCAAGCAATGTGCGGTAAGGCTCTCGCATCTCGGCACGGATGCGCTCGCGAACGGCGTCCTCGGCCTCCTCGGCGTTGAGCGTGATGATCCCCATCTCGTGGCCGGTCAGCACGTGCGGGCCGCCGGGCGTGTTGCTGAGGAAGTCGAACGCGAGGCCGTGCGCGGGATCGCTCAGGCGCGTGACCACCGGCAGCCCCAGCGCAAGCAGTTGCGAGATCAGCCTGCGCTTTGCCAGTTCGAGGCTGCGCCACAAATCGCCGTTGCCTTCGACGGAAAGGTCAGGAATGGTGCGCGTGACGCTGCACGACAGGCAGAACCCCTGTGCGAGGCCGTGGACGTTGAAAGCCGGATCGTCGCCTTCGCGTGGCGCCGGCACCATCCAGTTGCATGCGGCCGCCGTCAACAGGTTGGCGCAATGGCGGTATGCCTTGCCATGGGTGTCGCCGAACACGGTGAAGGTGTCCGGTTCGGCGCCGTCGTGCGTGGCCGGCGCCAGCGGTACCACGCCGAGCTTTTCGATCACGTAGCCCAGCGGCGTGTGACAGGCCAGGCACTGGCTGTTGCGCAGGAACACCGGCCGACCGCATTGGCACTGGTAGGCACGGCTGAGCGTGGGGGCCTGGAGATCCAGTGCCTGGGCAGGGGCGGCGTCCTGTGCGTCCACTGGCGCGGCATCCTGGACATCCTGGATGCCGCCCTGGGTCTCGTCTTGAGATTGCATATCTCATTGTGGCCGCGACGTCGTCACCGTTCCGGCACCCAAACGCCGATATCCTTGTAGGACGGCCCGAATCGGCTCCGCTCCATGAATCAACCTCCCCCACAAACCCTGAGCAGCCGCTACGGCAAGCGATATCGTTGGCTGTTGCTGATGTCCGTGATGGTCGGTGTCATGGCATCGATCATGTCGTCCACGATCGTGAACGTGGCCATTCCCGGCATGAGCCACCACTTCCTGCTCGGACAAGAACGCGCGCAGTGGGTCAGTTCCGGCTTCATGGTCGCGATGACGGTCTCGATGCTGACCACGCCGTGGCTCCTCTCCCGCTACGGCTACCGCCGCACGTACGTCGGCACGATGGTGCTGCTGCTGGCAGGTGGGATGACGGGCGGTCTGGCGGCCAACTTCTCCCTCGTCCTGATTGCGCGAGTGGCGGAAGGGCTGGCGGCAGGCGTCGTGCAGCCGATCCCGGCCATCATCATCCTGCGGGCCTTCGAGCCTCACGAGCAAGGTCGCGCGAGCGGCATTTTCGGCATGGGCGTCGTGCTCGCGCCGGCCATCGGGCCGAGCATCGGCGGCGTGCTGGTGGACCTGTTCGGATGGCGGTCGATCTTCTTCATGGTGGTGCCGTTCTGCATCGCCTCGATCTGGCTGGCCTTCAAGTTCGTGCCGACCACCGCACCGGGCGGCGTGGCCGCCGAACGCGGCAGCGGACTCGACTGGCGCGGACTGGTGCTCGGCACCGTCGGCACGCTGTGCCTCCTGAACGGACTGGTCGAACTCCGCGGCGACGCGCCGCTGCAGGCAACCGCGCTGCTGGCGGCGGCAGGCATCTCCTTCGGCGCCTTCCTGGCATGGCAGGCCCGATTCGCGGCGGCCGGCGGGGCACCGCTGATGAATCTGTCGCTTTTCAAGTACCGGCAGTTCGCCATGGGAAGCATCGTGGCTTTCATCTACGGCACCGCGCTGTTCGGATCGACGTACCTGCTGCCCGTCTACATGCAGGTCGGATTGCAACTCTCGGCCTCGCACGTCGGCACCATCCTGTTGCCGGCCGGCATCGTGCTCGCACTGACCATCGCCGGCGTCGGCAGGCTGGCCGACCGGCATCCGACCTATCTGCTGGTCAGCATCGGCCTGGCGCTGCTGGCCGCGTCCTTCGCGCTGATGATGGTGCTGCATCTCGACAGCGGAATTTGGCTGCTCGTCGCCTTCGCCATCGTCGGCCGACTCGGACTGGGATTCATCCTCCCGTCGCTCAATCTCGGATCGATGCGGCCGCTCGCCAAGCCGCTGATCCCGCAGGGTGCGAGCGCGATCAATTTCCTGCGCATGCTCGGCGGCGCCGCCGGCGTCAGCCTCTGCGCCGTCATTCTCGAATGGCGCCTGGCAGCCCACGGCGATTCGCTCAACAACCCCGTCAGCAGCGCCGCTCGCCTCGAGGCCTTCAACGAAGTCTTCGCCATGCTGGCCGGCCTCTGCGCCCTGGCCATCTGCGCCGCCCTCCAACTGCGTGAAAAAGCCCCGAAGAACCTGAGCGAACAACCCGCCCGATAAGCGAAATCGCGCGGCCGCGCAGCGCGCAGCCTTCGGGAACCGCCGTGGAGAGCGACACGAAGTGCGCGAGCCTGGGGGTAAGCTTGCAAGATGTGCCAGCTCCTGGGAATGAACTGCAACACGCCGACCGACGTGACCTTCAGCTTCACGGGCTTCGCGCAGCGCGGCGGGCGCACCGACCACCATGCGGACGGCTGGGGTATCGCCTTTTTCGAGGATCGGGGACTGCGGCACTTCGTCGACCATCAGCCGGCTTGCGAATCGCCGGTGGCCGAATTGATCCGGCGCTATCCCATCAAGAGCCGCAATGTCATCGCCCACATCCGCAAGGCCACGCAGGGCGCGGTGAACCTGCAGAACTGCCACCCCTTCGTGCGGGAGCTCTGGGGCCGCTATTGGGTTTTCGCCCACAACGGCGACCTGAAGGATTTCAGACCGCGCCTGCACGGCAGCTTCCATCCCGTCGGCAGCACCGACAGCGAGCACGCCTTCTGCTGGATCATGCAAGAGCTCGCCAAGTCCCATGCCGACGTTCCGAGCATTGACGAACTCACGCTCACACTTCGCGAACTCGCGCCGCGACTCGCGACCCATGGGACCTTCAATTTCATGCTGTCGAACGGGCAGGCGCTGTGGGCGCACGCGTCGACGCATCTCTGGTATGTCGAGCGCAAGCATCCTTTCCTCACGGCCGAATTGTCCGATGAGGATCTCAGCATTGATTTCGCGCAGCACACCACCCCGAACGATCGCGTCGCGGTCGTCGTGACGGCCCCGCTGACGACCAACGAAACCTGGACGGCCTTCGCGCCGCAGGAGTTGGCGGTGTTCGTGGACGGACGCCGCAAGGGCTGACGCCTGCGCACCGGGACGGTGCGGCCGAGGCTCTGTTTGACCTGAAAACAACGACGCCGGCTCTTTTCATGCGCACGAGAACCTTCGTTGGCAAGCCAACGGAGATAATAATCATTCTCATTTACGCATCCCCAAGAGCCCAATGTCTTCAGTCCGGTTTCCGCTCCGTCCCGTCGCCCTTGCCACCACCCTCGCGCTCCAGACACTGATCGCGACGGCGCAAACAGCACCCGCATCGCCAGCCGAATCGGGCGGAAACTTGGCCACCGTGACGGTCGAAGCCAGCGCAGACGCGGCAGCCGGCCTGACCAAGCCTTTCGCGGGCGGGCAGGTCGCCCGCGGCGGGCGTTTCGGCATCCTGGGCACGCTCGACAACATGGATTCGCCCTTCAGCGCGACGAGCTACACCAACGAACTCATCCAGAACCAGCAAGCCCGCAGCGTGGGCGACGTGCTTCTGAACGACCCGTCCGTCCGCGTCGCACGCGGTTTCGGCAACTTCCAGGAAACGTATTTCATCCGCGGCTTCCTCCTGGGCTCCGACAGCATCGCGTACAACGGGATCTACAGCCTGCTGCCGCGCCAATACATCTCGTCCGAACTCTTCGAGCGCGTGGAAGTGCTGCGCGGCCCCAGCGCTTTCCTGAACGGCGCGGCACCTGGCGGCGATGGCATCGGCGGCTCAGTCAACCTGTCACCCAAGCGCGCCGGCAACGAGCCTCTCACGCAAATCACGCTGGGCGGTGCCACTGGCTCCGAACTCTATGGTGCAGCCGACATCGCGCGCCGCTTCGGACCGGACGACAGTGTGGGGATCCGCGTCAACGCGGCCCATCGCGAAGGCGGCACGGGTGTCGACTACGAAGGCGTGAACCTCGACGTCGCATCTGTTGGCCTCGACTGGCGCAGCCGCAATGCGCGCCTTTCCGCCGACGTCGGCTATCAGGACCACCGCCTGACGCAGACACGCACCAACGTCACATTGGCGAGCGGCGTCACCCGCGTGCCGTCGCCGCCGGATGCCACCACCAATTGGGCGCAGCCGTGGACCTATTCGAACGAACGCGACACCTTCGGCACCCTGCGGGGCGAGTATGACTTCAGCGACAACGTCACCGGCTGGTTCGCCGCCGGCGCGCGCAACGGCAGCGAAGCGAATTCGCTCGCCAACCTCACGGTGGACAACGCTTTCACGGGCGCGGGCACCACATACCGCTTCGACAACACGGCGGAGGAAGACGTGAAGGCGGCCCAGGTCGGCATTCGCGGCACCGTCAGGACGGGCCCGGTCAAGCACACGCTGGTCGCGTCCTATGACTACTTCAATTCCGAGCGCAAGAACGCCTATCGCTTCGACTTCCTCAACACCCAGGCGACGAACCTCTACGACCCCGTCTATTCACCGCTGCCTGCGTTCGGGCCCTTCGCGCTTGGCGGCAACAACCTGGCCTCCCCGGCGCTCACGCAGGAAAAGCGCCTGACGAGCTACGTCCTCGGCGACACCATGTCCTTCTTGGACGACACACTGCTGTTCACGCTGGGAGCGCGTCGCCAGACCCTCAACATCGACAACTTCGCCTATGACACGGGCGCGCCCGCAGGCGGCAACGACGAGAGCCATACCAGCCCTGCCGCAGGCGTCGTCTTCAAGTTCAGCAAGGAACTGTCCGCGTACGCGAACTACGTCGAAAACCTCTCGCCGGGCGAAACGGCGCCGGCGCAAGTCGGCGGACTTCCGGTGGTCAACGTGGGCCAGACGCTGGATCCCTACGTCGCCAAGCAGCAGGAAATCGGCGTCAAGTACGAAGCCGGAGGGCTCGGCGCCACCGCTGCGCTGTTCTCGATCGAGAAGCCGCGCGCCTTGCGCAATGCGGCAGGGCTGTTCGTGGCCGAGGGCCAGGATCGCCACCAAGGTCTCGAACTCACGGTCTTCGGCGAGCCGATCAAGGGCTTCCGGGTCCTGGGCGGAGTGACCTTCCTAGACGCCGTGCAGCGAGACACCGGCAACCCCGCGACGAACGGCAACAAGGTCATCGGCGTGCCGGACCAGCAGGGCACCATCGGGCTGGAATGGGACGTGCCGGGCGTGCCGGGTCTCACGCTCGACGGCCGTGTCATCGCAACTGGCGCCAGCTACGCGGACGACCTGAACACCCTGCGCGTGCACGGCTGGGGACGCCTGGACATCGGCGCGCGCTACGTCACCGACGTGGCCGGCAAGCTGGTGACGGTGCGTGCGCGCGTGAACAACGTGGCCAATCGCGACTACTGGGCCTCGGTCGGGGGCTATCCGGGCGCGGGCTACCTGGTACTCGGCAACCCACGCACCTTCAGCCTGACCGCTTCCGTCGAGTTCTGATCAGGGAGGGAGCACAGCCATGCGCGCAATCTGGACGGTGGTCCATCGCTGGCTGGGTCTCGCGGTCGCGCTGTTCCTGATCGTCGCCGGCCTCACCGGCGCGGTCACCTCCTGGGATCATGAGCTCGACGAGTGGCTCAACAGCGATCTCTACCTGACCGACAGCCAGGGTCCGTTCCGCGATCCGATGGCACTCGCTGCCGCGGTGGAAGCCTCGGACCCGCGCGCCAAGGTGACCTACATCTCGCTCGGCTTCGAGAAAGGCCACACCGCGGGCTACTTCGTCGAGCCGCGCATCGACCCCGCCACGGGCCAGCCTTACGTCCTCGGCTACGACAAGGTCCACGTCGATCCGGTGACGGGCGAGATCAAGGGTCGGCGCGACACGCACGCTGTCTCGTTGTCGCGCGAAAACCTGATGCCCTTCCTCCGCACCGTGCACTACAGCCTGCATATACCAGCGATGTGGGGCACGGACCGCATCGGCTACTGGATCATGGGCACCGTCGCTCTGGTGTGGTTGCTCGACAGCTTCGTAGCGCTATACCTCACCATGCCGCGCCGCCTGCGCGTTCCGGCCGGCTCCCGCGCACCGCACCATCGAGACGCCGCGACGTGGCGGGCGCGATGGAAGCCCTCGTGGTTGATGCGCTGGCGTGCCGGCGGCTACAAGCTCAACTTCGACCTGCACCGCGCCGGCGGCCTGTGGGTCTGGCTGGCGATCATCGTGATCGCCTTCACGTCGTTTTCCCTCAACCTCTATCGCGAGGTCTTCTACCCCGTGCTCTCGCTGGTCTCCAAGACCACGCCCGGCCCGTACGAGACACGCGCGATGGTGCCGCTCGGGCAGGAAGTGACGCCGAAGCTCGGCTTCGCCGAGGTGGTGCGCATCGCCGATGCGGAGGCACGGGCACGCGGGTGGACGACACCGCTCGGCGGCATCTACTACGAGAAGCGCAGCGGCTTCTACAACGTCTCGTTCTTCCAGGCCGACAACGACCACGGCGAAGGCGGTATGGGGCTGAGCAATCTCTACATCGACGCGCAGGACGGACGCGTGCTGAGCCAGAACCGTCCGTGGGAAGGAACCGCGGCCGACGTGTTCGTGCAGCTGCAGTTTCCCTTGCATTCAGGACGCATCCTCGGCCTGCCGGGGCGCATCCTGATGTCGTTCATGGGCGTGATGGTGGCGATGCTGTCGGTCACCGGCATCGTCATCTGGGCAAGAAAACGCCGCGCCCGCCTGCTCCAGGCGCAGCTCGGCCACGGCAAAGGGCGAAAGCCGGGCAGGGCAGGCAAGCCCGCCGGCGCCGTCAAGCCGCCTTCTTCAGCTCCGCTTCGAGCGCGTCGATGAACATGGCCGGCACGTCGAAGCCGGTCTGTTCGGTGATCTCCTGGAAGCACGTGGGGCTGGTCACGTTGATCTCGGTCAGCGAGCCGCCGATCACGTCCAGACCGATCAACAGCAGCCCTCGGGCGCTCAGCACCGGTCCGATTGCTTCGGCGATCCGGCGATCCTGATCCGTCAGCGGCTGCGCCACGCCCTTGCCACCGGCGGCCAGGTTGCCGCGCACCTCGGTCCCCTGCGGAATGCGCGCGAGGCTGTAGGGCACTGCCTGCCCGCCAATCACCAGCACGCGCTTGTCGCCTTGCGAGATTTCGGGCACGAAGCGCTGCACCATGATCGTTTCGGCACCCTCCTTGTTGAGCGTCTCGACGATCGATCCGAGGTTCAGCCCGTCGCCCTTGACGCGGAAGATGCCCATGCCGCCCATGCCGTCGAGCGGCTTCAGGATGATGTCCTGGTGCTCGGCGTGAAAGGCGCGCACCGCGGCGGCGTCGCGGGTCACCAGCGTGGGCGTGGTGAATTCCGAGAACTCCATGATCGCGAGCTTTTCCGGGTGATCGCGCAATGATCGCGGCTTGTTGACCACGCGCGCGCCCTCGCGCTCGGCCTGTTCGAGCAGGTGCGTCGCGTAGATGTACTCGGCGTCGAAGGGCGGGTCCTTGCGCATCAACACGACGTCGAAGTCGCGCAGCGGTCGCTCTTCGACGGACTCTTCGCGGAACCAGTCGTCCGGCGAGCCGGTCAGCGTGATCGCACGGATCCTGGCCGTGACCGGTCGGCCGCGTTGCCAACTCATGTCGCGGGGTTCGCAAACCGAGATGGTGTGGCCGCGCCGTTGCGCCTCCCGCATCATCGAGAAGGTCGTGTCCTTGTAGATCTTGAAGTGCGCGAGCGGGTCGGCGACGAAGAGGATGTGCATTTCAGGAGGTCTTTCCGGCGTTGTCGGACTTGATCTTGCGGGCAGTGGGGATGTCCTTGCCGACGAAGGGTCTGCGCCCGAGTTGCTGGATGCCCAGCGCGACGGCGCCGGCCGCCACGCCCCAGAAGGCGGAGCCGATGCCAAGGAGCGTGACGCCCGAGAGCGTGACGAGGAAGGTGATCAGCGCGGCCTCGCGGTGCGATTCGTCCTGCACCGCGGCGGCAAGTCCGCCGCCGATGGTGCCCAGGAGCGCCAGCCCGGCGATCGCGGCAACGAGTTCTTTCGGAAATGCAGTCAGCAGGCCGGTGACGGCCGCGCCGAACAACCCGATCACCACATAGATCGCGCCGCAGCTCACTGCCGCGGTGTAGCGGCGCGCCGGGTCTTCATGCGCCTCACGGCCCATGCAGATCGCAGCGGTGATGGCGCTGAGATTGAGCGCGAACGCACCGAAAGGCGCCAGCACCAGCGTCGTCAGCCCGCTGATCGTGATGAGCTTGGACACCGGCAATTCATAGCGCGCCGCCCGAATCGCTGCAACGCCGGGAAGATTCTGCGACGACATCGTCACCACGAACAGCGGCAGCGCCAGGCTGACCACGGCCTGCCAGTTGAAGACCGGCATCGTGAAGACCGGCATCGCCAAGCTGAAATGCACCGCGCCCCAGGCGAGCTCGCCGTGCGCGGCGACGAAAGCAATCGCCACGAGCAGCGTGAGCGGAACCGCGTAGCGCGGCAGCATCCGCTTGCCGATCAGATAAGTGCCAAGCATCAGGAGCACCAGCGGCAATGCGGTCTGGGCAGCCAGGAAGGCTTGCAAGCCAAAGCGGGCCAGCACCCCGGCCAGCAGCGCAGAAGCGAGCGCCATCGGGATCTTGTTCATCACCCGCTCGAACCAGCCAGTCGCGCCGGCAAGCGTCATCAACACCGCACAAACGATGAACGCGCCCACCGCTTCGTTCATGGAATAGCCCGCGCCAGCCACCGCCAGCACCGCAGCACCCGGCGTGCTCCAGGCAATCATCACCGGCTTCCGCCACCACAGCGAAGGCAGCGCCGAGGCCAGCCCCATGCCGAGGCCCAACGCCCACATCCAGGAGGAAATCATCTCGGGCGTCGCCCCGAATGCCTGTGCAGCCTGGAACACGATCGCCACCGAACTCGTGAACCCCACAAGCACCGCAACAAACCCCGCGGTAAAGGCCGAAAGACTCAGGTCCTTGAAAAATCTCATGTCCAGATTGTGCCGGCCCGTCGCAATCATTCGGGAAACACCGAGGAACCGGCTTTGCCGGGCCGCTGGTGTTGCCCCCGGCAGGGGGTGGGCGGCTACACGAAGTGAGCCAACCTGGGGGCGAGCTAGATCACAGCTAGATCTCGATCTTCGATCCGAGTTCGACCACGGCGTTGTTCGGCAGGCCCAGGAAGTCCGCCGCGCCGCTCGCGCTGTGGTGCATTTGCGCAAACAGCTTTTCACGCCACGGGGCCATGCCGCTGCCCAGCGTGGGGATCACCACGTCGCGCGACAGGAAGTAGCTGGTCGCCATCGGTTCGATCTGGCAGCCGCGCAGGCGGGCATGTTCCAGCGCGCGTGGCAGGTCCACGTCGTTCTTGAATCCGTAGTGGACGACGACCTGCCAGCAGTGATGCCCCAGTGGCTCCATCTCGATGCGCTTGTCCATGGGAACCCAGGGCACCTCGTGGTTGCGCACCGTGACGAAGAGGTTCTGGTCGTGCATCACCTTGTTGTGTTTGAGGTTGTGCAGAAGCGCATTCGGCACCACGCCCGGCTCAGCGGTCAGGAACACCGCCGTGCCGTCGACACGCGCCGGCGGGCTGACGAACACCGAATCCAGGAAGCTGCGCAGGTCGATGGCCTCGGCCAACTGCATTTCGCCCATGAGGCGCCGGCCTTCCTTCCAGGTCAGCATCAGCATGAAGATCGAGCCGCCGATCAGGAGCGGGAACCAGCCACCCTCGAACAGCTTGAGCAGGTTCGATGCGAAGAAAAGGAAGTCGACCACGAAGAAAGCGCCCGTCGCGCCGATGCAAAGGATCAGCGGGTACTTCCACGCATAACGAATCACGAAGAAGGTCAGCACCGTCGTGATCAGCATGTCGGTCGTCACGGCGATACCGTATGCAGCCGCCAGGTTGCTCGACGAGCGGAACATCAGCACCGCCAGCACGATCGCGACGAACAAGCCCCAGTTGACGAAGGGCATGTAGATCTGGCCGGTGGTGCGCACGCTGGTGTGCTCGATGTTCAGGCGCGGCAGGTAGCCGAGCTGGATCACCTGCCGTGTGACGCTGAAGGCGCCGGTGATGAGGGCCTGGGACGCGATCACCGTGGCGGCGGTGGCGAGAAACACCAGCGGCAGCAGCGCCCATTCAGGGGCCATCATGAAGAACGGGTTCTTCACGGCCTCCGCGTTCTCGAGCAGCAGCGCGCCCTGGCCGAAGTAGTTGAGCGTGAGCGCGGGCATCACCACCGAGAACCAGGCGACGCGGATCGGTCGCTTGCCGAAGTGGCCGAGATCGGCGTAGAGCGCCTCGGCGCCGGTCACGCACAGCACCGTCGCACCCAGGATGATGAAGCTGGTGAGCGGGTTGCCCCACATGAAGCGCAGCGCATAGAACGGGCTCAGCGCCTTCAGGATTTCGGGATGGGTCACGATCTGCGACACGCCGAGCAGCGCGATCGCCCCGAACCACAACAGTGTGATCGGTCCAAAAAACCGCCCGATGCCCGCGGTGCCGCGCTTCTGCACGGCGAACAGGCAGAACAGCACGACCAGCGTGATCGGAATGACGTAGTGCCGGAACTCCGGCGAGACGACCTCCAGGCCCTCGACCGCCGACAGCACCGAGATGGCCGGCGTAATGACGCCGTCGCCGTAGAAAAGCGAGGTGCCGAAAATGCCGACCACCAGCAGCACATGCCGCAACCGGGGTTTGTCGACCACCGCCTGCGACGCCAGGGCGAGCATCGCGACCAGCCCGCCTTCGCCCTCGTTGTCCGCGCGGAGCACGAGGACGACGTACTTGAGCGAGACGATCACCGTCAGGGTCCAGAAGAACATCGACAGGATGCCGTAGACGTTCTCGATCGTGAAGGGGACGTGGCCGTGGCCGAACACCTCCTTGACCGCATAGAGAACGCTCGTGCCGATATCGCCATAGACGACGCCGATCGCCGCGAGGATCAACGCAAGGGAGGAGGATTTAGGGGCGGACACGAAGTCGATGCAAAGGGCGTTCCGGGTGATGCACCCGGGTGCGTCGGCCGCCCTACCTGGCCGCCGCATCGCCTCCGCCCTCGTTTTTGCGTTGCTATGGGGTCGCTATTTTGCCGCCGCCGCGAGGGCCCGCAAGATGTAGTCCGAAATCATTCATAGATTTCGGCGTCGGGGTTGGTAGCCTCGAGTTCGTAGCTGGCCGCCACCATGGCCAGGCGCCCGATCACGCCGTACATGTAGAAGCGGTTGGGCGCGCTCGCTCCGGGTTTCGCGCCCGGCTGCGGTAAGTGCGCACTCTCTGAAAACGCCAGCGGCACGAAGCTCGCACCCGGCAGCTTGAGCGTCTCGTCGGGGCTGCGTTCCGCGTGCACCCGATAGAAGCCGCCGACCACGTAGCGGTCCATCATGTAGACCACGGGCTCGGCGACACCGTCATGCACGCGCTCATTGGTGAGCACGCCTTCCTGAACGATCACCTCGCTCGGCTCCTGCCCGTCCTTGGACGCGCCGGCCTTGCTGCGCGACTTGCGGGCAAGCGCCTCGATTTCCTTGGCATCGCGCACCGTCACGACCCCCATGCCGTCCTGTCCGTTGTCGGACTTGACGATCACGAAGGGCTTCTCGTTGATGCCGTATTCCTTGTACTTCCGGCGAATCTTGGTCAGCAGGGCATCCGCGTGGCTGGTCAGCACGTCGACTCCTTGGCCTGTGGCGAGACTGATCTCGCCGGCCTTGGCAAACATCGGATTGATCAGCCAGGGGTCGATGCCCAGCAGCTTGCCGAAGCGCTTGGACACCTCTTCGTAGCTGTGGAAGTGATTGCTCTTGCGGCGCACCGACCAGCCGGCGTGCAGCGGCGGCAGCAAGTATTGCTCGTGCAGGTCCTCAAGGATGCCCGGCGTGCCGGCCGCGAGATCGTTGTTGAGCAGGATCGTGCAGGGATCGAAGTGCTTGAGCCCGAGGCGCCGCTTGCTGCGGACCACAGGCTCCAGGCACACCGTCTCGCCGTTCGGCAGTTCGATCTTCTTTGGCGACTTGATCGCCGGATCGATCGATCCGACCCGGACGTTGAGTCCCGCCATGTGGAAGATGCGCACCAGTTGCGCCACGTTCGCCAGGTAGAAGGTGTTGCGCGAATGGTTCTCGGGAATCACGAGCAGGTTGCGCGCCTCGGGACAGATCTTCTCGATCGCGGCCTGCGCTGCCTGCACGGCCAGCGGCAGCATCTCCTGCGTCAGGTTGTTCCAGCCGCCAGGATAGAGATTGGTGTCGACCGGCGCCAGCTTGAAGCCCGCGTTCCGGATGTCGACCGAGCTGTAGAACGGCGGCGTGTGCTCCATCCACTCGAGCCGGAACCAGCGCTCGATGGCCGGCGTGGAATCGAGAATGCGCTGCTCGAGTTCGTTGATCGGGCCGTTCAGAGCGGTGACGAGGTGGGGGACCATGCGGCGGCCTTCTTGGATTTGTATCGGGGCAAAAGGGAATTGTAGATTTTGGGGCTGCCGCCCCAATGACAAGTCACAAGAAGAGGCCGGGCGGTCAGGTCCTGACTTCGCCTTGGCCGAGTACGACGTATTTCAAGGAAGTCAGGCCTTCGATGCCAACCGGGCCCCGCGCATGAAACTTGTCGGTGCTGATGCCGATTTCGGCGCCCAGACCGAACTCGAAACCATCGGCGAACCGGGTGCTCGCGTTGACCATCACGCTGGCCGAGTCAACTTCGCGCAAGAAGCGCTGCGCGTTCATGTGGTCGCGCGTGACGATTGCATCGGTGTGGTGGCTCGAGTAGCGGTTGACATGCGCAATCGCTTCGTCCACACCCTCGACGACCTTGATGCTGATGACCGCCGCGAGGTACTCCTCCGACCAATCCGACTCCACGGCGTCCACCACGGCCTTGCCGGGCGCGTTCAGGCCTTCGCGCAGGATTCGCGCGGCGGCAGGATCGCAACGCATTTCCACGCCCTTGGCCGCGAAGATCGCGCCGATCTCCGGCAGGAAAGTCTCGGCGATCGACGCGGCCACCAGCAGGCCCTCGGCGGCATTGCAGGGGCTGTACTTCTGCGTCTTGGCGTTGTCGACGATCTTCAAGGCCATGTCGAGTTCGGCTGTGTCGTCCACGTACACGTGGCAATTGCCGTCCAGATGCTTGATCACCGGCACCTTGGCATCGCGGCTGATGCGCTCGATCAGTCCCTTGCCGCCGCGCGGGATGATGACGTCGACGAATTCGGGCATCGCAATCAGCTGGCCCACAGCCTCGCGGTCGGTGGTCTGTACGAGCTGGACGGCGGCGGCCGGCAGGCCCGCTTCAGCGAGCGATTCGGCGACGAGCAAGGCCAGCGCCTTGTTCGATTCGATGGCCTCCGAACCGCCGCGCAGGATCGCCGCGTTGCCGCTCTTGATCGCCAGGCTTGCGGCCTCGATGGTCACGTTCGGCCGGCTCTCGTAGATCATGCCGAACACGCCGATGGGCACGCGCATCTGGCCGACACGGATGCCGCTGGGCTGCTGCTTCATCCCGATGACTTCGCCGATCACGTCGGGCATGGCCGCCAGTTGCTCGCAACCCAGGGCGACGGTCTCGATGACCTTCGGCGTCAGCTTGAGGCGATCCACCATCGGCGCCGAGAGGCCGGCGCCTTCAGCGCGGGAAAGATCCTTGGCATTGGCCTCGGCCAGCACGTCGCCGGCGGCGCGCAAACGGCGCGCCAAGGCCCTGAGAGCCTTGTTCTTGGTGGCGGCATCCGCGCGCGCCATCAGGGTCGAGGCCTCCTTGGCCTGCGAACCCAGAGCCCGCACATAGTCGGGGACATTCAACATATTCATTCCCGGATTGTGCCGCGCCCCCAAAGGGCAATCGTCACGAAGGGGCGAGTTCGCACCATTTTTGTGCGCCGCCGAGCATCTGTCACCGCGAAGCCGCAGCAGGACTTGCGCACGCCCGACAAAGCATCAGCGCCAGTCGCTGCAGCGCCTGCCATCCGTCGGCCGGCCAGTCTGGCTGCTTCAAGCCCTTGACGATGCCATCGACCACATGCGCCGCGCGCAGCATGCGCGCCAGCGCGCGGTCGTCCAGCCGTGGCAAGACACGCTCGAAGGCGCGCTCGCGCGGTCCCCATATCCGGTTTTCGCGCAGCGCCATGGGCAGCGGCCGGCCGGCGGACATGGCATCTTTGACACGCTTCAGCGCACGGATGTCCTCGGCCAGCGTGTAGTGAACCAGCACCTCGGCTTCGCCCTCGGCCTGCAAGCCGTCGAGCATCCGAGCCACACGCTGCGGATTGCCCGCCAGCACGGCCTCGGACAACTTGAAGACGTCGTAGCGCGCGACGTTGTTCACTGCGCCCTCGACCTGCTCCCAGCTCAGTTCGCCTGCCGGGTACAGCAGCGCAAGTTTCTGAATCTCCTGATGTGCAGCAAGCAGATTGCCCTCCACCCGATCGGCGAAGAATTGCAGCGTACGCTGGCCCTCTTCGCCGCTCTTCACGCGCTGGCCCTGCTGCGCGAGGCGTTGCGCGATCCACGGCGGCAACGCGGCGCGCTCGATGGTCTCGATCTGCAGGCTGACGCCATTGTTCTCCAACGCCGAGAACCATGCGCCCGTCCGCGTCGCCTTGTCCAGGCGCGGCAGCATCACCAGCGTGAGCGTGCTCTCATTGCCCTGTGCCGCGTCCGCGATCTGCTGGAGCGCCACGCTGCCGTCCTTGCCCGGCTTGCCGGACGGAATGCGGATCTCCACGATCTGCCGATCGGCGAAAAGACTCAGCGAACCACCGGCAGCGAGCACCGCGCTCCAGTCGAAATGCGCACCTGCCACCGTGTAAGCACTGCGTTCGGTGTACCCCTGCGCCCGCGCCGCCACGCGAATCGCATCCGCTGCTTCCTGCGCGAGAAGCGCCTCATCCCCATGAATGACGTAAAGCGGCGCGACCCGCTTCGCGAGATGCCCCGAAAGCTGCGCCGCCGTCAGTTGCATACCGATCCAGGCCTGGGGGAGAGCATCATCACGCCACTGGCTTTGCGGCAGCGAGGCGTCGAAGAATCTGCTGGGCGATATCGGTCTGCATGTCGCGGAACAGCAGTTCGGTTTCGGCTTCCTTCGCCAGCGCAACGGTTTCGTTGTAGGTGATGTCGCGCGTCTGCGCGATCTCGGCCGGAGCCAGCAATTCCTTGCCGCCCTGCCCGCGCAACCGGAAACGCACCGTCAGGCGCAATTGCATTTCGCGCACCTGGCCTGCCGCGTTGGTGGAGATCACGATGTTTTCGCGGTTCTCGGCCAGGATCTCAAGCACGGCCTCGGCCTTGTTCACCTGATCCGCCGGCAGCACCTCGACGGTACCCGCCGAACGCAGATTGCGACGCACGTAGTTCGCAAAGGCAGTGTTGCCCGGCACGGCGATGGTCTTGAATGAGAAGTTCGGCGCCTTGCGCAACTCGAAGCCGCAGCCCGCCAGCACGAGCGAAGCCGAAACGGCGGCGAGAAACCCGCGGCGCGGCAGCGCACGGCGTGTGTATTGGGTAACCTTCGTGCTTCGCACTGCGGTGCGAACGCCTTCGGGCGGCCGAGCGGCGTTCATGCCCCTCATATCACCACGTTGACCAGCCGCCCCGCCACCACGATCACCCGCTTGGCCTGAGCGCCTTCCGCGTGCTTGATGAAGGCTTCGCTGGCGAGCGCGAGCTTCTCGATCTCCTGCTTCGTCGCGGCCGCCGGAACACGCAGCGAGCCGCGCAGCTTGCCGTTGATCTGCAGCATCAGCTCGATCTCGTCCTGCTCGAGCGCACCGACGTCGACCACGGGCCATGGCGCATCGAGCAGATCGCCCATGTCCTTGTCATAGCCCAGTTCATGCCAGAGCTGGTGCGCGATGTGCGGCGTCGCCGGATAGAGGCACCGCAGCAGGATGCCCATGCCTTCGCGCACGGCAGCGCGGTCACCCGCATCGGCGGCTTCGGGCTTGAAGCCTTCGAGCGCGTTGAGCAGCTTCATCGCACCCGACACCACCGTGTTGTATTGCATGCGCTGGTAGTCGTAGTCGACCTGGCGCAGCACCGTGTGCACCTCGCGCCGCAGCGCCTTGGCGTCCTTGCCGAAGACGGGAGCTTGCGTGGCGGCGCCTGCACCGGACGTCGCCCCCTGAAGCGCCACGCCGAAATTCCAGACCCGGCGCAGGAAGCGGTAGCTGCCTTCCACCGCTGCATCGTTCCATTCGAGCGTCGCCTCGGGCGGCGCGGTGAACATGGTGTAGAGCCGCGCGGTATCGGCGCCGTATTTTTCGATCAGATCCTGCGGATCGACGCCGTTGCGCTCGGTCTTGCCCATCTTGCCGACGCCACCGTATTCCAGCTTCGTTCCGTCGGCCAGCGTGCCGCCGGTGATCCGGCCCTGCGCATCGAGCACGGGCGTCACATCCGAGGGCGGGAAGTACTCCTTGCCGCCCTTCTCGCCGCGCGTGTAGAAGATGTGGTTGAGCACCATGCCCTGCGTGAGCAGCTTGCTGAAAGGCTCGTCGACCTTCACGAGGCCGAGGTCGCGCATCACCTTGGTCCAGAAGCGCGCATAGAGCAGGTGCAGGATCGCGTGCTCGATGCCGCCGATGTACTGGTCCATCGGCATCCAGTACTTCGCGCCTTCGGCCACCATGGCGTCGTCGTTCTTCGGATCGCAGTAGCGCATGAAGTACCACGAGCTGTCGACGAAGGTGTCCATCGTGTCGGTCTCGCGCCGTGCGGCCTTGCCGCACACCGGACACACGACGCCCGCATGGAAGCCCTCGTGCTTCGCGAGGGGGTTCCCCGATCCGTCGGGCACGCAATCGGTCGGCAAAACGACCGGGAGGTCATGCGCCGGCACCGGCACGGCGCCATGCTCTTCGCAATGGATGATCGGGATCGGCGTACCCCAGTAGCGCTGGCGGCTCACGCCCCAGTCGCGCAGGCGCCAGGTGGTCTGCATCGCACCCAGGCCCTTCTGCTCGAGCGCATGCGCCACGGCCTTGACGGCCTCGACGTGCGACATGCCGCTGAAGTTGTCCGAATTGATGGTCACGCCGCGCTGCTTGTCGGCGTACCAGTCCTGCCAGCGGTGATAGTCGAAGTGCGGCTCGTCGTCGACCAGCACGACCTGGATGATCTCGATGCCGTACTTGTTCGCAAACGCGAAGTCACGCTCGTCATGCGCAGGCACGCCCATCACGGCGCCATCGCCGTAGCTCATCAGCACGTAGTTGCCGACCCAGAGTGGAACCTGCTCCTCGGTGATCGGGTGCGTCACGGTCAGGCCGGTGGGCACGCCCTTCTTTTCCTGGGTGGCGAGTTCGGCCTCGGTGGTGCCGCCGGCCTTGCATTCCTCGATGAACGCGGCGAGCTTCGGGTTGTGCTTCGCGGCGTGCAGTGCGAGCGGATGCTCCGGCGCCACGGCGCAGAAGGTCACGCCCATGATGGTGTCGGCGCGCGTCGTGAAGACGTACATGCGGCCGCCCTGGATCAACTTGCCCTTGTCATCCTTGATCTTGTGCATGAAGGCGAAGCGCACGCCTTCGCTCTTTCCGATCCAGTTCTCCTGCATCAGCTTGACGCGCTCGGGCCAGCCCGGCAACTTGTGCTGGGTGTGCTCCAGCAGTTCCTCGGCGTAGTCGCTGATCTTGAGGTAGTAGCCGGGGATTTCGCGCCGCTCGACGGTGGCGCCCGTGCGCCAGCCCTTGCCGTCGATCACCTGCTCGTTGGCCAGCACGGTCTGGTCGACCGGGTCCCAGTTGACGACCTGCGTCTTGCGGTACGCGATGCCCTTTTCGAGCATCTTCAGGAACAGCCACTGGTTCCACTTGTAGTAGCTCGGATCGCAGGTCGCGATCTCGCGGCTCCAGTCGATCGCCAGGCCCATGGCCTGGAGCTGGCTCTTCATGTAGCCGATGTTCTCGTAGGTCCACTGCGCCGGCGGAACGCCGTTCTTGAGCGCAGCGTTCTCTGCCGGCAGCCCGAAGGCGTCCCAGCCCATGGGCATCAGGACGTTGTAGCCGCTCATGCGCAGGTAGCGCGTGAGCATGTCGTTGATGGTGTAGTTGCGCACGTGGCCCATGTGCAGCTTGCCGCTGGGGTAGGGCAGCATCGAGCAGGCGTAGTACTTCTTCTTGCGCGCGTCCTCGGTCACGCGGTAAGCGTCGGCAGCCGTCCAGTAGGCCTGGGCTGCGGACTCGACGTCACTGGGTTTGTAGCTGGGGTTCATTGGGCTTGGGCAACGGCCCGGCGCCAGGCGGCCGGGGGAAGGCGGATTATCGCGGGTACTGAGATGGCCCACTTCTCGCATGCCACAATGATTTACGAACCCGAGAGGCTTCCCATGGTCAAGGACTGGTGGCGCGGAGCGGTGATCTACCAGATCTACCCGCGCAGCTTCATGGACAGCAACGGCGATGGCATTGGCGACTTGCCGGGCATCACTGCCCGGCTCGACCATGTGGCCGAGCTGGGCGTGGACGCGATCTGGGTTTCGCCCTTTTTTCGGTCGCCGATGAAGGATTTCGGCTACGACGTCGCCGATTACCGCGCGGTCGACCCGATGTTCGGCACGCTGGAGGACTTCGACGCACTTCTCGCCCGCGCCCACGCGCTGGGCCTCAAGGTGATCATCGACCAGGTGCTTTCGCACACGTCCGACCAGCATGCCTGGTTCGCCGCCAGCCGGGCAAGCCGCCAGAACCCACAGGCCGACTGGTATGTCTGGGCCGATCCCCGGCCCGACGGCACGCCGCCCAACAACTGGCTGTCGGTTTTCGGCGGGTCGGCGTGGCAATGGGATTCGCGGCGGCGGCAGTACTACTTGCACAGCTTCCTGGCCGAACAACCCGACCTCAACTTTCACTGCACCGCCGTGCAGGACACCCTGCTCGGCGAGGTGCGCTTCTGGTGCGAACGCGGCGTCGACGGCTTCCGCTTCGATGCCTGCAACCACCAGTTCCACGATCCGCAATTGCGCGACAACCCGCCAGCGGACGGCGGCGCAGTGAGCACGGTGCGCGCCGACAACCCCTATGCGATGCAGCAGCACTTGTACGACAAGAGCCAGCCGGAAAACCTGCGCTTTCTCGAACGGCTGCGTTCCCTTCTCGACGAATACGGCGCCGTGGCGCTCGGCGAGGTCGGCGACGAGGACGCGCCGCCCGTGATGGCGCAGTACACGGAACATGGCAAGCGCCTGCATCTGGCCTACAGCTTCAGCCTGCTCACGAGCGAGCACAGCGCGCGCCATTTGCGCACGCAGGTCGAGGCGCTCGACCGCGCGCTGGCAAAAACCAACGGTTGGGGTTGCTGGGCCGTGTCGAATCACGATGTGCCGCGCGTCGCCACCCGTTGGAATGCCGGCGGCCCGGACGACACCCGTCGTGACCGGCTCTGGCTCGCCCTGCTGTTGTCGCTTCGCGGCAGCGCGAGCGTCTACCAGGGCGAGGAACTCGGCCTGCCCGAGGCCGAGGTGCCCTTCGAGTTGCTGCAGGATCCGTACGGGCGTGCGTTCTGGCCGGAATTCAAGGGCCGCGACGGCGCTCGCACACCGATACCGTGGGTTGCCGATTTGCATCAGGCCGGTTTCACGAGCGGCACGCCGTGGCTACCAGTTTCCGACAAGCATATTGCGCTGGCCATCGATCGCCAGGCGAACGATTCGGAGTCGATGCTCCATTTCAGCCGCGCCCTGCTGCGCTGGCGGCGCCGGCAGCCATTGCTCCAAACGGGCAGCATGCAGTTCCTCGATGCGCCCGAACCATTGCTGTGGTTCGAGCGGCGTCTGGGCGATTCCGCCATCCAGGCGGTGTTCAACCTCTCCGCTGAGTCGACCACTCTGGCCTTGCCGCAAGCGCTCGAGCCAATGACGGACACGCCCTTTGCCGGCGCACGGGTCGAAGGCACCACACTCATGCTGCCGCCCTTCGGCGTTTTCTTCGGAGAACCGCTCCATGCTTCCTGATTCCGAAGTCCGTGCCCTGATGCGGGCCGAGCACGGCGATCCTTTCGCCGTGCTCGGCCCGCATCGGACGGACGAGGGCTTGCGGGTTCGCGCCCTGTTGCCCGGCGCAAAGTCCGTGACGGTCATGCAGTCCGAGTCAGGCTGGCCGCTGGCGGAGTTGGGCCGGCAAGGCGACGGCGATCTGTTCGCCGGGCTCGTTCCCGCATCGGAAGCCCGGCTCGGCTATCGCTTTCACGTCGACTGGGGCACGCACAGTTCGCTGCTCGAAGACCCCTATCGCTTCCCGCCCGTTCTGGGCGAAACCGATGTCTGGCTGCTGGCGGAAGGCACGCACCTGCGCCCCTTCGAGCAACTCGGTGCGCATCTGCGCGAGATAGACGGCGTGCGCGGCGTCGCCTTCGCGGTGTGGGCGCCGAACGCGCGCCGCGTGTCGGTGGTCGGCGACTTCAACCAATGGGACGGCCGCCGTCACATGATGCGGCTGCGGCGCGAATGCGGCGTGTGGGAGATCTTCGCGCCGCACCTCGCGCCCGGCGACAGCTACGAATTCGAGATCCTGTCGGCCCACGGCCACGTGCTGCGCAAGGCCGATCCCTTCGGCTTCTCCGCCCGGCTGCGGCCCGACACCGCCTGCGTCGTCCAGCCGCTGCCGCCGCCCGCCAAAGTGCCGGCCGGGCGCGCCCAAGCCAACGCTCGCAACGCACCCATCAGCATCTACGAGGTGCACATGGGCTCATGGCGACGCAAGAACGGTCACGAATGGCTCGACTACCGCGAACTGGCCGACACGCTGGTGCCCTATGCGCGCGACATGGGCTTCACCCACATCGAGCTCCTGCCGATCAGCGAGCATCCCTTCGATGGTTCCTGGGGTTACCAACCGATCGGCCTCTACGCCCCGACCTCGCGCTTCGGCACACCCGGTGATTTCCGCGCCTTCGTCGAAGCGGCGCATGCGGCGGGACTCGGCGTGATCCTCGACTGGGTGCCCGCGCATTTCCCGACGGATTCGCACGGCCTCGGCAGCTTCGACGGCACCGCGCTCTACGAATACGCCGATCCGCGCGAGGGCTTCCACAACGACTGGCAGACGCTCATCTTCAACTACGCACGCACGGAGGTGCGCAACTACCTTGTCGGCAACGCGCTGTACTGGCTGGAGCGCTATGGCGTGGACGGCCTGCGCGTCGATGCCGTGGCGTCGATGCTCTACCGCGACTACAGCCGGGAGCCGGGCCAATGGGTGCCCAACGCGCAGGGGGGCCGCGAGAACCTGGAGGCGATCGACTTCTTGCGCCGCATGAACCACGTGGTGGGCGTGGAACGGCCGGGCACCGTGACCATCGCCGAGGAATCGACCAGCTTCCCTGGCGTGACGCGTCCTCCCGAAAGCGGCGGCCTCGGCTTTCACTACAAGTGGAACATGGGCTGGATGAACGACACGCTGGCCTATGCCGGTGTCGATCCCGTCTTCCGCAAGTACCGCCACCAACAGATCACCTTCGGGCTGATGTATGCCCATAGCGAGAACTTCGTGCTTCCGCTGTCGCATGACGAAGTGGTGCACGGCAAGGGCTCGATGATCGGGCGCATGCCGGGGGATCTCTGGCAGAAGTTTGCGGGACTGCGCAATCTGTATGGGTATCTCTGGGCCTACCCGGGCAAGAAGCTGCTTTTCATGGGCGGGGAGTTCGCGCAATGGGCCGAGTGGGACGCCGATCGGAGCCTGGACTGGCATCTGCTCGAGCAGGCTTCCCATCAAGGGATTTGGCGACTGGTGAGGGATCTGAACAACGTATATCGGCATTTCCCGGCGCTGCACGAGATGGACAGCGAGCCGCACGGGTTTGAGTGGCTGTGTCATGACGATGTGGATCAGTCGGTGTTTGCGTTTGTGCGGCGGGCGAGGGATGGGAGTTTTGTGGTGGCTGTTTGCAACTTCACGCCGGTGGTGAGGCATGGGTATCGGTTGGGGGTGCCTGCGGCGGGGGCTTATCGGGAAATCATCAATACCGATAACGCTGTGTATGGGGGGAGTGGGGTGGGGAATGGGGTTGTGGGGAGCGAGGACTTGGCTTGGCATGGGCAGGGGCAGTCTGTTGTGGTTTCTGTGCCTCCGTTGGGGACGTTGATGTGGGTGTTGGTTTGACTGGGCGCTTTGAGGGTGGGGGCCGGGTCTCGCCCCGGCGGGCGACTTACTTTTCTTTGTTTCGCCAAAGAAAAGTAAGCAAAAGAAAGGCGACCCCACTGTGCGTGTCCCTGCGCTTCGCTTCGGGCAACCTGCGGTGCTCGCTTCAGGCGGGGTCCGCGCAAACTCGCTTCGCTCAAACACGCGCGGCCCTTTTTCCGCCTGAAGCTGCGCTCCTCGGCACGCACAGAGGGGACCCCAA
>NZ_JBFTJF010000015.1:0-193357 GCF_056395305.1 Variovorax sp. 10L426 | reverse complement strand
CACTTCACCGCCGAGGTGTACGTTCTGTCGAAGGACGAGGGCGGCCGTCACACGCCGTTCTTCAACAACTACCGTCCGCAGTTCTACTTCCGCACGACGGACGTGACTGGGGCGATCGAGTTGCCCAAGGACAAGGAGATGGTCATGCCCGGCGACAACGTGTCGATCACGGTGAAGCTGATCAACCCGATTGCCATGGAAGAAGGTCTGCGCTTCGCGATCCGCGAAGGTGGTCGCACCGTGGGCTCGGGCGTCGTGGCAAAGATCCTCGACATCTGATCGAACGCACGAAGGAATAACCATGGCTACCAAGCAAAAAATCCGTATCCGCCTGAAGGCGTTCGACTACAAGCTGATCGACCAATCGGCTGCAGAGATTGTGGACACCGCCAAGCGCACCGGCGCGATCGTCAAGGGTCCTGTGCCCCTGCCGACTCGCATGAAGCGCTTCGACATCCTGCGTTCGCCGCACGTCAACAAGACCAGCCGTGACCAGTTCGAGATCCGCACGCATCAACGCCTGATGGACATCGTCGATCCAACGGACAAGACCGTGGATGCACTCATGAAGCTCGACCTGCCGGCCGGCGTCGACGTTGAGATCAAGCTCCAGTAAAAACGTCTACTTACTTGGCAAAGCCCGCTTGCACTTCTGCAAGCGGGCTTTGTTCTTTTGGCCTACGGGTGTGGCATCCTAGAAACATGCGGCGACCGGCCGTTGCGAAGGCTAGCGAGGCGCTGGATATGGAATGCAGATTGTTTTGGCGGGGATTGGCGTTGTCGGCAGCGTTGGCACTCGTGGGAGGATGCGGCGGTGGTGGCGGTGGTGGAGGTGGAATCAGTGCGGTTCCGTCGCCCGCCGCAGGCGTGCCAGCCGCCGCTTCCGTCACCTTGAGCGGTGTCGCTACGTACGATTCGATCCCCAACACGACAGGTGCTTTGGCTTATGCGGCGAGCAGCGCCAAGCCGATTCGGGGGGCTGTGATCGAAATCTTGAACAGCGCGTCGACCGTCATCGCCTCAACAAGTACAGATGCAAACGGCGCGTACTCTGTGAGCGTACCGTCGGGCACGTCGCTCATCGTGCGCGTCAGGGCGCAGATGTCGCAAGTCGGCGCTGGTGCAAGCTGGGACGTCTCGGTCCGTGACAACACACAATCGAACGCCATCTATGCGATGGAGACGCCAACGTTCTCCTCAGGGACAACTGCTTCGCTCTCGCGTGACATTCATGCCCCGTCCGGGTGGGGCGGATCGAGCTACAGCGGGACGCGTGTAGCGGCACCTTTCGCCGCTCTGGATACGATTTACGCGGCCCAGGCGAAAGTCCTGTCGGTCGCGCCAAACACGGCCTTTCCCGCGTTGCGTGTGTTCTGGAACGCCAACAACGTTCCGGCCACAGGCAATCCAGCCCTCGGCCAGATTGGAACGACCTTCTTCAGCAACGGAAGTGCAGGCCGTGCCATCTATGTTCTGGGCAAGGAGAACGTCGACACCGACGAGTACGATTCGTCGGTGATTGCCCATGAATGGGGTCACTACTATCAGTCGGCATTCAGTCGAGACGATTCGCCGGGCGGGAGCCACGCCATCACGGACAGCCTTGATCGCCGGGTCGCGTTTTCCGAAGGATGGGGCAATGCGTGGTCCGGCATTGCGCTCGGGCGCAGCAACTACACCGATTCGGTCGGCCCTGGCCAAGCGCAGGGCTCCAACGTTGATCTCCGCACCGGCGTTGATTCAAACCCTGGCTGGTTCCGCGAGGCGTCCATACAGTCGATCATTTGGAATCTGAACGGGCAGGTCGGCTTCAAGGCGATCCACGACACGATGACTGGCCCCTTCAAGAACGGCCTGCCTGTGACTTCCGTTCACCCGTTCGCAGTCGCCTTTTCTTCGGCGGCACCGGGAAGTGCTTCGAACTTGGCCACGTTGCTGGCAGGGCAGAGCATCAGTGCCGCATCCGACCCATTCGGTGGGTCGGAAACCAACAATGGCGGCGTTGCCGTCGCGCTACCGATGTACCAACGGGCCACGCCAGGTGCAGTCAATTCGGCTTGCGTCTCTAATCAGGCGGGTTCCGGCAACAAGCTGGGGAGCTACGTCTATCTTCGGTTTACCGTGCCATCGGCGGGCAACTACACCGTCACGGTCGCTGGCACGTCGACGGCCGTCGATCCTGACTTCGCGGTTTACAACGGTGGCCAGATTGCCGAGGCCGACGGGCTGGGTCAGAGCGAGACGGCCGCCGTAAGTTTGCCGGCCGGGGAGAGCATTCTGGTGATCAATGACTTCAACAACTCATCGGCCTCCACATGTTTCAACGTCACCATCCAATGAACGCTGCACCTTTGAAAATGGGCCCAGGCGCATGCGCTGCCGTCACGCTGGCGTTGGTGTTGGTGTTGGCGCTGCTCGCTCCTTCAAGCGCGGCAGCTGATGGCGCGAAGGCGCCTGGAATGGTCAAGGGTGCGCCGGCGAGCACATCCATGAAGACAGCTCCAATGAAAGCAAACGGTTCAGGAGTGGTCGTGCGATATCGCATCGACGGAACGCCCGCGATTGGCGTCGCCATTCCCTTAGTGTTGACCTTCGACGGAGTGACGGAACATGGCGGAGCGGCGCTTCGGTTGACGACTGAGGGTGGTCTGGCGCTCGGCGATGTCGCTGCGACTCGGACGCTGCCAGCAGGCGAAGTCACCTCATTGACGATCAAAGTCACCCCGTCCGCAGCGGGTATCGGTTATCTGCACGTGTTCACGACTCAGTACGGCGCGACCAGCGCAACTTCGATTCCCGTCCAAGTGGGCCAGTCCCCTTCAGCGCTGCCGGGTGCCGGTGAGCTCAAGCAAAGCCCCGGCGGGGATAGGGTCCGATCGATGCAGGTGAAGTAGGCCCCCAGCCGGGGCCACCATCCCCGTTGCAGCATTTGCGCATTGCGCGCTATAATCTTCGGCTCTGCCAAAATTGCGCCCCAGGGTTCATTTTGCGCGGAGCTTTATTAACCTTCTTTCGTATACCAAACGCTGTCGCCAATTGAAGTGGCAGCGGCGGAAGTTTTGGAGAAAACCAATGAGTCTGAGCAACTCCCTCGGGTTGCTGGGCCGCAAGGTGGGGATGATGCGTCTCTTCACCGATGACGGGGATGCTGTTCCTGTCACGGTGATTGATGTGTCCAACAACCGTGTGACCCAGATCAAAACCCAAGAGAATGATGGCTACGTCGCACTTCAAGTGACGTTCGGTTCGCGCAAGGCATCGCGTGTTACCAAGCCTGAAGCCGGTCACCTCGCCAAGGCGGGTGTCGAAGCTGGCGAAATCATCCAGGAATTCCGCGTGACCGCCGACACGGCCGGTCAGCACAAGACTGGTGGCGTCATTGCGGCCGCCAGTGTGTTTGCGGTCGGCCAGAAGGTGGACGTGCAGGGCACTTCCATTGGTAAGGGCTACGCTGGCACGATCAAGCGTCACAACATGAGCTCGCAGCGCGCGTCGCACGGCAACAGCCGTTCGCACAACGTGCCGGGTTCCATCGGCATGGCGCAGGATCCCGGACGCGTGTTCCCCGGCAAGCGTATGACGGGCCACCTCGGCGATGTCACCGTGACGACCCAGAACCTCGATGTGATCCGGATCGATGAAGCCCGTCAATTGCTCCTGATCAAGGGTGCAATTCCGGGTTCGAAGGGTGGCTTCGTCACCGTGCGTCCGGCTGTCAAGGCTAGGCCGCAAGCCGCTGAAGGAGCGAAGTAATGGAACTCGAACTCCTGAACGAACAAGGCCAGGCCGCGTCGAAGTACGACGCCCCCGAGACCGTGTTTGGCCGCGACTACAACGAAGACCTGGTTCACCAGATCGTCGTCGCATTCCAGGCCAACGCCCGCCAAGGCACGCGCGCCCAGAAGGACCGCGAGCAGGTCAAGCACTCGACCAAGAAGCCTTTCAAGCAAAAGGGAACGGGCCGCGCCCGTGCCGGTATGACTTCCTCGCCGCTGTGGCGTGGGGGTGGCCGCATTTTCCCGAACATGCCTGACGAAAACTTCTCGCAGAAGATCAACAAGAAGATGTATCGCGCCGGCATGGCCTCCATCTTCTCGCAGCTCGCTCGTGAAGGTCGTCTGGCCGTGGTCGATTCGATCAAGGTCGACTCTCCCAAGACCAAGGCGCTGGCCGCCAAGTTCAAGGCAATGAATCTCGAGTCCGTGCTCGTGATCGCCGAGGAAGTCGACGAGAACCTGTACCTGGCCTCGCGCAACCTGGTCAACGTGCTCGTGGTCGAGCCGCGTTACGCCGATCCGGTGTCGCTGGTTCACTACAAGAAGGTGCTGGTCACCAAGGGTGCCGTCGATAAGCTCAAGGAGATGTTCGCATGAGCCGCATGAACCCTACTCCCGCACAACGTCAGTTCGATGAAGGTCGCCTGATGAATGTGCTGATCGCCCCGATCGTGTCTGAAAAAGCGACGATGGTCGGCGAGAAGTCGAATGCCGTCACCTTCAAGGTGCTGCAGGATGCCACCAAGCCCGAGATCAAGGCCGCTGTTGAACTGATGTTCAAGGTCGAAGTCCAGGGCGTGTCGGTGCTCAACACCAAGGGCAAGACCAAGCGCTTCGGCAAGTCCATCGGTCGCCGCGACAACGTTCGCAAGGCCTATGTGACGCTCAAGGCTGGTCAAGAGCTCAACCTCGTCGGGGAAGGCGCTTAATCATGGCCGTCATCAAGATGAAACCCACTTCGCCGGGCCAACGCGGCGCGGTGAAGATCTCGCGAGACCACCTGTACAAGGGCGCGCCGCACGCGGCCTTGCTGGAGCCGCAATTCCAGAAGGCTGGCCGCAACAACAACGGTCACATCACGACCCGCCACAAGGGTGGTGGCCACAAGCACCACTATCGCGTCGTGGACTTCGTGCGCAACAAGGACGGCATCCCGGCCAAGGTCGAACGTATCGAGTACGACCCCAACCGTACCGCCCACATCGCGCTCGTGTGCTACGCCGATGGCGAGCGCCGCTACATCATCGCCCCGCGCGGTCTGGAAGCTGGTGCAACGCTGTTGAGCGGTTCGGAAGCTCCGATCCGTGCCGGCAACACGCTGCCGATTCGCAACATCCCTGTGGGTTCGACGATCCACTGCATCGAACTGCAGCCTGGCAAGGGCGCGCAGATCGCCCGTTCGGCCGGTACCTCGGCCACGCTGCTGGCCCGTGAAGGCGTCTATGCCCAGGTCCGTATGCGTTCGGGCGAAGTCCGCCGCGTGCACGTCGAGTGCCGCGCGACCATCGGTGAAGTCGCCAACGAAGAACACAGCCTGCGCCAGCTCGGCAAGGCCGGCGTGAAGCGCTGGATGGGTATCCGCCCGACCGTTCGCGGCGTGGTGATGAACCCGGTCGACCACCCACACGGTGGTGGCGAAGGCAAGACCGGCGAAGGCCGCCATCCTGTCGACCCATGGGGCAACCTGACCAAGGGTTATCGCACCCGTAACAACAAGCGCACGCAAGTCTTCATCGTGTCGCGTCGCAAGAAGTAAGGGTTAGCAAATGACTCGCTCTCTCAAAAAAGGTCCGTTCGTCGACCACCACCTCGTGGCCAAGGCCGACAAGGCCGTGACGACCAAGGACAAGAAGCCGATCAAGACCTGGTCGCGTCGCTCGATGGTTCTGCCCGAGTTCATCGGTCTGACCATTGCCGTGCACAACGGCAAGCAGCATGTGCCTGTGTACATCACCGACCAGATGGTCGGCCACAAGCTCGGTGAATTTGCGCTCACGCGCACGTTCAAGGGGCACCCCGCGGACAAAAAAGTCCAGAAGAAGTAAGGAACGACCATGTCTGAAACACGTGCAGTCCTCCGCGGCGTCCGCCTTTCGGTCGACAAGGGCCGTCTGGTCGCCGACCTGATCCGCGGCAAGAAGGTCGATCAAGCGCTCAACATTCTGCAATTCACGCAGAAGAAGGCCGCTGTGATCGTGAAGAAGGTGCTCGAGTCGGCCATCGCCAACGCCGAGCACAACGACGGTGCCGATATCGACGAACTGAAGGTCAAGACCATCTACGTCGAGCAAGGCGCCACGCTCAAGCGCTTCACCGCGCGCGCCAAGGGTCGCGGCAATCGCATCAGCAAGCCCACGTGCCATGTGTACGTGACGGTTGGCAACTAATAGGCCTGGAAGAAATATGGGACAGAAAATCCACCCAACCGGCTTCCGCCTTGCGGTCAGCCGTAACTGGTCCAGCCGCTGGTACGCAAGCAACCGCGACTTCGCCGGCATGCTGGCCGAAGACATCAAGGTGCGCGAGTACCTGAAGAAGAAGCTCAAGAACGCGTCCGTTTCGCGCGTGCTGATCGAGCGCCCCGCCAAGAACGCACGCATCACGATCTACTCGGCACGTCCGGGCGTCGTGATCGGCAAGAAGGGCGAGGACATCGAGAACCTCAAGCGCGAGCTGGGCAAGCAACTCGGCGTGCCGGTTGCTGTCAACATCGAAGAAGTGCGCAAGCCCGAGATCGATGCGCAACTGATCGCCGACAGCATCACTCAGCAGCTCGAGAAGCGGATCATGTTCCGCCGCGCCATGAAGCGCGCGATGCAGAACGCCATGCGTCTGGGTGCCCAGGGCATCAAGATCATGTCGGCCGGTCGCCTGAATGGCATCGAAATCGCACGTACCGAGTGGTACCGCGAAGGTCGCGTGCCGCTTCACACCCTGCGCGCCGACATCGACTACGGCACCTCGGAAGCCAAGACCACCTACGGCGTCATTGGCGTCAAGGTCTGGGTCTACAAGGGCGACACGCTGGGTCGTAACGACCTGCCGGCCGTCGAAACGCCGCGCCCCGACGAAGAGCGTCGCCCTCGCGGCCCGCGTCGTGATGGCCGTCCTGGTGGCGATCGTCCCGGCTCTGACCGTCGCGGTCCGCGCGCCGGTGCCCGTGGCCCGATCGGCGGCAACGTCGCCCCGGCCGATGGCAGCGACAAGCCCGCAGAAGCCACTGGCGCCGCTCCGGCGGCTCCAGGTGCAGACTCGAAACCCGCCGTTAAGCGCGTCCGCAAAGCCGCGCCAGCTGCAGCAGCTGACGGTGCCAAGACCGAGTGATCGGTCTTAGAACTACGGAGTAATAAACATGCTGCAACCTGCACGCAGAAAGTTCCGCAAGGAACAAAAGGGCCGCAACACCGGCATCGCGACTCGCGGCAACGCGGTGTCGTTCGGTGATTTCGGCCTGAAGTCGATCGACCGAGGCCGTCTTACGGCCCGTCAGATCGAAGCCGCACGTCGCGCGATCTCGCGTCACGTCAAGCGCGGTGGCCGCATCTGGATTCGTGTGTTCCCCGACAAGCCGATCTCCCACAAGCCCGCAGAAGTGCGGATGGGTAACGGCAAGGGCAACCCAGAGTACTACGTCGCCGAAATCCAGCCCGGCAAGGTGATCTATGAGATCGTCGGCGTCCCCGAAGAACTGGCTCGCGAGGCCTTCCGTCTGGCCGCTGCCAAGCTGCCGCTGCGTACGACCTTCGTCGCTCGCCAGCTCGGCGCCTGATCGAGGAGAACACCATGGCAACACGTAAGAAGAAGGAAGTTGCGGCTACGGCCAAGACTTCGAAGGCCGCCGAGCTGCGCAACAAGGACGTTGCGGGCCTGCAAGCCGAAATCAAGGATCTGCAGAAGGCTCATTTCGGCCTGCGCATGCAGAAAGCCACGCAACAGTTGTCGAATACCTCGACGCTGCGCGTGACGCGCCGCGACATCGCGCGCGCCAAGACCATTCTTGCTCAGAAGCAGCAAGAAGCCCAAGCCGCCAAGTAAGGAGTGAACATGACGGAAGCTAAAAAATCCCTCAAGCGCACCTTGATCGGCAAGGTGGTCAGCGACAAGCGTGAGAAGACCGTGACTGTGCTGGTCGAGCGTCGTGTGAAGCACGAACTCTACGGCAAGATCGTGGCCAAGACCAGCAAGTACCACGCCCATGACGAAAAGGGCGAGTACAAGCTGGGCGACACCATCGAGATCACCGAAAGCCGGCCGATTTCGAAGACGAAGAACTGGGTCGTGACCCGTCTGATCGAAAAGGCCGTTTTGGTCTGATCGCAGGCGAAGCAGCCCGAGCAAAAGCGGCCCACAATGTGGGCCGTTTTTCTTTTTCAGGAGTCCTTCAAATGATCAAAGTCGGCGACACGCTTCCCACTGCAACCCTCCAGGAATATTCCGAGGTCGAAGGGGAGGGCTGCAGCATCGGTCCCAACCCTGTCGATGTCGCGAAGGCCACTGCCGGGAAGACCATCGCGCTGTTCGCGTTGCCTGGCGCTTTCACACCCACCTGCTCTGCCAAGCACGTACCTGGGTATGTGCAGCATTTCGAGGACTTCAAGGCTGCGGGAGTCGATGAAATCTGGTGCGTGAGCGTCAACGATGCCTTCGTCATGGGCGCTTGGGCTCGCGACCAGAAGACGGGCAGCAAGGTCCGCATGTTGGCGGACGGCAGTGCTGCCTTTGCCAATGCGACCGGCCTGACGTTGGATCTGACCGCGCGAGGGATGGGTATCCGTAGCAATCGCTATTCCATGCTCGTCAGGGACGGCAAAGTTGTTTCGCTAAACGTCGAAGGCCCCGGAAAGTTCGAAGTCAGCGATGCCGACACGCTGTTGGCACAAGCCCGCGGCTGATCGCTCCCCGCGTTCGTAGCGCTCCGGGCCGCGTGAGGACGGGGCGAGCTACAAATCAGCCTTGAGGTAGTGCGACCCGGCAACCGGGTTGTGATAGTAAGGAGGCACTTCGACGAAGCCGAGGTCTTCGTAGAGTGCCCTCGCAGACTCCATGTCGTCGAGCGTATCGAGCAGTACGCACGCGTAGCCCGCTCCGCGCGCGGCGTCGAGAATGGCTTCCGCCAGTTGTCGCCCGAGCCCCACCCCCCGAAATTCCGGACGTACATACAGGCGCTTCATTTCGGCGGCATTAGGATAGTCCGCCGAATCCAAGGGACGCAGCGCGCAACAACCGGCAACATGCGCGAGATCGCCATTGGCTCTTTGCAGAGGTTGCGCATTCACGGGAACCGCCGTATCGATCGTGTTGACCAGTGCCAGA
This sequence comes from Variovorax sp. 10L426, assembly GCF_056395305.1. NCBI lineage: Bacteria > Pseudomonadati > Pseudomonadota > Betaproteobacteria > Burkholderiales > Comamonadaceae > Variovorax > Variovorax sp. 10L426. Next base: position 184,268 of record NZ_JBFTJF010000015.1, on the reverse strand, counting down.
AGCAAGGCGCCACGCGGTTCCGCGTAATCACCCGGCAAGTTGACAAGTTCAGCGTCGAAATTCTGAAATCCGAGGTCGATGCCCAGGGAAGCAGCATAGTCCTGAAAAATCGCCCGTGTGGCTTCGAGTTCGTGCGGTTCGTCGGGCGTCAGCAGCACGATTTCGGGCGTGTCTGCCAATGGCAGGGGACGTGACATTGAGTTGCTCATACGCGCAATGATGCTATCCAGACGGCAAAGCCTATGCAGACCGCGAACACGGCAAGCGCAAGAAGTCTTGACGCGAAATCGTCACGGCTCGGCGCGCCGTTGCCGTCGGCGAGCGGCTTGTCGCCGGAAATCATGGGCCGGATCAGCCGCCGGCCTTTGACAAATACATAGAAAAGAACCGCAAGGACGTGCAGGCTCACCAGCGTGATGACCAGCCACATGCCTGGCTCGGCATGCCACTTCGTTGCGGCGCTCACCACGGAACCGGGCACAAAGCGCGTCAGCGGCCCCGATGCCGAGATCTCGTCGTCGGCCACCAAGCCGGTCGCTACTTGCACCAGCAACAGGCCAAGGACCGCGAACACCGATAGCGCGCCCAATGGAGAGTGGCCGATGAGATGGTCGGGGTGCGCACGACCTCGCAGATACGAAACGACCGAGCGCGGCGCATAAATGAAAGCCGAGAAGCGCGACCAACGACCGCCGACGAATCCCCAGACCAGACGAAAAAGCAGAAGCGACAGCGCGGTGTAACCGAGACGGAAATGCCATTCCATGATCCCGCCAAGTCCGGTTGCAATGAGGCTGATCACAGTCAGCGCCAACGCCCAGTGGAACAGCCGGGTCGGCAGATCCCAGACACGCGTTCGAATCGCGCCAGGCTCATCCAGCCTCGCGCGGCGCGTCGTGGGCTCGAAAGATGCGGTCATCGGTGGCTGTGACGCAGGATGCGGGATCCGCAGATTAGCAAACTTCGGTGGCGAGTGGCCTTGCGGGTTGTCTCTACCCATTGGCTGCGCCAAATCTCTAAACTGGACTACGGCACCGTACTCAGCGATGCACGAGCAAAAAGGATTCACCATGAAATCTCTCGTCACCCTCATCCTGGCTGCCGTTTGCGGAGCCTTTTCCGTGTCGGCCAGCGCTCAGTTCGCCAAGACTGAGGATGCCATCAAATACCGCCAGAGTGCGATGTTCATCCAGGGGCAGCATGTGGGGCGCCTGGGTGCCATGGCCAACGGCCGGGTTCCTTTCGATGCGACGGTTGCGGTCGCCAATGCCGAGGTGGTCGCCCAGATATCAAGGCTACCCTGGGCCGGCTTTGGGCCGGGCACGGAGGGCGGCAAGGCCAAGCCGGAGATCTGGAAGGAGCAGGCCAAGTTCAAGGAGTTGAGCGATCGGCTGATGGCCGAAACCGACAAGCTCCTTGTTGCGACGAAAACCGGCAACCTCGACGCGCTGAAAACCGCGATGGGCTCGCTCGGTGAAACGTGCAAGGCGTGCCACGATTCCTTCAGGAACAAATAGCTCGCACCTGGCCGCGAGCACCGAATACTCGTCGGGGGCTTTATGCCTCGGCGAGCAGTTTCTCGATCAACTTGTGCAATTCGGCGAAGTCGGGTTCGCCGACATAGCGCTTCACGATCTCGCCGCGCTTGTTGACCACGTAGGTGGTCGGCGTCAGCTGGACGTCGCCCCAAGCCTTGGCCACGGCGCCTGTGTTGTCGATCGCCACCTTGAACGGCAGTTTGCGCGTTTCGGCGTAATTGACGACGTAGGCCGGTGGGTCGTAGCTCATTGCCACGGCGAGGGTGTCGTAGCCCTGATTCTTGTATTTGTCGTAAGTCGCGATGACCTTGGGCATTTCACCCACGCAGGTGACGCAACTCGTTGCCCAGAAATTGACCAGGGTGACCTTGCCCTTGAGGTCCTCGGTGCTTTTCTTCGTACCGTCGAGAAGCACGAAGGTCGATGCCGGCGCTGCGGAAACGCCAGTGTTCAGGTACACGCCCACGCCGACGACCAGGGCTAGCGCAGTTGCTGCGGCGTAGATGAGCTTTTTCATGGAAGAAGAGGGTGGAGTTCGCGGATTTTAGTTCCCATCGCCGGATCGTGCCGGGCTCCCAGGCTCGCCGAAGGGGCGTTCGATAATGGCCTTTCCATGTCGACTCCGTCCTGCCTTCGTCCCAGTCGCACGGCATACGCCGTGGCCGCGATCGCCCTTGCGGCGTGCAGTCCGACCTTCAACTGGCGAGATGCCCCGGTGGGGGACGCCGGCGTTGTCGTTCTGCTGCCATGCAAGCCTGACCACGCCACTCGGCAGATCCCCCTCGGAACCGAGGCGGTTCCAGTCGACATGGCCGGTTGCAAGGCCGGGGGCGCCACGTTTGCCGTCGCTCACGCCACGGCCGGCAGTGCCGAGCAGGCCGAGAGCTGGATTCGCGCATGGCGAGCCGCGACACGCTCCCAGCTCGCGAGCACCCAGGTCGCCGAGGCCCCTGCCACCGTGCCTCGTGCCGCTGCCTCGCCCGCCCCGGCACGGCTCGATACCCAGGGCCCACCGGCCGAAAGCCGCGACGACGCGGCCCACGTCCTCTGGTTCGCGCAACAGCGACCGGACGGAATGGCGATTTATCAGGCTACCGTACAGGGTTCGCCGTCATCGTCCGACGCGCTGGCGACGTTTTTCGAGGGTATTCGCATCCCGTGAGTGGACAAAGGCACGAAACAGGCCCTGGACGTTGATGAGATGCTGCGTGTTGTGTTGTCTTATTTCTACACCCTCACGGATGCCCCCGCATAATTGGCAGACTGTCTGCCGACTCACATGAACAGCATCTTCATCATTGCTCATTCGCCGCTTGCGCAGGCACTGCGGCAGTGCGCATTGCATGTGTTTCCTGATTGCGAGCAGTTCATCGTTGCGCTCGACGTCTTGCCTAACGTCTCCCCCGACGAAACTCTCGCCGCAGCGCGCATCACCTTGGCGCAGCTTCATCGCACACCGCGCTCGCAGGTGCTCGTGCTGGCCGACGTTTTCGGAGCAACGCCCTGCAATGTGGCCCAGAAGCTGGTCGACGGCGTCCGCTCCCGCCTGGTGGCTGGCGTTAACCTACCCATGTTGCTGCGCGCCGTCAGCTATCGGAACGAACCGCTTGATACGCTTGTGCAGCGTGCGCTCACCGGAGGAACCGCGGGCGTGATGCAAGTGGCCGTGACCGCTCCCCAGAATCAGGCAAGAAGAAAGCACAGTGACCAAGACATCCGTGACCATCAGCAATAAGCTGGGCCTGCATGCGCGGGCCTCGGCGAAACTCACCAAGCTTGCGGGGAGCTATCCCTGCGAAGTCTGGCTTGCGCGCGGCGATCGTCGGGTGAATGCGAAGAGCATCATGGGCGTGATGATGCTGGCCGCCGGCATCGGCGTGACTGTGGAAGTCGAGACGATCGGCGACCGCGAGCAAGAGGCGCTGGATGCCATCGTTGCACTCATGAACGACAAGTTCGGGGAAGGTGAATAGATGGCGCACTTCGTGGGGTAAGGCGTGACATTCTCGATCCACGGTCTCCCGGTTGCCCGTGGCATTGCCATCGGCCGCGCCGTGCTCGTCGTGTCGAGCCGCATCGACGTCGCGCACTATTTCATCAAACCCGAGGAAGTCGAAACCGAGATCGACCGAGTCCGGGTCGCCCGGAACGCGGTGGCCGAGGAACTGCAGAAATTGCAGGCCAGCGTGGCGCTGATGGGTCCCAACGACGCCCCGCACGAACTCTCCGCGCTCCTCGACGTGCACCAGATGCTGCTGCAGGACGAGGTGCTCACCGGCGGCGTCAAGCACTGGATCGTGGAGCGCCTCTACAACGCCGAGTGGGCGCTCACAACGCAGCTCGAAGTGGTTGCGCGCCAGTTCGACGAGATGGAGGACGAGTACCTCCGCGAGCGCAAGGCGGACCTGGAGCAGGTCGTCGAGCGCCTGCTGCACCGGATGAAGGGCACGGCAGCAGTTCTCGCGCCGAACCCGCCGCGCCGCAAGCGCGCCTCCGAAAACGACGACGACGAGCATTCCGACCCCACTGCCGGCGACGGCATCGACGTGCCGCTGGTGCTGATCGCGCACGATCTCTCGCCGGCCGACATGCTGCAGTTCAAGAAGAGCGTGTTCGCGGGCTTCGTGACCGACGTCGGCGGACGCACCTCGCACACGGCGATCGTCGCGCGCAGCATGGACATCCCGGCCGTGGTCGGCGCCCGCAGCGCGAGCCAATTGGTGCGGCAGGACGACTGGGTCGTCATCGATGGCGATGCTGGCGTCGTGATCGTCGATCCCTCGCCGATCATCCTGGCCGAATACGGCTTCAAGCAGCGACAGGGCGACCTCGAACGCGGGCGGCTTTCCCGGCTGCGGCACAAGCCGGCCGTGACGCTTGATGGTCAGCGCGTCGAATTGCTGGCCAATATCGAGATGCCCGAAGACACGGTGGGCGCGGTCCGAGCCGGCGCGGTCGGCGTGGGTCTGTTCCGTAGCGAATTCCTCTTCATGGGCCGCGAAGCGCAGCGCATGACGCGCCTGCCCGACGAGGAAGAGCAGTACCAGGCATACAGGCGCGCGGTCGAGGGCATGCAGGGCATGCCTGTCACCATTCGGACCGTTGATGTCGGCGCGGACAAGCAGCTCGACGGTAAGTCGGTCCGCGAAGACTCGCACCTGAATCCTGCCCTCGGTCTGCGCGCAATTCGCTGGAGCCTGGCAGATCCGGCGATGTTTCTTACACAGCTACGTGCCATCCTGCGCGCCGCAGCGCACGGCGAGATCCATCTGCTGATTCCGATGCTGGCGCACGTGAGCGAGATTCGGCAGACCCTGTCACTCATCGATTTCGCGCGGGCCGAACTGGACAACCGCGGCGTCGTTCACGGCAACGTGAAGCTCGGCGCGATGATCGAAATCCCGGCCGCCGCGCTCACGCTCAAGACCTTCCTGAAGTACTTCGATTTCCTGTCGATCGGCACCAACGACCTGATCCAGTACACGCTCGCCATCGACCGCGCCGACGAATCGGTCGCGCATCTCTACGATCCTGCGCATCCCGCTGTGCTTCGGCTGGTGGCCGACACCATTGCCGAGTGCCGGCGCCAGGGCAAGAGCGTGAGCGTGTGCGGAGAAATGGCGGGTGACGTCATGTTCACCCGATTGCTGCTCGGCTTGGGCTTGCGCAGCTTCTCGATGCATCCCTCGCAGATCCTGGCCGTGAAGCAGGAAGTGCTGCGTGCCGACACCCGAAAGCTCGAATCCTGGGCGCAGGGCGTGATCGAGGCCGAGGAACCCTCCGCCGCGCTAGCGCCGGTCGCCCTCGCGCCGCAATAAAACGAAACACGCCGAAACCGTCGCGAAAGGACTTCGCGGCTGCGCAAAAGCACCATCGAGTCTCCCTGATCGATCCGATCACATGCAAAGGAAGACTCTCATGAAACGCTGGTTCAAACGTTCTCTCTTCGGTATCGCCGGTGCTGCGCTGGTTGCGGGCAGCCTGGCCGGTTGCGGACACCGCCACGGCTGGAGCGGCGACTCCGAGCAAGACCGGGCCGAGTTCCGTGCGCGCATCGTCGAGCGCGTGAGCAGCAAGCTCGAGCTCGACGCCACGCAGAAGCAGAAGCTCCAGGTGCTGACCGAAAAGATCCAGGCCCAGCGCGCAGCGTTGCGCGGCGGCGGCGATCCGCGCGCCGAGTTCCGTGCCTTGTTCGCCGGCGCAAAGCTCGACCAGGAGCGCGCGAAGAAGCTGGTCGAGGACAAGAGCGCCGCCGTGCAGGCCGGCAGCCCCGAAGTGATCGCGGCGGCCGCCGACTTCTTCGACAACCTGAATCCGGCGCAGCAACAGAAGGTCCGCGATTTCATGGACCGCGCCCGCCGCTGGAGAAGGGGATGAAAGTCCTCTGACGCATGCCCTCGGGTCTGGTGACGAGCCTTCTCTTTGCGCGTATGCACAATGCCCGAATGCCCCGCATCCTGTTGATCGACGACGACGAGCACCTGGGTGCGCCGCTCGCGAGTTACTTCGCGCGCTTCGACTACGTGCTGGACAGCGCGACCCGTCCGAGCGAAGGCCTGGCAAAGCTGCGCGCGACGACCTATGACGCCGCCATCCTGGACGTGATGCTGCCCGAGATGGACGGCTTTGCGCTCTGCCGCGAAATCCGCAAGCAAAGCGACATCCCGATCGTGATGCTGACCGCGCGCGGCGAGGTGATGGACCGCGTGGTCGGCCTCGAACTCGGGGCCGACGACTATCTGCCGAAGCCCTTCGAGCCTCGTGAACTGGTGGCGCGCGTGCAGACCATCCTGCGCCGCCAGCGGGCGGTGCCGCCTGCGGCGCCATCGCAGCGGCGGGAGTTCGAGGGTCTGTCGATTGACCTCGACAGGCGCGAGGTGCTGCGCCACGGCGAACGCGTGGATCTCACCGGCACCGAGTTCGAGCTGCTGGCCCTGCTGGCGGACCAGCCGGGGAAGGTCTGGAGCCGCGACGACATCCTGAATCGCCTTCGTGGGCACGAAGCCGAGCTCTACACGCGCGCGGTCGACATCGTCGTGAGCCGGCTGCGCAAGAAGCTCGAGCCGCTGGACTGCATCAAGACGCTGCGCAACGCGGGCTACACGCTCGCTGTCGGCAAGAGCGCGTCATGAGGACGCGGCGAGCTGGCCACGGCTGGCGCCATCGCTGGCGGCATTCGTTGCGTGTGCAACTGATCATCGCGTTCGTGCTGCTTGCGCTGGCGATGGCCGCGGTGTTCCTCGGCGGCATGCAGCGGGCCTTCTCGACCGGCTGGCGCGACGCCGCCAGGCCGCTCGTCGCCGACTACGTGGATCGCATCGTGGCCGAGCTTGGCACGCCGCCGGACGTGGCCCGCGCCGAGGCGCTGGTCACGCGGCTGCCGATCTCGATCCGTATCGAGGGACCGGTCGTGAACTGGGATTCACATCCAGACCGTCACCGGCACGGTTTCGGCCCGCGGGGGGACTGGCTCAGCCGCACGACCGCCGATGGCCACCGCATCAGCTTCGGCGTCGGCACGCTGCCCTGGGAGCGTGAGCCGCAGGGCATCGGCTGGATCACGCTCGGGCTGCTGCTGGCCCTGATCGTGCTGGCCTACGCGTACGTCCGCCGGCTGTTGCGGCCGCTGGACGACATCCGTGCTGGCGCGGAGCGCTTCGGGCGCGGCGCCTTCGAGGAACCGATCCCGCTGCGCCGGCGCGACGAACTGGGCGACCTCGCGCTGCGCATCAACACCATGGCCCATGACATCCAGGGGATGCTCGACGCCAAGCGCGCGCTGCTGCTGGCGCTGAGCCACGAGTTGCGCTCACCCCTCACGCGGGCGCGTCTCAACGCGGAACTGCTCCCGGCGACAACGGAGGGCGCGGCCGAGCGCGCTGCGCTCCTGCGCGACCTGGCCGAGATGCGCGACCTCATCAGCGACCTGCTCGAGAGCGAGCGACTCGCCAGCCCGCATGCCGCGCTGCACCGCGAACCGATCGATCTGGCGGCGCTCGTGCGCGAGGTGGTCGACGAGCTTGATGGGGGAGAGAACGTCGCCGTGGAAATCCTGGCGGATCTGCCTTTGCTCTCGCTGGACCGCGCGCGCGTCCGCCTGCTTGCGCGCAACCTGCTCGACAACGCGCTGCGCCACGGGGCCGAGGGTGCGGCGCCTCCTCGCGTGACACTGCGCAGGGCTGGGCAGGGTGTGGAACTGGAGGTGCGAGATTTCGGCCCGGGCGTCGACGTGGCGCAATTGGAACGCCTCGCGGAACCCTTCTACCGGACCGACAGCGCACGCCAGCGCGCGACCGGCGGCGTGGGCCTCGGCATGTACCTGTGCCGTCTGGTGGCCGAAGCGCATGGCGGCAAGCTCACCGTGCGCAACGCCGAACCCGGACTCGCTGTCACCGCGCTATTGACCTGAAGCTGCGGCCCGCGCCTGCTCTACGGCGTCGTCCACGCTCCAGGCGGCGTACGCGGCGGGCGGCAGATCGGGATTGCGCACCTGTTCGAGCAGATCGCGGACCGTGTCCTTGACCCGCGCGAGCAGCAGTCGCGCGCCGCGCTGGCGGACGGAAGCAGCGAAATCGCACAGCGCCTCGATGCTGGTGCCGTCGAGATCCGCCGACTCTTCGAGACTGAGCACCACGTGGCTGATCGGCTGCGTCGCTTCCACGCGGGTCCGGACCGCGGCCAACACGGTGTCGGCATTGCCGAAGAACAGCGGCACCTCGGGCCGTGCGATCAGCATGCCGGCGGGCACCTGGGCTTCTGGGTGGCGCGCAGTGTCCACGTAGTCGTGGCTCTGGCCCAGTCGGCCGAGCCAACTCACGCGTGAATTCGACAGGCCCTGCAACAGCAGGAGCAGGCTGACGCCGATGGCTGCCAGCAGGCCGTCCAGCACGCCGAACAGAAGCACCGCGCCGAACGCGACCAACGCGATGACCCGGTCGCGCCGCCAGGCGAAGTAGGGGCGCAGGCTGCCAGGATTCAGCGTGTGGCCGACGGCATGCATCACGATCGCAGCGAGCAAGGGCTCTGGCGTATGGGCAATCCATGGCAGCAGCGTGATGGCAGCGAGCAGGACTACGGCCCCGGCGATCAGCCCGGCGGCGCGGCTCTGTGCGCCGGCGGCTTCGTTGGCGGAGGTGGCCGAATAGCCGGCGCCGACCGGCATCCCCTGGAACAACCCGGACGCCAGGTTGGCGGCACCGAGCGCCAGCAGGTCGCGATTGGGCGAGACGGTATCGCCGTGCCGCAGCGCAAAGGTGCGGATCGATCCACAGGATTCCGCATAGAGGATCAGCGCCATCGCGAAGGCCAGTTCGCCCATGCGCAGCCACTCCTCGCGCGTGAGCGTCGGCGCGCTGGGTGGCGAGAGTCCGAGCTCGATCGGCCCGACTGCGGCAATGTGCCATTGGCGGCAAAAGCCGGTGACGTCCAATGCGATGCCGGCGGCGATCACGAGCAGCGCTGCGGGCACCGTGCGCCAGCGCCCCAGCCCATGGAGCAGGGCCACGCCGATGGCGGCCATTGCCAATCCCGCGTAGTTCCATTGGGCGAAGCTGGTGATCAGCTCCCACGAAAGGCGAAAGAAATCGCTGTGCACCGGGTGCACATCCACGACCTTGGGCAACTGCTTGACCACGATGGTGAGCGCCAACCCGAGTGCGAAGCCGCGCAGCACCGGCTTGGCGATCAGGTTCGAGACGGCGCCGAGCCGCGCCGCCGCCGCGATCAGGAAGAAGCACCCCGCCAGCAGCACGATCCCTGCGCTGAGGGCCAGTTGCAATGCGGTGCCGCGCGCGCCGGCGGAAGTCGTGGCCGCCAGCAGCACCGCGGCCGAAGAAGACGTGGCCGAAACGATCGCGAAGCGGCTGCTTCCCAGAAGACCGTAGACGAACAGGCCCGCAAACAGCGCGATCACGCCCGACTGGGGCGGCATCCCCGCAATGCCCGAATAGGCGACCGCCTCCGGCAGCAGCAGTCCGGCGATGGAAAGGCCAGCGACCCAGTCGGCGGCGCGGATGGCGCGATGCGCGGGGGGTGGGTTCATGGATGAATGGCGAGGAAACCTGGCCCATTGTCGCCTTCGCTACCAGCCCCGGCGGGTGTCGGCACTACGATGCGCTTGCCCCAGCAAGCCCTCAAGGAGATATGAGCATGAGCAGCACACCCACCAATCGCCAGGTTCGACTCGCCAAGCGGCCCGAAGGCATGGCCACGCGCGACAACTGGCAGTTCACCACCGAGCCGGCGGGCGAACCTGCCGAAGGCGGCGTTCTCGTCAAGGCGCTGTCGCTCTCGCTCGACCCCGCGATGCGCGGTTGGATGAACGAAGGCAAGAGCTATATCCCGCCGGTCGAGATCGGCGCTGTGATGCGTGCGGGCGGCGTGGGGCGCGTGGCCGCATCGCGCAACCCGGCGTTCGCGGTTGGCGACATCGTGTATGGCACGCTCGGCGTGCAGGAGTACGCGCTGATCCCGCAAGAGGAGATCAAGCGCAACGGGCTCACGAAGATCGACCTCAATGCCGGGACGATCACGCAATGGCTCAACGTCCTGGGCATGCCCGGCATGACCGGCTACTTCGGCCTGATGGACATCGGCGAACCCAAGCCCGGCGAGACCGTGCTGGTCTCCGGCGCCGCCGGCGCGGTCGGCCAGACCGTCGGGCAACTTGCGAAGATCAAGGGCTGTCGTGCCATCGGCATCGCCGGCGGGCAGGCCAAGTGCGAGTGGGTGGTGAAAGAGCTGGGTTTCGATGCCTGCATCGACTACAAGGCCGGCCCTGCCGCCGTGCGCGAGGGTCTGAAGACGCATTGCCCGAAGGGCGTGGACATCTACTTCGACAACGTCGGCGGCGAGATTCTCGACGCGGCGCTGGCCAAGCTCGCGCGCGGTGCCCGCATCATCATCTGCGGCGCCATCAGCCAGTACAACAACACGACGCCCGTGCAGGGGCCGAAGAACTACCTGAGCCTGCTGGTGAACCGGGCGCGCATGCAGGGCATGGTCGTGTTCGACTACGCCGACCGCTATCACCTCGCGGTGGCCGAGATGTCGGGCTATCTCAAGGATGGCCGCATGAAGAGCCGTGAAGATGTCGTCGAAGGCATCGAGACTTTCCCCGAGGCGTTGACGAAGCTCTTCACCGGCGAGAACTTCGGCAAGCTGGTGCTCAAGATCGCGGACTGACTACCTTCGCGCCCGCGTCCCCATCACTGCGGCGGAGATGATGAGGACGGCGGCGAGCGCGATGGTCCAACTGAGCGGGCGTTGCGTCACGATCAGCAGTAACGCGGTCGATGCCAGCGGTGTGATGTAGCTCAGGATGCCGATCTGCCGCGCGTCGCCGCGCTTGAGCGCCATGTCCCAGAAGAAGAACGCAGCGCCCAGCGGGCCGAGTCCGCACAGCGTGACGAGCAGCCAGTCGCGCGATGAGAGCGCGACGGAAGGCTCCAGAAGCGCATGGCACGCCAGCGAGAGCGCGCCCGACACCAGTCCGAAGAGGCCGATTGCAGTGGTCGGAAACGCCGGCACGCGCTGCGTCCAAAGCGAGTAGCTGGCCCAGATGAACGCGGAGCCCAGTGCGGGCAGAAAACCCCAGTAGCTCCCGCCAATGTTCGCCGAGACGCCACTGCGCGCGCCGAGGATGGCGATGGCCGCGCCCGCAAAACCCAGCAGCGCTGCCACCACGTGCAGCGGACGCAGCGACACGCCAGGCAGCAGCACCGGCGCCAACACCACCATGAACAGCGGCCAAAGGTAGTTGACTAGGTTCGCTTCGACCGGCGGCGCATGCCGCAGTGCGATGAACAGCAGGAAGTGAAAACCGAACAGACCGTAGACGCCCAGCGCCAGCGTGCGCGCCGGCACCGCCCATGCGCGGCGATTGCGCAGCACGAGCGGCCAGCTCATGACGCTGCCGATCATCAGCGCGAGCCCGGTCAGCAGGAAGGGCGGCAGATGCGAGAGCGAGGTGCCCAGCGAGGCGAGCGTGGCCCAGAGTGCGATGGCGGCGAGGGCGTTCAGCGTAGGAGACATGGGACCGAGCTTAAGCGGACCCGTCGCCCGCCACCTCACCCCAGTCGCAAGAGCAGCGCCGACGCGCCGCAGACAAGCAGGAACGGAATGCTGATGCGATGGAATTCGCGCAGACCGTTCGGCACTTTCGCAAGGCGCAGCGCGATCAGGTTGGCGAGCGAGCCCAGCACGCATCCGAAGCCACCCACACTCACGCCCGCCGCGAGAGCGGGCAGGTCATGCACAAAGTTGTCGAGCAGAATGGTGGCCGGCACGTTGCTGATGAACTGCGAAGTCACGATCGCCGCCAGGTAAGCGCGCCAGCCTTCGCCGATGGGCAACCGACCCAGAAGCGCGGCGATGGCCGGAAGCTCGGCCAATTGCCGCAGGTCGACGAACATCAGCGCAATGATCGCGAGCAAGGCCCAGTCCACGCCCAGCAGCACGCGCGGGCGCAGCAGGAGGAAGGCGCCGAACACACCCGCCAGACCGGCGAGCAGCCAGCGTTGATCGAGCGCAATCACGAAGCCGATGAAGAGCACGCCCGACAAGACCAGCAGGCGCGGTTCGATCGGCGTGGTTTCGCCCGATGGCTTCAGCGTGATCGGCGCGCGTGGCACCAGGAAGCGGATCGCCGCGAACAGCCAGAACAGCATGACCGCCACAGTCGGCGCCATCATGGTCATGAAGCCGACGAAGCTCTCGCCCGATCGATGCCAGAGGAAGAGGTTCTGCGGATTGCCGATCGGCGTCAGCGCGGAGCCGGCGTTGACGGCCAGTGCTTCAATCACCACCAGCCGAACCAAGGGAAGATGCGCTTGCGTTGCCAGCACCCGGGTGAGCGGCACGAGGAGGAACAGGCTCACGTCGTTGGTCACCAGTGCCGACAGCAACGCGGCGCTCGCGGCGAGCAACAGGACGAGGTTGCGCAACTCGGTCGTGCGCGACAGCAGCCGCGCCGCCGCGGCCTGCAGCATGCCGCTGCGTTCGACGCCTTGCGTGATCGCCAGCAGGCCGGCCAGTGCGCCGACGGTCTGCCAGTCCACGAGCCGCACATAGTCCAACGGCGTGCGCGGACGGACCACGGCAAAGACCACGGCGGCGGCCAGCAACACCCACAGCAGCCCGTTGCCGCCGCCATGGTCGGCATCGGCCGGCGCGCCGTCAGCCGGTGTGGCGTTCACGCAGTTCGCGCTTGAGCACCTTGCCGATCGCACTGCGCGGGAGTTCGTCGATGAATTGCACCCCTGCGAGCCGCTGTGTCTTGCCCAACTGAGCGTTGGTCCACTGCAGGAGCGCCTCGGCCGGCGTGTCGTCTCCGGCGTGCCGCACCACGAAGGCCACAGGGGTCTCGCCCCATTGCACCGAAGGCACGCCGACCACCGCAACATCCGCCACCGACCCATGGCCGCGCAGCACCGCTTCGAGATCGCTCGGATAGATGTTGAAGCCGCCGCTGATGATCATGTCCTTTTTGCGATCGAACAGCGTGAGAAAGCCGTCGTCATCGAAACGTCCAACATCGCCGGTGCGGATGAATCGCTTGCCGGCCGGGTCGAACCATTCGGCCTCGCGTGTCTTGCCCGGCTGGCGGTGGTAGCCGACCATCATTCCGGCCGAGTGACCCACGACTTCGCCGGCCTCGCCGGGTGCGACTTCGTTACCGGCCTCGTCGATGAGCCGGATGTCGCTGCCTTCGGCGGGGCGGCCGACGGTATGCAGCTTGTCCGGATGCAGATGGGCTTCGAGGATGCAGGTGCCGCCGCCCTCGGTCATGCCGTAGAACTCGATCAGCCCGCCTGGCCAGCGCGCGAGCACGTCGGCCTTCAGCGCGGCGTTGAACGGCGCGCTGGTGCTGAACTTGAAGCGGAAGCTCGAAAGTTCATGCGCGCCGAAATCGGGATGCGCCATCAGCCGCTGGTATTGCACCGGCACCAGCATCGTATGTGTCACGCGATGGCGCTCCGCCAGCTTCAGGTACCCGGCTGCGTCGAACTTCGGCATCAGCACGACGCAGCCGCCGAATGCGATGGTCGGGAAGAACACGACCAGCGTGGTGTTGGAGTAGAGCGGCGTGGACAGCAGCGTGACCGTCTCGGGCCCGTACTCGTACTTCGCGCCGCGCCTGACGTGTGACCAACGCATGCCGTGGCCCTGCACGATGCCCTTGGGCTCGCCGGTAGTGCCGGAGGAATAGATGATGTTGAAGGGCGACGAAGGATGCAGTTCGACCGCTGCCGGCCGCGCGCCGGAGAGGACGAGCCAGTCGTCGAAGTCGCCGCCCGCGCTCGAGGCGTCAAGCGCAATGCGCGGAATGGCGCCGGGCGCCGCGGGCCCTATGACTTCCGCCGCTGCTTCGTCGACGAACAGGATGCGTGCGTCGGCGTCTTCGATCATCCGCGCGAGGCTCGCGGGCGTGGAGCCGGGCGCCAGCGGCGCGACCGCGACGCCCGCACGCAGCGCGCCCAGGAACACGGCTGCGTAGTTGACGCTGGATGCCGCGCAGATCGCGATGGCATCGCCGGCACGCAGGCCGTCGCGCTGCAGGCTGGCCGCGATGCGGTCCATGAGGGTGTCGAGCGCGCCATAGCTGAGTTCGCGCGTGGCATCCGCCAGAGCCGCCCGCCCGGGGGCCTGCTGCGCATGAAGATGAACAAGCTCGGCGATGGCACCGAAGTCGCGTTGGATGGCTGTCTCGAATTCGCTCATTGTTTGCTCGGGAGGTATTGATCAGCCCGGCCGGCGCAGCCAGGCACCTTCGCGAAACACCGCGGAACCGGCTTCGCCGGGCCGCTGGTTGTTGCCCCCGGTAGGAGGTGGGAGGCTACACGGAGTGAGTCGACCTGGGGGCGAGCTTCGCTTCATGCGCCTGCTGGTCCGCGTGGTAGCTGCTGCGCACCATCGCACCCACGGCCGCGTGGCTGAAGCCCATCTTGTAGGCCTCTTCCTCGAACATCTTGAAGGTGTCGGGATGCACGTAGCGGCGCACCGGAAGATGGCTGTTGCTGGGCGAGAGGTACTGGCCGATCGTCAGCATGTCGATGTCGTGCGCGCGCATGTCGCGCATGACTTGCAGGATCTCTTCGTCGGTCTCGCCGAGTCCGACCATGATGCCGCTCTTCGTTGGCACCTTGGGATGCAACGCCTTGAACTTCTTCAGCAGGTTGAGGCTGAACTGGTAGTCGCTGCCCGGACGCGCTTCCTTGTAGAGGCGCGGCGCCGTCTCGAGGTTGTGGTTCATCACGTCCGGCGGGGCAGCCTTGAGGATTTCGAGCGCGCGATCGTCGCGGCCGCGGAAGTCGGGCACCAGGATCTCGATCTGCGTCTGCGGCGACAACTCGCGGATGTTGCGGATGCAGTCCACGAAGTGCTGGCTGCCACCGTCGCGCAGGTCGTCGCGGTCGACGCTGGTGATCACCACGTACTTCAGGCGCAGCTTGGCAATCGTCTTCGCGAGGTTGATCGGCTCGTCCTTGTCGAGCGGATCGGGCCGGCCGTGGCCGACGTCGCAGAACGGGCAGCGCCGCGTGCACTTGTCGCCCATGATCATGAAGGTCGCGGTGCCGTTTCCGAAGCATTCGCCGATGTTGGGGCACGAGGCCTCTTCGCAGACGGTGTGCAGGTTGCTTTCGCGCAGGATCTGCTTGATTTCGTAGAAGCGGGTCGTGGGCGAGCCGGCCTTGACGCGAATCCATTCGGGCTTCTTCAGGACTTCGCCCTGCACGACCTTGACGGGAATGCGCGACAGCTTGGCGGCGGCTTTCTGCTTGGCGAGAGGGTTGTAGTCCTCGGGGCTCTGCGCGTCGCGGACAACGTTGAGTGTGCTCATGGCTTCTCTTTGGCGGGGCTCAAGGTGCGAGATAGATGTTGAGCTTGTTGCCCAGCACCTGCGCTGCTTCGTCCCAGGTTGTTTGAACGCCGATTGTAGAAAGATCGACGGTTTTCAGCCCCGCGTACCCGCAAGGGTTGACGCGGGAGAAGGGTTCGAGGTCCATCGCCACATTGAGCGCGACGCCGTGGTAGGTGCAATGGCGGCTGACCTTGATACCCAGCGCGGCGATCTTGCCGAGCCCGCGAAACGGGTCATCGGGATGCACTGGGCCAGTCAGTGCCGCATGCGAAAAGGGATCGTCGAGCCGCACGTAGATCCCCGGCGCGCCGCCCACGCGATGGCCGGTGACGCCGAAATGGTCCAGCGTGCGGATCACCGATTCCTCGATGCGATAGACGTATTCCTTGACGTAGTAGCCGGCGCGCCGCAGGTCGATCAGCGGATAGGCCACGACCTGGCCCGGGCCGTGGTAGGTCACCTGACCGCCGCGGTCGGTCTGGACGACCGGAATATCCCCCGGATTCAATACGTGGTCCGCCTTGCCGGCCAAGCCCTGCGTATAGACGGGCTCATGCTCGCAGATCCATAGTTGATCGACCGATTCTGCCGTCCGCTCATGCGTCGCCTGTTGCATCGCGGCGTAAGTCGCGGCGTAGCCGACGCGGCCGAGCAGCGTAACTTCGAGCGCAGCGGTCATCGGGAAGCGCTCAGAGCACCACCTTCACCATGGGATGGCTGGAAAGCGCGCGGTAGAGATCGTCGAGCTGCTCGCGGCTGGTCGCAGTGACGGTGATCGTCACGCCGAGGTAATTGCCGGCCTTGCTGTTGCGCAGCTCGATGGTGCTCGCGTCGAAGATCGGGTCGAACTGTTCGGCGATCTGCGTGACCGCATGCACGAAGCCGTCGACCTTCGCGCCCATGACCTTGATCGGAAACTTCGACGGATACTCGATCAGCGAATCCTTGCGCGCGTCGGTGGGCGCGTCGGACGGCGCGCCGGGCGGTTGAGTGATGCTCATGCTGCGACTCCGTTTTCTTGCGTGCTGCGTGCCTTGGCCTGTTGATAGGCGGCATAAAGGGCCTGGTAGATGGGGCCTGGACGGCCTGCGCCAATCGTCTGGCCGTCGAGCCTCACGACCGGCAGGATTTCCTTGCTGGCCGAGGACAGCAGCAACTCGTCGGCACCGAAGACCTCGTCGCGCCCGATACGGCGCAAGGTGAACGCAATGCCGGCATCGGCGCAAAGCCGCTCGATCAGGCCATAGCGAATGCCGGCGAGCACCAACTCGTCCTTGGGTGGGCCGCTGATCGCGCCGTCCTTCACCACCCAGACGTTGCTCGACGAAGCCTCGCTCAGCGATTCGCCGCGGAACATGATGGTTTCCGCAGCGCCGGCCTCCACGCTGATCTGCCGCGCCAGCACGGCGCCGAGCAGGCTGGTGCTCTTGATGTGCGCCTTTTGCCAGCGGAAGTCGTGTGCGCTCACGCACGCTACACCCTTGGCGCGGACTGCATCGGGGACGGGCTTCATCGGGTTGGCCATGACGAAGACTGTGGGAGTGAGCCCTTGCGGCATCGCATGCTCGCGCGGCGCGACGCCGCGCGTCACCTGGATGTAGACGCCCTGCATGCCGGCGCGGACCGACGGCGACGCCGCTTCGATCAGCCGCATCGCGATGTCACGCCATTGCGATGCGGCCAGCGGATTCTTGATCTGGAGTTCGGCCAGCGACCGGTCGAGGCGAGCCATGTGCTCGTCGAAGCAGAACGGATGTCCGCCGTAGACCGGCACCACTTCGTAGACACCGTCGCCGAAGATGAAGCCACGATCCAGCACACTCACCTTGGCATCTCGAAGCGGCGTGTAGTTGCCGTCGAGGTAACAGATTGAATCGGGGAGGGCGTCGATGATCGGGTGCATGAGGAATTATGGTGGGGGCGCATCGAAGCTTTCCAACCCGGATCTGATTCCGCACCGGAGCGCAAGGATCATTTGCACACACTGGTCGGCCATATGGCTGGGAGCCGTAGCTTTCTACCTATAATCAATGGCTTTGTAGAAATTCTGGGTCGTCATCCGGGCTTCATTCGAAATGAAAACAATCGCCCGCGATGCCTCTAAGGGGGTCCATGAGGACAACCCCGACCCGGAAGACGACTTCAAGCCGCTGACAGCCGAGGAGGCGCAACGGCTGCGCGACAGGAAGCCGTCGATCTCGCCGTGGCGCGTGATCGCAATTCAGGTCGTGGCGGGACTCCTGGTGGCATTGGTCGCCTGGGGGCTGACTGGGAGGCAAAATCTGGGATGGTCCGCCGGATACGGCGCACTGGCGGTCGTTGTTCCCGCTGCGGTATTCGCACGGGGTCTGACCGGAAGGTTTTCTTCCCTGAATCCGGGCACTGCGGTGTTCGGATTCTTCTTGTGGGAAATGGTCAAGATGGTCTTGACGGTGGCAATGCTGATTGCTGCACCAAGACTGGTAGTGGCGCTGAGCTGGCCAGCAATGCTGATCGGCCTGGTGGTGACAATGAAGGCGGCGTGGGTGGCGGTAATGCTCGCTCCCAGGCGCCAGAAACTTTGAGACGAGTAACGGATGGCTGCTGAAAACGCTGCGGAACATGGTCAAACCGCTGGTGAATACATTGTTCACCATTTGACGCATCTTCAGAGCTCCTCGCCTGGAGGTGTCGCCGACTTCTCCGTTTTCAACTTCGATTCGCTTTTCTTCTCGATTGCGCTCGGCGTGCTGGGTTGCTGGATTCTCTGGCTGGCAGCTCGCAAGGCCACTTCCGGCGTTCCGGGCCGCTTCCAGGCCGCGGTCGAAATCCTGGTCGAAGTCGTCGATCAGCAGGCCAAGGGTATCGTCCACAACGCGAAAAGCCGCAAATTCGTCTCGCCGCTGGCGCTCACGGTCTTCGTGTGGATCGTCATGCTCAATGGGATGGATCTGCTGCCGGTCGATCTGTTGCCATTCCTCTGGGCCAAGATCTTTGGCCTGACCGGCGGCGACCCGCACCACGCCTACCTGCGCGTGGTTCCGACGGCTGACCTCTCGGTGGCCATGGGCCTGTCTGTCTCGGTGCTGCTCATCTGCCTTTACTACAACATCAAGATCAAGGGCCTGGGCGGCTGGATCCATGAGCTCTTCACGGCTCCCTTCGGCAATCACTGGGCGCTGTATCCGTTCAACTTCGCGATGCAGATGATCGAGTTCATCGCCAAGACTGTTTCGCACGGCATGCGATTGTTCGGCAACATGTACGCCGGCGAACTGATCTTCCTGCTGATCGCCTTGATGGGTGGCGCCTGGACCCTGTCGGCCACCGGCATTCTGCTGGCCCTTGGCCACATCATCGCGGGCACTGCCTGGGCCATCTTCCACATCCTGATCATCATCTTGCAGGCCTTCGTGTTCATGATGCTGACGCTCGTGTATGTGGGTCAGGCGCACGATCACCACTGATCACTGATCTGCCGGTTTCGATTTCGTTTTTTCTTTTCTCTTCAACCAAAGTCCTCTAGGAGTCATCATGGAAGTTATTAGCTTTGTCGCACTGGCCGCCGGCCTGATCATCGGTCTGGGTGCTGTTGGCGCTTGTATCGGTATCGGCATCATGGGTAGCAAGTACCTCGAGTCGGCCGCGCGCCAACCTGAGCTGATGGGCGAACTGCAAACCAAGATGTTCCTGCTGGCTGGTCTGATCGACGCTGCGTTCATTATCGGTACCGGTATCGCGCTGTGGTTCGCGACCGCCAACCCGTTCCTCGCGCAAATCGCCAACCTGCCGAAGTAATCGGTTCAGGCTTTCTCGTCGAACCCATGTCGTTCTTTCGCTGAATGGCGTTGGATTCATTCCCAAAGAGAGGGTGAAAAGTGAGCATTACCGGTACCCTGATCATCCAGATGATCGTGTTCCTGATTCTTGTCGGGTTCACGATGAAGTATGTGTGGCCGCCTATCGCCAAGGCGCTGGACGATCGTGCCCAGAAGATCGCCGAAGGCCTTGCCGCAGCCGACAAGGCCAAGTCCGAGCTGAGCGCCGCCAACAAGCGCGTGGAAGCCGAACTGGGGCAGGCTCGCAACGAGTCCGCCCAGCGTCTTGCAGATGCCGAACGTCGTGCGCAGGCCATCGTTGAAGAGGCCAAGGCCCGCGCCACGGAAGAAGGCAACAAGATCGTTGCGGCCGCTCGCATCGAAGCCGAGCAGCAGGCCATGAAGGCGCGTGAAGTCCTTCGCGAGCAAGTGGCTGCACTGGCCGTCAAGGGCGCCGAGCAGATCCTGCGGAAGGAAGTGAACCCGGCTGTCCATGCCGATTTGCTGTCCCGCCTGCAGACCGAACTCTGATCGAAGCCATGGCAGAACTCGCCACCATTGCACGTCCTTACGCCGAGGCGCTCTTCAAGGCGTCCTCGTCGGACCTGTCCGGCGCCAGCGCCTGGCTCGAGAAGGTTGCGGCCATCGCCGGCAACGCCGAGCTCCAGCAGTTCGCCGACAACCCCAAGGTCACGACCGACCAGGTGTTGAGCGTTGTCGCCGGTGCCTTCGATTCAACGCTGCCGCCCGCCGCGCAAAACTTCCTGACGGCACTGCTCGAGAACGGACGCTTCACCGCGCTGCCGGAAATCGCGAAGCAGTTTCGGACGCTGGCAAATGCGCAGAGCGGTTCGTCCGATGCGGTGGTGTACAGCGCCTTCCCCATCGACGAAGCCGCATTGGGCAACGTGGCTGCCGCGCTAGAAAAGCGCTTCGGCCGCAAGCTACAGGTCACGGTCCAGCAGGATCCGTCGCTGATCGGCGGCATCCGCGTAGTGGTCGGCGACGAAGTGCTCGACACCTCCGTCAAAGCGCGTCTTGAACAAATGAAAGTTGCGCTGGCAGCCTGAGGCCGCCAGCCCCCTTAACGAAAGAAGGAAAGAGTCATGCAACTCAATCCAGCAGAAATTTCCGAACTGATCAAGAGCCGCATCGAAGGTCTCGGCGTCAGCGCGAACATCCGCAACGAAGGCACCGTGGTGTCGGTGACCGACGGTATCGTGCGCGTGCACGGCCTGTCGGACGCGATGCAGGGCGAAATGCTCGAGTTCCCGCCTTCCGCCGATGGCACGCCGTCGTACGGCCTCGCACTGAACCTCGAGCGCGATTCCGTCGGCGCCGTGATTTTGGGTGAGTACGAGCACATCTCCGAAGGCGACACCGTCAAGTGCACGGGCCGTATTCTGGAAGTGCCGGTCGGCCCCGAACTCATCGGCCGCGTCGTGAACGCACTGGGCCAGCCGATCGACGGCAAGGGTCCGGTCAACGCCAAGATGACCGATGTGATCGAGAAGGTTGCTCCGGGCGTGATCGCCCGAAAGTCGGTCGACCAGCCGATGCAGACAGGCCTGAAGTCCATCGACTCGATGGTGCCGATCGGCCGTGGCCAGCGCGAGCTGATCATCGGCGACCGCCAGACCGGCAAGACGGCCGTGGCCATCGACGCGATCATCAACCAGAAGGGTCAGAGCATGACCTGCGTCTACGTCGCGATCGGCCAGAAGGCTTCGTCGATCAAGAACGTGGTGCGCGCTCTGGAACAAGCCGGCGCGATGGAATACACCATCGTGGTTGCCGCCTCCGCCTCGGAATCGGCCGCCATGCAATACGTGTCGGCCTATTCGGGCTGCACGATGGGCGAATACTTCCGCGATCGCGGCCAGGACGCGCTGATCGTCTATGACGACCTGTCCAAGCAAGCTGTGGCTTACCGCCAGGTGTCGCTGCTGCTGCGCCGCCCGCCAGGCCGCGAAGCCTACCCCGGCGACGTGTTCTATCTCCACAGCCGTCTGCTCGAGCGCGCAGCCCGCGTGAACGCCGACTACGTCGAAGCCTTCACCAAGGGTGAAGTCAAGGGCAAGACCGGTTCGCTGACCGCACTGCCGATCATCGAAACGCAAGCCGGCGACGTGTCCGCCTTCGTTCCGACGAACGTGATCTCGATCACCGACGGCCAGATCTTCCTGGAAACCAACCTGTTCAACGCTGGTATCCGTCCCGCCATCAACGCCGGTATCTCGGTGTCGCGCGTGGGTTCGTCGGCGCAGACCAAGGTCATCAAGGGCCTGTCCGGCGGTATTCGTACCGACCTGGCGCAGTACCGTGAACTCGCTGCCTTTGCGCAGTTCGCTTCCGACCTCGACGAAGCGACCCGCAAGCAGCTCGACCGCGGCGCCCGCGTGACCGAGCTCCTGAAGCAGGCGCAATACAGCCCGCTGCCCATCTCGCTGATGGGTGCCTCGCTGTTCGCAGTGAACAAGGGCTTCATGGACGACCTCGACGTGAAGAAGGTGCTGCCGTTCGAACACGGCCTGCATCAGTTCCTCAAGTCCAGCCATGGTGCGCTGCTCGACAAGATCGAGCAGGCCAAGGCGATCGACAAGGATGCGGAAGCCGAACTGACGACCGCCGTCACCGCGTTCAAGAAGTCGTTCGCCTGATCGACCAAGCAAGGAGCCCCAATGGCAGCTGGTAAGGAAATCCGCGGCAAGATCAAATCGGTGGAGAACACCAAGAAGATCACCAAGGCCATGGAAATGGTGGCCGCGTCGAAGATGCGCAAGGCGCAGGAACGCATGCGTGCCGCCCGCCCCTACAGCGAGAAGATCCGCAACATCGCGGCCAATCTCGGCCACGCGAACCCGGAGTACACGCACGCCTTCATGAAGACGCACGACGCGAAAGCATCGGGCTTCATCCTTGTCACGACCGACAAGGGCCTGTGCGGCGGCATGAACACCAACGTGCTTCGCGCCTTGACCACCAAGATGCGCGAAGAGCAGTCGGCCGGTGTCGCCATCGAGGCGGTGGCAATCGGCAACAAGGGCCTGGGTTTCCTGAATCGTGTCGGCGCGCGCGTGGTGTCGCATGTCACCCAACTGGGCGACACGCCGCACCTCGACAAGCTGATCGGCCCCGTCAAGGTTCTGCTCGATGCGTATGCCGAAGGCAAGCTCAGCGCGGTCTACCTCTGCTACACCAAGTTCATCAATACGATGCGCCAGGAGTCGGTGGTCGAGCAACTGCTGCCGCTGCAGGCCGACTCGCTGAAGGTCGAGAAGGGCCAGCACTCGTGGGACTACATCTACGAGCCCGATGCGCAGAGCGTGATCGATGAGCTGCTGGTGCGCTACGTGGAATCGCTCGTGTACCAGGCCGTGGCCGAGAACATGGCGTCGGAGCAGTCGGCACGCATGGTCGCCATGAAGTCGGCCACCGACAACGCGGGCAACGTGATCAACGAACTCAAGCTGGTCTACAACAAGACCCGCCAGGCAGGGATCACCAAAGAGCTGTCGGAGATCGTTTCCGGCGCCGCGGCGGCCGCGGGCGTCTGAGCCCTTCGGACCTCAACAGATTTAAATTTTTATCGGAGCAGACATGGCTCAAGCAGAAGCAGTTCAAGGCAAGATCGTTCAATGTATCGGCGCCGTGGTCGACGTGGAGTTTCCGCGCGACAAGATGCCCAAGATCTACGACGCCCTGAAGTACGAAAGCGGCGGGCTGACCCTCGAGGTGCAGCAGCAACTCGGCGACGGCGTGGTGCGCACGATTGCGCTCGGCTCGTCCGACGGCCTGCGTCGCGGCCTGATCGTGACCAACACCGGCGCACCGATCACGGTGCCCGTCGGCAAGGCGACGCTGGGTCGCATCATGGACGTGCTGGGTCGTCCCATCGACGAGCGCGGCCCCGTGGGCCAGGAACTCCAGGCTTCCATCCACCGCAAGGCACCTGAATACGACGAACTCTCGCCCTCGCAAGACCTGCTCGAAACCGGCATCAAGGTGATCGACCTGGTTTGCCCGTTCGCCAAGGGCGGCAAGGTGGGCCTGTTCGGCGGCGCCGGCGTGGGCAAGACCGTGAACATGATGGAGCTCATCAACAACATCGCCAAGGCGCACTCGGGTCTGTCCGTGTTTGCCGGCGTGGGTGAGCGCACTCGCGAAGGGAACGACTTCTATCACGAGATGGCCGACTCCGGCGTCGTGAACCTCGAGAAGCTCGAGGACTCGAAGGTGGCCATGGTCTACGGCCAGATGAACGAGCCCCCGGGCAACCGTCTGCGCGTGGCGCTGACCGGCCTGACCATCGCCGAGTCGTTCCGCGACGAAGGCCGTGACGTGCTTTTCTTCGTCGACAACATCTACCGCTACACGCTGGCCGGTACCGAAGTGTCGGCTCTGCTGGGCCGCATGCCTTCCGCCGTGGGCTACCAGCCGACGCTCGCCGAGGAAATGGGCCGTCTGCAAGAGCGGATCACGTCGACCAAGGTCGGCTCGATCACCTCGATCCAGGCCGTTTACGTGCCGGCCGATGACTTGACCGACCCGTCGCCCGCCACGACCTTCGCCCACCTGGACTCGACCGTGGTGCTGTCGCGTGACATTGCCTCGCTCGGTATCTACCCCGCCGTGGACCCGCTCGACTCGACCTCGCGCCAGCTCGATCCGCTGGTGGTTGGCGAAGAGCACTACAACGTGGCCCGCTCCGTGCAAGGCACGCTGCAGCGCTACAAGGAACTGCGCGACATCATCGCGATTCTGGGCATGGACGAACTGGCACCGGAAGACAAGCTGGCCGTGGCTCGCGCCCGGAAGATCCAGCGCTTCCTGTCGCAGCCTTTCCACGTCGCTGAAGTGTTCACGGGCTCGCCCGGCAAATACGTGCCGCTGTCCGAGACCATCCGCGGCTTCAAGATGATCGTGAACGGCGAAGCCGACCACCTGCCGGAACAAGCGTTCTACATGGTGGGCGGCATCGACGAAGCGTTCGAGAAGGCCAAGAAGGTCGCTTAAGGAATCACCATGGCAGGCACCATTCACGTGGACGTGGTCAGCGCCGAGGAGTCCATCTTCTCGGGCGAGGCCAAGTTCGTCGCGCTCCCCGGCGAAGTCGGCGAACTCGGCATCTACCCGCGCCACACGCCGCTGATCACGCGCATCCGCCCCGGCGCCGTGCGCATCGAGACGGCTGACGGCGGGGAGGAATTCGTCTTCGTAGCCGGCGGCATCCTGGAAGTGCAGCCTACCTCGGTGACCGTGCTGTCCGACACCGCGATCCGCGGCAAGGACCTCGACGACGAGAAGGCGAATGTCGCCAAGGCCGCCGCCGAAGAAGCGCTGAAGAACGCCAAGACCGATATTGACATCGCGATGGCGCAGTCGGAACTTGCCGTGATGGCTGCTCAACTGGCCGCCCTGCGCAAGTACCGCGAGAAGAAGTAGCTCGCCCCCAGGTTGGCTCACTTCGTGTAGCCGCCCACCCCCTGCCGGGGGCAACACCAGTGGCCCGGCAAAGCCGGTTCCACGGTGTTTCTGGATTGAAAAGCCGCCTTTGGGCGGCTTTTTTCGTTTTTGGCGCCGATGGTCTCCATCTTCGATCTTTATTTGGTCGAAGTTAAGTCTTGTTTGGCTGAAGCTCCGCTCATAGTATTCGGCTTCGCTTCGGTTCTCATCGTGTCCGAAGCGGACAAGAACGAGACGGAGACAAAACGTGAGCCCCTGGAGTCGCCTGACGACGGATGAGCTGCAACTGCTGGAGACGACCTTCTGGTCGGCCGGCGGCTCGCGCCATCGCATGGCGGACGAGTTGGGCTTCTCCAAGAGCAAGGCGAACTCGCTGATCGCGGGGCTCGTCGAGCAGGGGCTTTTGGCCGAGGCGGGGCTCCAGCGTTCCACCGGCGGGCGGCGTCCCGAGAACCTCCAGTTGCATGCAGGGCTTGGCGTGTTGGTGGGCGTGGACATCGGCGCGACCAGTCTCGATGTCGCCGTCCTCGCACCCAATCTGAGCGTACTGGCCCATCACGCAGAGCCGGCCGATGTGCGCGAAGGGCCGGGCGTGGTGCTGGCTCGCGTCCGCAGTCTGATCCGGGAACTGCTTCAGAGGGCGGGCTTCGAGGCCAAACACGTGATCGGTATCGGCATCGGTGTGCCAGGGCCGGTCAACTTCGAGATCGGGCAGCTCGTGAACCCGCCGCTGATGCCGGCGTGGGACAGCTTTTCCATCCGCGACTACCTGCGCGAGGACTACGCTGCGCCGGTCTTCGTGGACAACGACGTCAACCTGATGGCGCTCGGTGAACTCTGGCGGCTGAAGCGTTCGCTTTCCAACTTCCTCGTGATCAAGGTCGGCACCGGCATCGGCTGCGGCATCGTGTGCCACGGCGAGGTGTATCGGGGCGCAGCAGGCTCTGCGGGCGATGTCGGCCATATCTGCGTTGATCAGGAAGGACCGCGCTGCCACTGCGGCAACCTGGGATGCGTCGAGGCGATGGCGGCCGGTCCGGCGATCACGCGCATGGCGGTCGAGGCCGCTGAGGCCGGCGAAAGCGCCGCGTTGGCCGAATGTCTTCGCACGCAAGGCCGCATCGAGGCCACCGATGTCGGCCAGGCGAGCCGCGCCGGCGACGCGGCGGCCAACGCCATCGTGCAGCGCGCGGGCAGCCTCATCGGGCAGATGCTCGCGTCGATCGTCAATTTCTTCAATCCGTCGCACGTCTTCATCGGCGGGGGCATCACGCGCATCGGGCCGCTGTTCCTCGCTGCCGTGCGGCAGAGCGTCTATCAACGTTCGCTGGCGCTGTCCACGAGGCATCTGGAGATCCAGTACACGCCGCTCGAAGGGCAGGGCGGCTTGATCGGCGCGGGCGTCCTGGCCATGCAGGAGACCCTCAAGGTGCGAGGCGTGGCGCCATGAAGGCAACCGCCGCCAAGCCCTCGCTCGTGAAGGCCGCCGTCGCGGTGGAATTCGAAAACGTCGAGAAATCCTTCGGCCCGGTACAGGTGCTGCATGGTGTCAGCTTTTCGTTGGCGCCAGGCCGCGTCTACGGCCTGCTCGGCGAAAACGGCGCGGGCAAATCGACGCTGATGAAGATCCTCGCCGGCTACGAGTCGCCGAGCGGCGGCAGCCTGCGCGTCAACGGCGAACTGCAGGTGTTCC
This sequence comes from Variovorax sp. 10L426, assembly GCF_056395305.1. NCBI lineage: Bacteria > Pseudomonadati > Pseudomonadota > Betaproteobacteria > Burkholderiales > Comamonadaceae > Variovorax > Variovorax sp. 10L426. The sequence continues at coordinate 157,913 of NZ_JBFTJF010000015.1, read as the reverse complement.
ACAGTTCGCGCGATGCCGAAGCGCTGGGCATCGTGCTGATCCACCAAGAGTTCAACCTCGCCGAAGACTTGAGCGTGGCGCAGAACATCTTCCTGGGGCACGAAAAGCGAAAGGGCTGGCTGCTCGACGATGCGGCCATGGTGCGCGACTCCGCCGCGGCACTGGCCCAAGTCGGACTTCGGATCGATCCGACGACCAAGGTGCGCCGGCTGATCGTCGCCGAAAAGCAGATGGTGGAAATCGCCAAGGCCATTTCGCGTCACGCACGCCTGCTGATCATGGACGAGCCCACGGCGACCCTGACGCCGGGCGAAACCGAGCGCCTCTTCAAGCTGATCGCCCAATTGCGTGCAGACGGCGTGACCATCGTCTACATCTCGCACAAGCTCGACGAGGTGGAGCGCGTGACCGACGAAGTCATCGTGATGCGCGACGGTCGCTTCGTGGCGCGTGCGCCGACCTCCGACGTCACGCGGCACCAGATGGCCAACCTGATGGTCGGCCGCGAACTGGCCGATCTCTATCCGCCGCGGGACGCGGTCGTCGCCAGCGCCGCCCCCGCGATGCAGGTGCGCAACTTCACGGTGCCGGGCTGGGCCGACAGCGCCAGTTTCGAAGTTCGCCCCGGCGAGATCCTTGGCTTTGCCGGCCTGGTGGGCGCTGGCCGCACAGAGTTGTTCGAAGGCCTGCTCGGCTTGCGCCCGGCCGGCGGCGTGGTCGAGATCGGGGGCCGCGCCGTTCAGTTTTGCAATCCGCGCGACGCCGCGAAACACGGCCTGACCTATCTCAGCGAGGACCGCAAAGGCAAGGGCTTGCACGTGCATCTCGGCTTGCGGCAGAACCTCACGCTGATGGCGCTGGAGCGCTACGCCGCGCCGTGGCTCAAGCCCGACGCGGAACGGGCCGCACTGGCCGAGGCCGTGAAGGACTACGGCATCCGCACCGGCAACCTCGATGCGCGCGCCTCGTCGCTGTCCGGCGGCAACCAGCAGAAGCTCGCGCTCGCGAAAGTGCTGCAGCCCCAGCCGAAGGTTGTCGTGCTCGACGAGCCGACGCGCGGTGTCGACGTCGGCGCCAAGCGCGACATCTATTTCCTGATCCAGCGGCTCGCCCGACAAGGGCTGGCCGTCATCGTCGTGTCATCCGAACTGATGGAACTGATCGGCCTGTGCCATCGCGTTGCCGTGATGCGCGCAGGCCGTCTCGTCACCACGCTCGACGCCGAACATCTCACCGAAGAGGAGCTGATCGCTCATGCCACTGGAACAGCCCCAGAGCGCTGACCCGCAAGCTCAGCCCGCGCACCGCAGCGAGGCCCGGCCGCGCTGGACCGAGCGTCTGCACGGCCTCGGCCCCGTGATCGGGCTGGTGCTGCTTTGCATCGCGGGCACGCTGCTCAACAGCGACTTCGCGACGCTCGACAACGCGATGAACGTGCTCACGCGCACGGCCTTCATCGGCATCATCGCGGTCGGGATGTGCTTCGTGATCATCTCGGGCGGCATCGACCTCTCTGTGGGTTCGATGGCGGCGCTGATCGCGGGTTGCGTGATCATGTTCATCAACGCCATGGGGCCGGCGCTCGGTTCGCCGTTGCTGGCGGTGATGCTGGGCGCGGTCCTCGCGGTGGTGCTCGGCGCGGTGTTCGGGCTCGCGCACGGGCTGCTCATCACCAAGGGGCGCATCGAACCCTTCATCGTGACGCTGGGCACGCTCGGGATCTTCCGCGCCTACCTGACCTACTTCGCCAACGGCGGTGCGCTCACGCTCGACAACGACCTCTCGGACCTTTACGCGCCGGTGTACTACGCGAGCCTGCTCGGCATTCCGGTGCCGGTGTGGGTGTTCCTGGTCGTCGCGGTCATTGGCGGCGTGATCCTCAATCGCACGGCCTACGGCCGCTATGTGCAGGCAATCGGCTCCAACGAACAGGTCGCGCGCTACGCGGCCGTCGGCGTCGACAACGTGAAGATCCTGACCTACGTGCTGCTCGGCGTGTGCGTCGGCATCGCAACCTTGCTCTACGTGCCCCGGCTCGGTTCCGCATCACCGACCACCGGCCTGCTGTGGGAGCTCGAAGCCATCGCCGCGGTGATCGTCGGCGGCACCGCGCTCAAGGGCGGCTCGGGCAGCGTCGTCGGCACGGTGATCGGCGCGATCCTTCTCTCGGTCATCAGCAACATCCTGAACCTCACCAGCATCATCAGCGTGTACCTCAACGCCGCGGTGCAGGGCTTCGTGATCATCGTCGTCGCCTTCCTGCAGAGAGGGCGCCGCTAGCCATGTTTTCAGCGTTTCCAGCGTTTCCCGTCCGTTCCGTTCCATCTATCCAAAGGAGACAAGCAGCATGACATCCATCACCCGACGCATCGCATTGAGCGCCGTTGCCGCCGCGGCCATTGCGGCCTTCCCGGCCCTCGCGGCCGCCGAGCCGGTCAATCTCGGCGTATCGATTCCCGCGGCGACGCACAGCTTCATGGGCGGCATCAACTACTGGGCCGAGCAGGCCAAGAAGGATCTCGAGAAGGAACACAAGGACCTGAAGATCACGATCAAGACGGCCGCCAATGCGCCCGAGCAGGCCAATCAATTGCAGGATCTGTCGACCGTCACCAAGATCAACGCGCTCGTGATCTTCCCGTTCGAATCGGCAGCGCTCACCAAGCCGGTGGCGCAGGTCAAGGCCAAGGGCACCTACGTGACCGTGGTCGACCGCGGCCTCACCGACACCAGCGCGCAGGACGCCTACGTGGCCGGCGACAACACGGCCTTCGGCAAGATCCCGGCCGAATACATCGCGAAGAAGCTGGGCGGCAAAGGCAATGTCGTCGCGCTGCGCGGCATCCCGACCACGCTCGACAACGAGCGCATGGACGCCTTCAACAGCGTGATGAAGAACTACCCCGACATCAAGATCCTCGATGCCAAGTACGCCAACTGGAACCGCGACGATGCCTTCAAGGTCACGCAGGACTACTTGACGCGCTTCAAGGACATCGACGCCATCTGGGCCGCCGACGACGACATGGCGGTCGGCGTGCTGAAGGCCGTCGAGCAGGCCAAGCGCAACGACATCAAGATCGTCTTCGGCGGCGCGGGTGCCAAGGGCATGGTCAAGACCATCATCGACGGCAAGGACCCGCGCATCGACGCCGACGTGAGCTATTCGCCCAAGTTCATCTACGACGCGATCAAGCTCACGGCCGAGGCGCGGCTGAAGGGCGAGAAGCTGCCGGCGACGACGATCATTCCTTCGGTGCTGATCACGAAGGACAACGCCAAGAGCTTCTATCACCCGGATTCACCTTTCTAAGGCTCGCCCCCAGGTTGGCTCACTTCGTGTAGCCGCCCACCCCCTACCGGGGGCAACACCAGCGGCCCGGCAAAGCCGGTTCCGCGGTGTTTCTCGAAGGGCGCGCTTCGCGGCGCTGGAATTCCATGAACCAAGATAACTCTCAACGCAAGCTGCGCTACGCCATGGTTGGCGGGGGGCGGGACGCCTTCATTGGCGCAGTGCATCGCAAGGCTATTGCGCTCGACGGGCAGGTCGAGCTGGTGGCGGGGGCGCTTTCTTCGAGTCCGGAGAAGGCGAAGGCCTCGGGGCGCGATCTGTTCCTGGCGGAGGACCGCAACCATGGGGACTGGCGCAGTCTTCTGGATGACGAGCTCAAGCGGCCGGCGGATGAGCGGATCGACTTCGTCTCGATCGTCACGCCGAACCACATGCACTATCCGGTGGCGCAGGCGTTTGTCGATGCGGGCTTCCACGTCGTTTGCGACAAGCCGCTGGTGCATACGCGCGAACAGGCGGATGCGCTGGTGGCGGCGGTGGCGCGGCAGGGCACGGTGTTTGGCGTGACCTACAACTACACCGGCTATCCGATGGTTCGGCAGGCGCGGGAGATGGTGCGGTCGGGTGAACTCGGCGAGATCCGGAAGGTGGTCGTCGAATACAACCAGGGGTGGCTCGCAGCGCGGCTGGAAGACTCGGGCAACAAGCAGGCGGCTTGGCGCAGCGATCCTGCACAAAGCGGGGCGGCCGGGGCGATTGGCGACATCGGCTCGCATGCGGAGAACCTTGTCGCGACCGTCACGGGGCTGGAGATCGAAAGCCTCTGCGCCGACCTGAGTTCGCTGGTGCCGGGGCGTCCGCTCGATGATGACGGCAGCATGCTGTTGAGGTTTCGCGGTGGGGCACGAGGGGTGCTGATCGCATCACAGATCAGCACCGGCCTCGAGAACGACTTGCGGCTGCGCGCTTCCGGCGCGCTCGGCACGCTGGAGTGGCACCAGGAGCGACCCAGCGAGCTGACGCATCTGCCGCACGACGGGCCGAAGCGCGTCTTCACGCGCGGCGGAAGCTGGCTTTGCGAATCGGCGCGGCGCGCGAGTCGGCTGCCGACGGGGCATCCGGAAGGCTTCATCGAGGCCTTTGCGAATATCTACGGCGGCGTGGTCGCGGATATCCGTGCGCGGTTGGCGGGCGTGGCTGCCGATCCGCTCTCGACGGACTATCCGCGGGTGGAGGACGGTGCGCGCGGCGTGCGTTTCATCGAACGCACGGTGACTTCGTCCGCCAGCACGGTCAAGTGGACGGGGTGGTAGCCGACATGACCAGAACGGCCCGGTCGGCTTAAGCTGGCGAGGTGTCGCGCGACCTCGTCATTGCCCGCCCCGAAGGGCTCTACTGTCCGCCGGGCGATTTCTACATCGACCCATGGCGGCCGGTCGATCGTGCGGTGATCACGCATGCGCATTCTGACCACGCGCGTATCGGCCACGGTCACTATCTGGCGCACACCGACAGCGAAGGCACGCTGCGCGTCCGGCTCGGCGAGATCACGTTGCAGACCATGCCCTACGGCGAGGCGATCTTGCATCACGGCGTACGAATTTCGCTCCACCCGGCCGGCCATGTGCTGGGGTCAGCCCAGATTCGCCTTGAACATGAAGGGCGCGTGTGGGTCGCGTCGGGCGACTACAAGACCGAAGCCGATGGCACCTGCACGCCGTTCGAGCCCGTGCCTTGCGACACCTTCATCACCGAATCGACCTTCGGCCTGCCGATCTACCGCTGGCCCGCACAGGCGAAACTCTTTGCAGAGATCAACGACTGGTGGCGCACCAACGCGGCGCAGGGGAGGGCCTCGGTGCTGCTGTGCTACGCCTTCGGCAAGGCGCAGCGCATCCTGCATGGCGTGGATGCGACGATCGGGCCGATCGTGGTTCACGGCGCGGTCGAGGCATTGAACGACGTCTACCGTGCGGCTGGCGTGGCGTTGCCGCCGACGCTGCGCGCGACAGATGCAGGCGTCGATGCGGCGTTGCTCAAGAAAGCACTCGTGCTTGCACCCCCCTCGGCCCACGGTTCGCCCTGGATGCGCCGCTTCGGCAACTACGCCGATGCCTTCGCCAGCGGCTGGATGCAACTGCGTGGCACGCGGCGCCGTCGCGGGGTGGATCGGGGCTTCGTGATGTCCGATCACGCTGATTGGGCGGGATTGCAAGCAGCCATCGCGGGAACCGGCGCGGGGCGCGTCATCGTCACGCACGGCAACGTGGCCGTGATGGTGCGTTGGCTCGGTGAGTTGGGGCTCGACGCGCAAGGCTTCGAGACAGAGTACGGCGACGAGGACCTGGAGCCGACCGGCACGGCGGTCGCGGCGCCATGAAGGCATTCGCCGCGCTCTACCGAGACCTGGATGCGACGACCTCCAGTCTCGCGAAGCAGGCGGCGCTTCAGCGCTACCTGCAAGTCGCGGCGCCTAAGGATGCCGCATGGGCGGTCTATTTTCTGGCCGGCGGAAAGCCGCGCCAGCTCGTGCCCACGAAGCTGCTGAGACTCCTGGCACAAGAAGCCGCGGGCCTGCCGGAATGGTTGTTCGACGAAAGCTACGAAGCCGTCGGCGACCTGGCGGAAACCATCTCGCTGCTGTTGCCGCCGCCCACGGAAGCGCACGACCTGGGGCTGGCGGACTGGGTCGAACAGCACCTTCTGCCGCTGCGCCAGATGACGCCGGAGGCCCTGTCGGATGCATTGCGCCGGCAATGGCGGCAATTGGCGCCGGAGGAGAGGCTCGTCTACTTCAAGCTGATCACGGGCGCGTTCCGCGTCGGTGTGTCGCGCCTGCAGGTGACCCAGGCACTCGCCGCAGTCGGTGCGCTCGATGCCAAGCGTGTCGCACAGAGGCTGATGGGCTACACGAACATCGGCGGCCAGCCGACCGCCGCCGACTATGCCGCGCTGATCGCGCCCGAGAACACCGGCGAACTGGATCAGCAGACGAGCGGACAGCCCTATCCGTTCTTTCTCGCGCATCCTTTCAACAATCCGCTCGATGAGTTCGATGCCACGCTCGGTGCGCCTTCGGCGTGGATCGTCGAGTGGAAATGGGACGGCGTCCGCGCCCAACTGGTCAAGCGCGCCGGCCAGGTATGGCTGTGGTCCCGCGGCGAGGAACTGGTGACCGATCGATTCCCCGAACTCGCGCAAATGGGCGAAACGCTTTCCGACGGCACGGTGATCGACGGCGAAATCGTCGTCTGGCGGGATGACCGCGTGCAACCCTTTGCCGATCTGCAGAAGCGCATCGGACGCAAGACGCTGACGCCGAAGCTGCTGCGCGAAATCCCTGTCGTGCTGCTCGCCTACGACCTGCTCGAATGGGAGGGCCGCGATCTGCGCGACTCGCCGCTGCAGGAGCGCCGGGGGCGTCTCGACGAACTGGTCACCGTCGCCCAGCATCCATCGCTCGTCGCCAGTCCCATGGTGCATGGCGACAGCTGGCAGGATCTCGCGCGACAACGCGAGGCTGCGCGTTCGATGGGGGTCGAGGGATTCATGCTCAAGCAGCGTGACGCGCGCTATGGCGTCGGGCGCACCAAGGACGTCGGTGTCTGGTGGAAATGGAAGATCGATCCTCTCTCCGTCGACGCCGTACTCGTCTACGCGCAACGCGGGCACGGGCGCCGCGCAAGCCTCTACAGCGACTACACCTTCGCGGTGTGGGACAGCGCACCCGACAACGCCGACCGCACGCTCGTTCCTTTTGCCAAGGCCTATTCGGGCTTGACCGATGCCGAAATGGCGAGCGTGGACGCGGTGATCCGCAAGACCACGATCGAAAGCTTCGGCCCCGTCCGCAGCGTGAAGCCGACGCTGGTCTTCGAGCTCGGCTTCGAGGGCATTGCACGGAGCGCGCGGCACAAGAGCGGCATCGCCGTGCGTTTCCCGCGGATGCTGCGCTGGCGCCAGGACAAGCCGGTGGAAGAGGCCGACACCCTCCAGACGTTGGAGACCCTGCTGCCGTCCTGACAGCCGAGGCGGGGCTGCCCGACAATGCGGCATGGACAATTCCCGTGACTCCTATCCCGCCGTCGATTTGCGCGAGCAGGCCGTCTACATGCTCACGCAGGCCGCGCCGATGATGGGCATGACCCCCAACGAGGCGCGGCTCGTGCTCGACGTGATGCGACCTGTGCATCTCCTGCCCGACACCTTGCTGTTCGAGGAAGGCGACACGGAGGACAACAACTACATGGTGCTCGTGCTCGATGGCCAGGTGCGCGCCACCAGCGCCGGACTGCCGGGCGAAGAAGTGGTGATCTCCGTCATCGGGCCGGGCAGCCTGATCGGCGAGATGGGCGTGCTCGATGGCGGTCCGCGTTCGGCCACCTGCACGGCGCTGACCGAGGTCAAGCTCGGCGTGCTGTCGCGCGAGGCCTTCATGGGGCTCATCAAGTTGCAGCCTGCGGCGGCGTCGCGGCTCGCACTGTCGTTGTCGAAAGGTCTCGCGGACCGTCTGCGTGAAAGCAATCGACGCCTGCGCACCTTGTCGCAGGTCACACGCGCCCTGCAATCCGAGCTGGATGCGGTGCACGCCGTCAACCGAAGGCTGCTGGACGCTCAGGGCTACTGAGGCGCAGCGCCTCAGAGGATGACGGGCGCGTCCGGGAGTTCGTTGCGGTCGGCCTCGCCTTCGGCCAGCGGAAAGTGTTCGACCAGCAGGGCCGACACTTCTTCGAGCGCCTGCGTGAGGCCATCCTCGAATCGGCCTTCGCGAAAGGCCGCACCCATGCGTTGAGCCATGGCGGCCCAGTCTTCATCGCTCACGCGCGAATCGATGCCGCGATCGGCCACGATCTCGATCGCATGCTCGGCCAGCAGCAGGTAGATCAGCACGCCATTGTTGTGCTCCGTGTCCCAGACCCGCAGCTTGCCGAACAGCGTGATGGCGCGCTCGCGCGGCGGCGCGTCTCGCCACAGGTAGGACATCGGCAGGCCGGCCTCGACGCAGATGCGGATCTCTCCGCTGTGCCGTCGTTCGCTCGCGCCCACGCGCCGCTCGAGGCGTTCGAGCACGTCGGGCGGCAAGGCCTTGCGCACCTCGGCCTCATCGACCCACCGGTGGCGCCAGAGCCGCGCGAAACGCGAAAGCATCGATGCCATGGTCACCAGTCCCCCGAGGCGCCGCCGCCGCCGAAATTGCCGCCGCCACCGGAACTGAAGCCCCCGCCGGAGGAACCGCCACCCCAGCCTCCGCCACCTCCGCCGAAGCCGCCTCCAAACCCTCCACCGCCAAAGCCTCCGCCCCGCCGACCGACGCCCGAGCCGAAGGCCAGCGACAGCAACGTGAAGAGCAGGGCGCCCAGGCCCGCCAGCACCGCGATCACGACGCTCGACGTCAGCACCATCACCACGACACCGGTGAGTCCGCCCATCGCCAGCGAGCCAGGGATCTTGCCGAAAATGCGTCGCGCGATCGGCCCCGCCACCAGCACGCCGACGAAGAGGAACACCGCGAGGTCTTGCCAGTTGAATCCGTTGTTGTTGCCGAGGCCGTCGCCGAAGTCGCCGCTGCGGGCATCGACCTCCGGCAGCGGCTCACCCTTGACGCGCGCGATCAACTGATCGGCCGCCGCATCGAGCCCGCCGGCGAAGTCGTTCTGCCGGAAACGCGGCTTCATCGCGTCGTCGATGATGTGCGCGGCGGCGAGGTCGGGCACCGCGCCTTCGAGCGCCTTCGCGACTTCGATGCGCATCTTGCGGTCGTTCTTCGCGACGATGACGAGAATGCCGTCGCCGACCTCCTTGCGCCCGATCTTCCACGCATTGCCGACGCGATTGGCATAGCTGGCGATGTCTTCAGGCTGCGTGGTCGGGACCATCAGCATCACGATCTGCGAGCCCTTCTGCTGTTCGAAGGCCTGCAGCTTGGCTTCGAGCGCCGCGCGCTGGGCATCGCTCAGCGTGCCGGTCTGGTCGATGACCCGCGCCTCGAGCTTCGGCACGGGCAACAGGCCCTGCGCGTGCGTACCGAAGACGGCCCACAGCAAGAGGACCGTCAGGGCGCGCAGGATGCGGGCAGCCGTCATGGCGATGGCCCGGGCCTACTTCTTCGGCGCGCTGAAGTCCACCGTGGGCGGGGTCGAGATCTGTGCCTCGTTCTGCACCGTGAAGTTGGGCTTGGGCTCGTAGCTGAAGACCTTGGCCGTCAGGTTCGTGGGAAAGCTGCGCGCCAGCACGTTGTATTCCTGGACCGTCTGGATGTAGCGGTTGCGCGCCACCGTGATGCGGTTCTCGGTGCCTTCGAGGGTCACGCGCAGATCGCGGAAAGCCTGGTTGGCCTTGAGATTGGGGTATTGCTCCGACACCGCCATCAGCCGCGACAGCGCGCTCGACAGTTCGCCTTGCGCCTGCTGGAACTTGTTGAAGGCCTCGGGGTTGTTGAGCGTCTCGGGCGTGACCTGGATCGACGTGGCCTTGGCGCGCGCCTCGATCACCTTGGTGAGCGTTTCCTGCTCGAAGTTGGCTTCGCCCTTGACCGTGGCCACGATGTTCGGCACCAGGTCGGCGCGGCGCTGGTACTGGTTGAGCACTTCGCTCCAGGCCGATTTGCTGGCCTCGTCGAGGCGCTGGAAGTCGTTGTAGCCGCAGCCCGCCAGCGAGAACGCCGCGAGGATGATCAAAAGCCAGCGTTTCAACATCACCAAGCCCCTTGTTGTGAAGTCGGCAAAGGTAGCATAGATGGAATGGCGGTCGATCCTCTCCAAGCGCTGCAGGCGGCCAACCGTGGGCCGGTGCCGAACATTGCGGCAAGTGAATCCAAGGGCACGCTGCTGATCTGCGGCGCGACCGGCGTGCTGGGCCAGGAGCTCGTCCGGCGCCTTGCCGGGAGGCACCGCTTTGATCACACCCTCGTGCTGGCGCGCGAACCGATTCGCGATGGGCTGCGCGGCGTCGAATCCGTACTGGCGCCGAACACGCCGATCGCCGAGTGGCCACGGGTCGAGGCCGATACGGCACTGGTCCTCTTCGAGCCGCCGCGGCTCTACTACGACCGCGAGCGTGCGCTCTGGACGCCCGAGCCGGCGCAACTGCTGGCGCTCGCGGCGTGGCTGCGCGCCTGCGGGGTGCAGACCCTCGCCATCGTGCAGCCGCACGCGCAGGGGCGGCTGCCGGAAGCACTCAAGCGCGGACTGGCGAGTCTCGATGAGCAGGCAGTGGTGGCGCAGGGTTTCGAACGCGTCATCCTCGTGCGTTCCGCCCAGAAGCCGATACAGGTCCGTTTCACGAATCCGGCCGAGCGGCTGGCGACATGGATGCTGTCCATCGCCCGCTTCATGGTGCCGACGAGCGAGCAGCCGGTGCGCGCGTCCAAGGTGGCTGAACTTGTCGACGTCGCACTGAGCATCGCGCCGCCGGGTGTGCGCGTGGCGGCGCCTGAATTGGTGTGGCAGGCGTCACAGGGGGATGTTCGCTCGGTGGTGGAGGGCTGGCTGGCCGGGCCTCCATGAAGCCCTCGTCCGAGGCAAAATCGGCGCTTCAGGCCGCATCACCCATGTCCACGAAGACCAAACTCCGCGCCGCGACTGTCGGCGGCACCGCCGACGATGTCGAAGCGGCTTTCTATGAGGCGCTGCAGCGCGGCGACGTCGATGCGCTGATGGACTGCTGGGCCGACGAGGATGAAATCTTCTGCGTGCATCCCGGCGGCCCGCGACTGGTCGGCGCGGACGCGATCCGAGCCGCTTTCGAACACATGTTCGGCAACGGTGCGATCCACGCGACGCCGGCGCGCGTGCGCAAGGTCGAATCGCTCGCGAGCGCGGTGCACAACGTGCTCGAGCGCATCGAGGTGCTGACCGCCGAAGGGCCGCGCCATGCCTTCGTGCTGGCGACCAACGTCTATCACAAGACGGCGCAGGGCTGGCGCATGGTCGCGCACCATGCCAGCCCGGGCAGCGTGCAGGACCCGGGCGACACCGGCGACGCACCGCAGACGATCCACTGATGCAATACGTCGCGCCGCGATGGTTGCCGGGCGGCAACCTGCAAACCATTTGGGCCGCGCTGTACGGGCGGCGCGTGGTGACACCTTTGCCCGACTATCGGCGCGAACGCTGGACCACGCCGGACGGCGACTTCATCGACGTCGATTTCCTCGACGCACCGGGCGAAGGGCCCAAGCCGTTGCTCGTGCTGTTTCACGGACTCGAGGGTTCGTCGCGCAGCCACTATGCCGAAGCGTTCGCGGCCTTCGCGAGCGAGCGCGGCTGGGACTATGCCGTGCCCCATTTCCGCGGCTGCAGCGGCGAGCTCAACCTGGCGCCGCGCGCCTACCACTCCGGGGACTTCGAGGAAATCGGCTGGATCCTGGCGCGGATGCGCGAGCGGCGCGAAGTCGTCAGGGCGGCGGGCGTGTCCCTTGGCGGCAATGCGTTGATGCGCTGGGCCGAGGAGGCGGGCAGCGAGGCGTCGAAGTTCGTGCGTGCGGTTGCATCCGTTTCGGCGCCGCTGGACCTGGCCGCGGGGGGCTCCGCCATCGGGCGCGGCTTCAACAAGCTGGTCTACACGCGCATGTTCCTCTCGACCATGAAGCCCAAGGCGCTGGCCAAGCTGGCGCAACATCCGGGCCTGTTCGATCGCGAAACGCTCATCGCGGCGCGGAACCTGTACGACTTCGACAACGTTTTCACCGCGCCGCTGCACGGCTTTCGCGACACGGATGACTATTGGACGCGCGGCTCGGCCAAGCCGCATCTGCACGCGATCCAGATTCCGGCGCTGGTCGTGAACGCCGCCAACGATCCCTTCGTGCCGGCCGACAGCCTTCCGCGGCCGGGGGAAGTCGGCCGCCACGTCACGCTGTGGCAGCCTGCCCATGGCGGGCACGTCGGTTTTCCGCTCGGAATGCCGCCCGGCCATGTGCGCGAAATGCCCGAGCGCGTAGTGACCTGGTTGGCGAACTGCTGACCGCCCCGGCAGGAGCAAAATTCCCTTATGGATGACATCGTCAAGCAAGCTTTGGCCAAGTGGCCGAACGTGCCGCACTGTTATGGATGGCTCGGCCTCGACGCACGCGGCAACTGGTACTTGCGAGACGACCCTACGCAAGCCGCAGGAACGTTCGCAATGGCCAAGGGGTCGATGCTGCGTCACGAAAAGCTGATCGAGTTCATCCAGCGCAACTACGAGCACGACGACCTCGGCCAGTGGTTTTTCCAGAATGGTCCGCAGCGGGTGTACGTCGAACTGGAAGTCGCGCCGTGGGTCTGGCGCATCGGCGAGGACTTCTCGGTCCGCTCGCATTCAGGCCTGGCCATCGAACCTTCCGCCTGTCTCCTCGATGAAAACGGCAAGCTGTATCTTGTGGCGCCCATCGGGCTCGGGCTGGTTCACACCCAGGATGTCGGCATGGCGTCGGAGGCCATCGAGCAGGGGCGATGGGTGCCGGAGGACGTGAGGGCGGATGATTTGCCCGGGCGCTTCGGATTCGTTGTGAGCCCCGCGGCGCGCCAACCGGCCAAGTCCGCTGCGTCTCACTGAGGACTGATCAGGCAATAAAAAAGCCCGCACATGCGGGCTTCTCTATTTCTGGGGTGATGCTATTGCTTGGTCTCGGCTGGTGCGGGCGCAGCTGCGGCGTCGGTTGCCGGTGCCGCCCCTTCCGCCGGAGCGGCAGCCGGGCGATCCGGCACAGGGAACGTGGCACCACCGGCATTCGCCATGTAAACCACTGCGCGACCCACTTCCAGATCCTCGAAATCACCGCCGCCTTGTGGAGGCATCGCGCCCTTGCCCTTGAGCGCATGCTCCAGCAGCGTCGCGTAGCCTTGACCGATGCGGGGGCCCCAGGCAGCGGCATCGCTGAAATGCGGGGCGCCGGGGATGCCCGGGCTGCCGTGGCAGATCACGCACTGCGCCTTGAACACCGCTTCGCCGGTGGCGAGGGGGCGGTTGGCGTCGCGGATCTCGATCGAGCCCACCTTCTTCAGGCGCTCGGCGATCTCTTTGTCGCGCACTTCCTTTGAAACACCGTAGAGCGACATGCTTTCGCCAACCGCGGAACCCGAAGGATGGGTGCCCGAGACCACGTACGAGACAAGGCCCGCAATGATCAGGATCGGAGCAACGAACGAGAAAAATACAGCGATCAGGAGTTGCTTGGGATTCTTGATCGGGCCGGTGTGGGCTTCTTCTGCGGCCTGGTAGTGCGGATCGTCGCTCATTGGGTCCTCAGTATCTGGGGCTCTTCGGGGGGCTTTTCTAAATCAACCGCGGATTATAGGGATGAGCACACCCCCAGGTTGGCTCACTTCGTGTAGCCGCCCACCCCCTTGCAGGGGGCGCTGCCGGCGGACCGGCGAAGCCGGATCCGCGGCAGCCCACGAAGGGGCGGGCGCTTTGCGCCGCCGTCGTCTTAGCGGGTGCTCCAGCCGCCGCCTAGGGTCTTGAAGAGCGTTACCTGGTTTTGCAGCTTCGATTGGCGTGCTTGCGCTGTCGCGAGTTGTGAGGTGTACAGGGAGCGTTGCGCGTCCAGCAGGTCGAGGCCGCTCGCGACGCCGTTGCGATAGCGGAGGTCCGACAGCTTGAAACGGATCTCTTCCGCGTTGGACTGAGCAATCAAGGCGCGGAGTTCATCGTCGAAGGTCGCACGGCCCGCGAGCGCGTCGGCGACCTCGCGGAACGCGTTCTGGATGGCCTTTTCGTACTGCGCCACGGCGATCTCGCGGCCTGCGCGCGCTGAATCCAGGGTCGCTTGATTGCTGCCCGCGTTGAAGATCGGCAAGGTGACCTGCGGTGCGAAGGTCCATGCCTTGGACCCGCTGCCGAAGAGTCCCGAGAACTCGGTGCTGGCGGTGCCGATCGACGACGTCAGCGTGACGCGCGGGAAGAAGTTGGCCCGTGCGGCGCCGATGTTCGCGTTGGCCGAAATCAATTGCTGCTCGGCCGCGCGGATATCGGGGCGTTCGGTCAACAGGTCCGAAGGCAGTCCGGCGGGCAGGTCCTGCATCGGCGCGAGGGCCTGCAGCCCTTCCTTGCTTCCTGTGGTGGCCTCGGGCGGCACCGGCGCGCCGAGCAGCAGTGCGAGCGCGTTCTCGTCCTGCATGCGCACGCGCTGCTGCTGCGCATAGGCGGCGCGGGCGGTTTCGGCCTGCGATTCCGCAAAGCGAAAGTCGATCTCGGAAGACACGCCGTTGTCGAACCGCATCTTCGTGAGCTTGAGCGACTCGTCGCGCGTCACCATGGTCTGGCGCGTGATCTCGAGCACTTCGTCGTCACCCAGCACCGCGAGCCAGCCGTTGGCAACCGCGGCAACCAGGCTGATCTGCACCGCCTTGCGCGACTCCTCGGTGCCGAGGTATTGCGCCAGTGCCGCATCCTTCAGGCTCGCGATGCGCCCGAAGAAATCGATCTCCCAGGACGTGATGCCGACGCCGACCGTGTAGACCGACGACACACCCGTCCCGACCAGCGAAGGCCGCTGACGCGTTTCGCTGGCGGCCGCATCGAGTGCCGGAAACAGCGCCGACCGCTGGATCTGGAACTGCGCGCGCGCCTGCTCGATGTTGAGCACTGCCACACGCAGATCGCGATTGTTGGCCAGTGCCATGTCGATCAGCTTCACGAGACGTGGGTCCGTGAAGTAGTCCTGCCACGCAATGGTCGCGGCCAGCGGTTGTTGCGCTTCAGCCGGCTGCGCGTTCGGAAACACTGCAGGCACGGGCGCCGCCGGTCGCTCATAGGTAGGAATCAACGAACAACCGCTCAGGAAAAGAGCCGAGGCCGTCGCGACAGCGGCCAGGCTGGGGGTGTACTTACTCTTCATGGTTTTCCTCAATACCCGCAGCCTGCGCATGGCGCTTGTCCATCTCGTGCTGGCGCTCGCTGCCCTTGAACAGCGTGCGCACAACCACGAAGAACACCGGCACGAAGATCACGGCGAGTGACGTGCCGGTCAACATGCCGCCGAGCACGCCGGTGCCGATCGCACGCTGGCTCGCCGAGCCGGCGCCGGAGGCGAGCACCAGCGGCAGCACGCCCAGGCCGAAGGCCAGCGAGGTCATGATGATCGGACGGAACCGCAGGTGGGCGGCGGCCAGGGCGGACTCGATCACGCCCTTGCCTTGTGCCTGCAGGTCCTTGGCGAATTCGATGATCAGAATCGCGTTCTTCGCGGACAGGCCGATGATCGTGATCAGCCCGACCTGGAAGTACACGTCGTTGGAGTAGGAGCGGATCAGCGTCGCGAGCAGCACGCCGAGCACGCCCAGCGGCACCACCAGGATCACCGACAGCGGAATCGTCCAGCTCTCATACAGCGCGGCGAGGCACAGGAACACCGCCAGGATCGCGAAGCCATACAGGATGATGGCCTGCGAGCCCGCGAGCTTTTCCTCGCGCGATTGCCCGGTCCATTCGTAGCCGAAGCCGGCCGGCAGTTGGGCAGCGAGCTTCTCCATCTCGGCCATGGCGGCGCCCGAGCTGTAGCCCGGTGCGGCGGAACCCGAAATGCGGATGGCCGGATAGCCGTTGTAGCGCACGGTCTGTTGTGCGCCGGTTATCCAGCGCGTACTCGCGAACGTCGAGAGCGGCACAGGCAGGCCCTGGGCATTGCTCGCATTGAGCTTGAGCAGGTCTTCCGGCTGCATGCGTGCCGGCGCGTCGGCCTGCACCACCACGCGCTGCAGACGACCCTGATTGGGGAAGTCGTTCACGTAGGAGGAACCGAGTGCTGTCGACAGCGTGGTGTTGATCGAATCGAAGGTCACGCCCAAGGCATTCGCCTTGTCGCGATCGATGTCGATCTGCAACTGCGGCGCGTCTTCCAGGCCATCCGGACGCACCTGCGTCAGCAGCGGGCTCTTGCTCGCCATGCCCAGCATCTGGTTGCGCGCGTTGACGAGCGCTTCGTGGCCCAGCCCCGCGCGGTCCTGCAGGCGGAAGGTGAAGCCGCTGGCGTTGCCCAGTTCGGGAATGGGCGGCGGGCTCAGCGGGTAGATGAACGCATCGCGCACGCTCGAGAGTGCACCGAAGGCGCGACCTGCCAATGCATCGGCGGAGTGCGCCGGGTCCCTGCGCTGGTCCCAGTCCTTGAGCGTCACGAAAGCGAGACCGGCGTTCTGGCCCTGGCCCGAGAAGCTGAAGCCCAGCACACCGACCATGCTCTCGACTTCAGGCTGCTTGAGGATGTACTTCTCGACATCCTTGATCACCGACAGCATGCGCTCCTGCGTGGCGCCCGGAGGCAGCTGCACGTTCACGATGATGTTCCCCTGGTCTTCCTGCGGCAGGAAGGAGGTGGGTAGCTGTCGATACACCAGCACCACCGCGCCGATGATCGCTGCGTAGATCACGAGATAGCGTGCAGCACGCCGGAGAATGCGCGACACCAAGCTCTCATAGCCTTTGGCCGTGCGCGAGAAACCGCGGTTGAACCAGCCGAAGAAGCCCGTCTTCGCGTGGTGATGACCCGCTTCGACCGGCTTGAGCAGCGTCGCGCACAGGGCCGGCGTCAGCGACAGCGCCATGAATGCCGAGAAGCCGATCGAGGCCACCATCACCGCCGAGAACTGCCGGTAGATGTTGCCGGTGGAGCCCGCGAAGAAGGCCAGCGGCACGAACACCGAGATCAGCACCACCGTCACGCCGATGATGGCGCCGGAGATCTGGCGCATGGCCTTGCGCGTGGCTTCGAGCGGCGATAAACCTTCCTCGCTCATGATGCGCTCGACGTTCTCGACCACCACGATCGCATCGTCCACCACGATGCCGATCACCAGCACCATGCCGAACATCGTGAGCACGTTGATCGAGAAGCCCAGCGCGAAGAGGACGGCGAATGTCCCCAGCAGCGCGATCGGCACCACGATGGTCGGGATGATCGTGTAACGCCAGTTCTGCAGGAACAGGAACATCACGAGGAACACCAGCGCCACGGCCTCGAACAGCGTCTTGACCACTTCGCGGATCGAGATGCTCACAAAGCGCGAACTGTCGTACGGGATCACCCACTTCACGCCCGGCGGGAAGAAGCGCGCGAGTTCCGTCATCTTGGCGCGGATGGCCTTCGCCGAAGCCAGCGCATTGCCGCTCGGCGCCAACTGGACACCGATACCGACGGCAGGCTCGCCGTTCAGGCGCGCGGACGTCGAATAGGCCTGGCCGCCGAGTTCGATGCGCGCGACATCCTTCAGCCGAACCGCCGAGCCGTCGGTGTTGGCGCGCAGCACGATGTTGCCGAATTGCTCGACCGTCGTGAGCTGGCCGTTGACCACCACCGTCGCGGCGATCGCCTGGCCCGGCACATTCGGCAGGTCGCCGATGATGCCGGAGGACACTTGCGCGTTCTGCGCCTTGATCGCCGCATTGACATCACCCGGCGACAGGTTGAAGCCATGCAGCTTGGCCGGATCGATCCACACGCGCATGGAACGCTCGGTGCCGAACAACTGGGCCTGGCCGATGCCGGAGACACGTTGGAGTTCGGGCACCACGTTGCGTGATGCGTAGTCGCCCAGCGCGATCGGATCGAAGGCGGGGTTGTCCGAAGAGAGGATCGTGAACAGCAGGAAGTTGTTGCGCGACTTGTCGACGCGCACGCCCTGCTGCGTCACCGCGGCCGGCAGGCGCGGCGTGGCGCGGGAGAGGCGGTTTTGCACATCCACCTGCGCGAGGTCGGGGTTGGTGCCCGTCTCGAAGGTGATCGTGATCGTGCCCGTGCCGTCGGCCTGAGCGACCGACTCCATGTAGATGAGACCGGGCGAGCCGTTCATCTCGCGCTCGATCACCGACAACACGCTGTCTTCCAGCGTCTGAGCCGATGCACCGGGGTAGGCCGTGCTGATGACGATCGCAGGCGGAGCCACCGGCGGATATTGCGAGATCGGCAATTGCGTGATTGCAACGCCGCCCATCACGATGATGAACAGCGCGATCACCCACGCAAAGATGGGACGATCAATAAAGAATTTAGCCATGCGGGCGCGCTCCTTACTGCTTCGCGGCGGGAGCCGGAGCTTCTGCCGCGGCAGCAGGAGCTGCCGTCTCGACGGGCTTCCATGGCACTGCCTTCACGGCCGTGCCCGGCGGCATCATCTGCAGCTTCTGGAAGCCGTCGACCATGACCTGCTCGCCGGCCTTCAGGCCTTCGAGCACCACCCACTGGTTGTTCTGCGCCGCGCTGATCTTGACGGTGCGCTTGGTGAGCTTGCCGTCGGCTTCGACCACCGTGAGCGTGTCACCCTGCTGCGTGCGCGTGACCGCCTGCTGCGGAACCGTGATGGCGTTGGCGGCCTGCGCCTGCTCCAGGCGGACCCGCACATACAGCCCGGGAAGTAGCGTGCCGTTGGGATTGGGAACCTCGGCGCGCAGCGTGACCTGGCCCGTCGTGGCGTCGACCGTCAGGTCGGAAAACAGCAGCCTGCCGGGCAGCGGATATTCGCTGCCGTCTTCGAGCACCACGCGCACGCTGGCGGCATTCGCGCCGCTGGCGCGCTTGAACTGGCCGGCTTCCATCGCACGGCGCAGCCGGAGAACGTCCGTGGCCGATTGCGTGAAGTTCACATACATCGGATCGATCTGCTGGATGATGGCCAGCTCGGTGGCATCGCTTTGGCCCACGAGCGCGCCTTCGGTCACCAGCGCGCGGCCGATGCGGCCGGAGATCGGCGCCGTCACGGCGGCGTAGCCGAGATTGATCTTGGCCGTCGTCAGCGCGGCACGGCTCACGCCCACGTCCGCTTCGGCCGTCTTTTGCGCGGCCACCGCGTTGTCATATTCCTGCTTGCTGACGGCGTTGACCGCTACCAGCGGCTTGTAGCGATCGGCCAGCGCCTTCGCCTGCACTGCATTGGCTTCGGCGCGCGCGAGGCTCGCCTCGGCACTGCGCGCGGCAGCAGCGTATGGAGCGGGATCGATGCGGAACAGCAGCTGCCCGGCCTTCACGTCGCTGCCTTCCTTGAAGACACGCTCCAGCAGGATGCCGGCCGCGCGTGCGCGCACCTGGGACACCCGCGACGCTTCGAGCCGACCCGGAAGCTCGGTGATCAGGCCGACATTCGTCGGTGTGGCGACCACCACGCCGACTTCAGGCGGCGGTGGCGCCGCGCCGCCGTGCCCGGCCGGGGCATCGCCCTTGCCGCAGGCCGTCAGTACGAGGAGCGCGGCGGTGGCGGCTGCAATGGCCGCGTTGCGCGGCGAAAACAATGGGTGGCGCGAGACATGCAGGACGGGCATGCGATTCCTTTGAAACGAGGACTGGGACGGCGAATGCCCGCGCGGTTGCCAAAGGCAATACGGCGAGGTCGGCCATCGGGAAAGGGCCGTAGTTTACATACATTCATGCATGTATAGTGACAGCCTTGCGCAGCGTAGTGAATTCTATAAAAGGGGACAAGGTGGTTCGTCGTACCAAGGAAGAGGCACAGGAGACTCGGCATCGCCTGCTCGATGCGGCCGAAGTGCTTTTCCAAGCGCAGGGCGTATCGCAGACCTCGCTGCAGCAGATTGCCCAGCACGCCGGCGCCACGCGCGGCGCGATCTACTGGCACTTCAAGGACAAGGCCGACCTGTTCAACGCGATGATGGATCGCGTCACGCTGCCGCTGGAGGCTGCCGCGCAGAAGGTGGCCGGCGGCCCCGACGCCGACCCCGTCGAAGACGTCGAACGCATGATGGTCGAGGCCCTGAAACAGATGACCAGCGACCCCCAGGTGCGGCGCGTGTTCGAGGTGGCCACGCACAAGGTCGAATACACGCACGACATGGAATCGGTGCACCAGCGGCACCTGGAAGCACGCAACGCCTGCGTGGTCGATTTCGAGAAGGCCCTGCTCGGCGGCGCCCGCCGCGCCCGGATCCGGATGCCGATTCCTGCGGCGGCGGCGGCGCAGGGGCTGCATGCGCTGATCAGCGGGCTGATCCAGGACTGGCTGCTGGACCCCGAGGCCTTCGACCTGGTGTCGACGGGGCGGCGAACGTTCCGGGTCTATCTTTCAGGGCTGGGGTTTGTGCGGCCTTTGGCGAGCGCTGGCTGATAGGCGATAATGCAAGGCTCCTGACGCGGTCAGGAGACACCCATCTCGCTGTATTTCAACGGATAGAATTCGGCCCTCCGAAGGCTGAGATCCAGGTTCGATTCCTGGCGGCGGGACCAGATTTGCAACGTTTCACCGAGCATCAGAAACCCGCACGCTTTCCGGCGTAGCGGGTTTTTCTTTGACCCCGAGGAGCGCGATGGCATTGATCGATGGCCTGTACGACTTGTTGTTGACCGAGGGCCTGGCTCGGTCGCTCGCAGCTATTGACCCAAACAGCGCCGACGTACAGACCCTTAGGGGCGGTGGAGCCGAGTTCCTGGCTGACGTCATAACTCGGCAACTCGGGGCCATCCTTGACGATGTCACCGGTGACGATGCAGACAAGCCTAAACGGCAGCTTGAACTAGTCAATGAACTCCTGGTAATGCTTCGGCAGAGGCTCGCAGTTGGCGACAACTCGATCAAGCCCATCGCCTCCGCCGAAGTCATAGACCTAGTGGCGTCGCCGCTGCGCGTTCTCAAGGCTGTCCAACTCGATCGTCAGTTCCCCCTGTCGCCCGAGATTGGTCTTGCCGCCCCTTGGCTTTTCACGGCGGGCAAGGGTTCGCCGTCCCTGTTACAGGAGATTCGGCGCGAACTCGCCTCAAGTGACCAAGTGGACATCCTTGTCAGCTTCATCACAGTATCCGGCGTCCGTAAGCTGCAGGACGTTTTTCAGCAGATCACGGCCATGGGCGCACATGGCCAAGGCGCCACGCGGTTGCGAATCCTCACGACGACTTACACAGGCGCCACAGAGGCCCGGGCCTTGGATGAACTGGCTCGTTTGCCGGGATGTGAAGTGCGCGTGTCGCTCGACGGCCGGCGCACTCGCTTGCATGCGAAGGCTTGGCTGTTTCAGCGCAAGACAGGCTTCGGCTCAGCCTATGTCGGCAGCGCCAACCTGTCAGGTGCGGCACTGACCGGTGGGCTGGAGTGGACCGTCAAGCTGACTCAGCGCGCTCAAGAAGCCCTATTCGCTCGGGCCGTAGCTCATTTCGAGACGTTGTGGGCCGACAGCGAGTTCCAGCGCTATGACCCAGACAACGTCAGCCATCGGCAGGCACTGGCGGCCGCGCTCGGCCGCGAGTCCTTCGGTGGCGAGCCTACAGCCACGATCAGCTTTTTCGACCTGCAGCCCAAGACCTATCAGCAAGACATGCTGGAGCAATTGGTCGCAGAGCGCGCCCACGGTCGCAGTCGCAATTTGTTGGTCGCTGCCACTGGCACTGGCAAGACGGTGGTGGCGGCGTTTGACTATCGGAACACCTGTCGTACTGAAGGAGGACGTCCGCGTCTGCTTTTTGTGGCCCACCGTGAGGAAATCCTGCGCCAATCCCTGCGGACCTATCGCGAGGTATTGCGCGACCCAGAGTTCGGGGACCTGCTTACCGGTAGCCATCAGCCCGAGCGCTGGGACCATCTCTTTGCCACCATCGATAGCGTAACCAGCCGCGATCTGGTGGCAACCGTTGGCGCCGATCACTGGCATACCGTCGTGGTGGATGAATGCCATCGACTGGCGGCCGATCGGTTCGACGCCTTCGCTAAGGCTGTTCGCCCCAGCGTTCTGCTCGGCTTGACCGCGACGCCCGAGCGCAGCGATGGGCAACCCATCGCACAGTATTTCGATCCACGCCCAGACGGCAGCCCGGCGGTCGAACTGCGGCTATGGCACGCACTCGATTTGCAACTGCTGGCGCCATTCGAGTACTACGCCTGCGACGACGCCACCGACTTTTCGGCGGTGCCGTGGGATAAGCCGGGCGAACGTGAGGCCGTGGACAAGTTGGTCACGGGCAATGATGTGCGCGCTCGGCTCGTGATCAATGAATGGTGCCGGCTGGCGTCCGACGCATTGCGGTCCCGCGCTATCGTTTTTTGCGTGTCGGTCGCTCACGCCGAGTTCATGACCGATTGGCTCAACCGCGCCGGGTTGCCGGCGGCCTGTGTCGTGGGTACGACGGCGAGCGAGGACAGGCGCAGAGCGCCCCAACGCCTGCTCAGCGGCGAACTGTGCGCACTGGTGACGGTCGACCTTTACAACGAAGGCATCGACCTGCCCATGGTCGACACACTGTTGCTGCTGCGGCCTACGCAGAGCCCGGTGCTGTTTCAGCAGCAGATTGGCCGCGGGCTGCGACTAGCACCGGGAAAGGAGAGTTGTCTTGTGCTCGATTTCGTTGGCCAGCATCGCACTGAATTTCGATTCGACCGCTTGTTGTCGAGCCTGACCGGTTTGTCGCGCCGCGAACTGGTCGATGGCGTCGAGAACGGATTCGGCAGCCTGCCACCTGGCTGCCACATCCACCTTCAACGACAGACCCGGGAGCAGGTGCTGCAAGGCCTGCGGGCCTTGACGACGCAGAATTGGCGCCGCCTCCGAACCGAGTTGCAGACCTATGCGGCCCTGCGCGGCCGCGCGTCGGTGCGGTTGGCGGATTTCCTGCACGACCAAGCTCTGGAGCTCGAAGACGTCTATCGCAGCGGTACCGGCCAGGGCCGCAGCGGGTGGACGGCGCTGAAAAGGGACTCAGGACTGATCGCCGGTGAGGGAGGCCCCGAGGAGGACTACTTCAGCCGCCGTTTCGGCGACCTACTTCATGTGGATGATCCATATCGGCTCGACGTGATGACGGCGCTAGGCGAACGTCATGTCCATCAGCAGGCATTCGATGAGAAGGGCGCCCTGTGTGTCCAGATGCTGGCCTACCAGATTGATGGCCGCCACGAGCAGGCGGCCGGTCACGATGCTTTCGTCGAACGCCTCGATCGACACTCCGACATCGCCTCGGAGCTTGTCGAATTGTCTGGCTTGCTACAGACCCGCAGCAGCCTCAGCCCAACCTCAGTGCCAGGACTCGAAGACACACCGCTGTGCCTGCACGCCGCCTATGGTGCGCGTGAGGTGCTCACGGCAGTAGGCTGGTTGACCGCATCGCGACGTGCGCCGTTCCAGGCCGGTGTGTTGCCGCTGACCAGCCGAAAAACCGAATTATTGTTTGTGACGCTCGACAAAAGTGAGGGCTATCACGATCGAATCTCCTATCACGACTACGCGATAAGCGCCGAGCTCTTCCACTGGCAGACGCAGAATAGCGCTGGCCCGGATACACCGAGCGGCCGGCGCTATATGGAGAGTTCGGTCAACGGTTGGCAGTTCCAGCTGTTTGTTCGTCCGCGCAAAGGTGATGCGTACCGCGCTTGTGGGCGCGTGAAGCTAGAGTCAGCCGAAGGCGACCGCCCCATGAGCATCATTTGGAAGCTGGAAACGTCGCTGCCTGCTCGGCTGTTCAGGGAGTTCAGCGTGCTGCGCGGGGTGTAGCGCCAGCAGTTGTGATTTGCCGCGCCGGAATCTTGAACACGTTCTTCGTGTTCCACGCCAAGAACTCTGGCGCGGGTAGCAGGTCGCCGTGCTGTGGCGCTTGGATCAGTCGACCATGGAACTGCAGTTCGCCTTCCGTGCCGCGACCACCACTGATCGCATGCTGACTGAAGACTACGCGGTGTTCTGTCGGCTCGACCGTGAACACGCCCAGGTCAAAGAGCTTGTGATGCAGCGCGCAGAGCGAGAGTCCATTTGACTCGATATCCGGCCCGCCTACGTGGTGCCATTGGATGTGCGCGGCCTCTAGGCCCGCGGGGATATGTCCAATTCGAAGATCGAAGCCGCAGACGCAGCATCGGTATTCGTAGGCACGCAGCACCCGCTCGCGAAAGGCAGGGTCGCGCCTGCGGCGCCCTGAACTGACGTAGGCTTCAGCGAGCGGCGCGCCGTCGCATACTTCGCTGGCCCCGTCGAGATCAAGACCCACCGAGGCCGCGATGTCGGGATGCAGCGTTGACGGGAAGTACGCATCGAGCACACGTAACGCCACGGCCTGCAGTAGGCCGGGGATGTTACGCAGGGCCTCGTCGATGTCGGTAGGAAACCCACCTTTGATGTGATGGTCCCGCAACTCCCCGAGACTGGGCGTGGCAGCGGCGGAGCGATTCAGCACTCCACGCGGACCGCTCAGGTCCCACAGGGCCCCATGGCCATCGGTGGCAAGGTGCCAAAACGGATAGTGCCGCGACTTGGCGGCGCTGCTGGGGCCGAACTCAGCCAGCAACTGTCTTAGCGGGCCATCGATCGTCGCGAATTCGACCAGTCTCGGTTCACCGCGCTGCACGCGTGCCAACGCGAGCAGGATCAGCAGCGGCTTGTGCGGTGCGTAGATGCCCGCCCGTTGTGCGCGGCGGATGTTCTCGAAGGAGTTCAGTACTTCGATCGCCGTCTTCATGTCAGGTCCACCCTTGACGGCGCGTCATGAACGCCACTTTTCACCTACGCTTCAGAGCAAACTGACGATCTTTCGCACGCTTCTGCTGATCTTTCAGCCGCACTTGTTCATGGCCGCTGATCGGCTGCGCGCAAAAATGTCTGTGCGACGGCACGGCCTATGCAAGCTGGTTGACTAGTGCAGCTGGCGAAACGCCGAGCGCTCTGCACACATCGATGAACTCGATCACGTCGAGTTGCCGCTCTCCGTTTTCATACTTCGAAACGAAGGACTGCGGTCGCTTCAAGCGATCCGCCACCTGCGACTGCGTCAATGCCGCTTCACTGCGCGCCTGCGCGAGCAGCTGCCGAAGCTTCGAATAGGGATTGGGTTGCAGTCCACGTGGCACGCGGCCGAACGTACATCCCGTTTTCGAATATCCCGTTTCAGGATATTATGGGTGCGAAGCGCAGGGCCTTGGGTGCAATGCGGGTCTCGTCAACTCGCGCATCTCTGTAGCGAAATGTGGGCTCTACGCGGCAGTTCTACCAACGCGCTTTCAGGGAGACACCATGCAACACCTGCTCAGACACCTCACCCTCGACATCACATCTTTCAAGCGGCAGACCACCCTTGCCGCAGAGTCCGCCAATTCGACTTACCCCACCCGCCCGATCCGTATGGTTGTTGGCTACTTATGCAACCCCGCCGTTGAAGGCATCGCACGGGTAGTCGCCGGCAGGCTCGGCGTCGAGCTCGGGCAGCCAGTCGCGATCGACAGCAGACCTAGTGTGGGCGGCACACTGGGTCTCGCGGCAGTAGCGCGTGCGGCGCCGGACGGCCACACGCTGCTGATGAGCAGCACCACGACGATGTCGATCGCGCCACACCTCTACAACAAGCTCGAGCACGACCCGTGCGAGGACTTCGTGCCCGTGGCACTGGTCAGCCTATTGCCATGCGGGGTGGCGGTGAATTCGTCCATCCCCGCGACAGACCTCCAAGATCACATCGAGTGGCTGAAGAACAGCGGCGGCAAGGTCGACGGCATCTACGCACCACCCAGCACGTCCGCCGCGATCGTCGAAAAGCTGGCCGACGCAATCAAGCGCGCGATCCACACGGCCGACGTGCGGGCGCAACTCGCAAACCAGGGCGTCGACCTCGTGCTCCTCACGGGACCCGCCGTCCGTGCCTTCCTCGACCAGGAAGATGAGAGCCAAGCTGCGACTTCCAGTAGATCTCGCCGCCGACTTTGATCATGATGGCGGGCATGGTGACCACCGACCTTGCCCGCTCCTGGCTAACCTTCAGCGCCCCCGTCGTCGCAGCGCAAGCCGCCGGCCGACCCATCGTCGCGCTGGAATCAACCATCATCGCCCACGGCATGCCGTACCCGGAAAACGTCCGCACGGCACGCGAAGTCGAAGCCCTGATCCGCGCCCTGGGCGCCGAGCCCGCGACGATCGCCGTGATCGGCGGACACATCCGCATCGGCCTGTCCGACGACGAGCTGGAGCTGCTCGGCCGCTCGAAAGAAGCGCAGAAAGTCAGCCGCCGCGACCTCCCAGCCGTGCTCGCCGCCGGCGGACTCGGCGCGACCACGGTGGCCGGCACGATGATCTGCGCGGCGCTGGCCGGCATCGAAGTCTTCGTCACCGGCGGCATCGGCGGCGTGCATCGCGGCGCGTCGGAGAGCTTCGACATCTCCGCCGACCTGCAGGAGCTGGCGCGGACCTCGGTGGCCGTGGTGTGCGCGGGCGCGAAGTCCATCCTCGACATCGGGCTCACGCTCGAATACCTGGAAACCCACGGCGTGCCGGTCCTCAGCTGCGAGCAGGACAACTTCGCGGCCTTCTACACGCGCGACAGCGGCTTCCGCGCCGACTACAGACTCGACAACGCGGAAGCGCAAGCCCGCTTCATCCATACCAAGTGGGACCTCGGCCTGGCAGGCGGCGTGGTGCTGAGCACGCCGGTCCCGGAAGCCGCGGCGATGCCGCGCGAGGAGATCGACGCGTTGACCGAACAGGCGCTCGATGAGGCGAAGGCGCAGGGCATCACGGGCAAGGCGGTGACGCCTTTCCTGCTGGCGCGCATCAAGGCGCTGACAGGCGGTCGCAGCCTGGCCACCAACATCGCGCTCGTGAAGCACAACGCCGAGGTGGGCGCGAGGCTGGCGCTGACATTGGCGTCGCAGTCGGGCCGCCAGGATGCCCGCCTGACGGTTTCTTGCGCGGAGGTTCCGTGACTTATCAACTGCACTATTGGCCCTCGATCCAGGGTCGCGGCGAATTCGTCCGTCTGGCGCTGGAGGCGGCTGGCGCTCCGTATGTCGACGTAGCCCGCGAGCCGCCGTCCAAAGGCGGTGGCGAAGCCGCGCTGATGCGCAAGCTCGATGACCCCGGCAATCCGCGCCCATCTTTCGCGCCGCCGTTTCTGATCGACGGCGACATCATCGTCGGGCAAACGGCCGCCATCCTGCTCTACCTTGGCCCGAAGCTGGGTTTGGCCGGTGCCGGCGAGGCCGACGCGCTCTGGACTCATCAACTGCAACTCACCATCGCCGATGCGGTGATGGAAGCGCACGACACGCATCACCCGCTATCGACCGATCTCTACTACGAAGATCAGCGCGACGCAGCACTCGCGCGGGCGGAGGCCTTCCGTGAAGAACGCATCCCGAAGTTCCTCGGTTGGTTCGAGAAGATCCTGCAGCGCAATCGCTCAGGCGATCTGCATCTGGTCGGCGACTCGCTGACCTACGCCGATCTCTCGCTGTTCCAACTCGTGTCGGGTCTGCGCTATGCGTTCCCCAAGGCCACTGCGCGGGCGCTCGCACGAACGCCCGCCGTTGCCAAGCTCGCGACGAACGTGAGCCGCCGGCAGCGAGTGCACGACTATCTGCAGAGCCCGCGGCGCATCGCCTTCAACGAGGACGGCATTTTCCGCGGGTACCCCGAACTCGATGGCTGACGCCGACCGCGGGCGGTCACCGTCAGGTTTTTCACCCGTGCTTCTGGTACTTGCTACGTTGGCCACAGGCCTGCAAAGTCGAAAGACAGTTGCCGGTGATGACGAATCGACAACAGATAGACCACTTCTTCAAACACCGCATACAGCATCAGGTAGTCGCCGTGCAGGTATATCCGCAAGCGATCAAGCGCCCCTGCAGGCAGCTTGGCCAGTTGTTCCAGCGCTTCAACGGATTGGGGCGGTTGCTCAACGTAGCGACGTCCTATCAACGGAAAGCGCGCAAGGTTGGGTACTACTGTCTTGCGCAGACCTGCGAGCAGGTTGTCGTAGGCAAATGGCGCATTGGCCTCTGTCAAGAACAGTTCAATGGATTCGAGGCGCGCAATGAAGCTGTCTGTCAGCTCGACCCGGTGAAGGCGCTCAGCCACGCTTTTTGACTGCCCTGGCCGTCGAGGCTGCGGCAGCCCTTCGTTTCTGGAGCGAAGCCAGAGCCGAGTCCGCGTCATGCGTGCGGCCACCCGTGATGTCGTCGAGCCCGCGCTTGGCGTCGTCGATCAGCAGCAGGTGGATGTGTTCCAGCTCCAGGCGGTGGTAGTAGTCCAGGCGGTCGACGTCGATCAACGCAACATAGCTCTCGCCATTCTTGGTGATGATCTTCTCGGCGCCGGCCCTGACCTGGTCCGCCAGCTCAGAAAGGTTGGCACGGGCCGCCGTGAATGGCACAACATCTCTAGCTGAAAAGCCCATGGCCGGCTCCTTTGAGGGGGTTACAGAATTCTGTGCATTTTATGCCTGCGAGAGAACTCGCTGCGGCCGCACGATCGGCATCTTCCGCGCATACCCCGAACTCGATGGCTGACGCCGACGCGCGGACGGTTCCTAGTCGTCTTGCACGTCGCGCAGCCGAAGGCCAGCTTCGTAGAGCGCATTGCGCGGTGCGCCGCTGATCTCGGCGGCAAGACGCACGGCGCTCTTGAGTGGTAGTTCCGCAAGCAGCAACCGCAGCACGCGCTCGCCCTCCGCGCCATCGTCGGCCGCAGCGGGTTTCGGATGCAACACCAACGCGAATTCGCCGCGCGTGCGATCGCGGCTCTCCGCGAACCAGCCGGGCAGGGCGGCAGCGGCGACGGTCGCGATCTCCTCGAACTGCTTCGTCAACTCGCGCCCGACGGTCACGCGTCGTTCACCAAGGCTCGCCAGCGCTCGTGCCAGTGCCTCGATGCGGTGAGGCGCTTCAAGCAGCACAACGCTGCGCGACTCGCTGGCAAGTTCAAGCACCGCGGCATCGCGCTCGCCGGCCTTGCTGGGGAGGAAGCCGGCGAAAACGAATGCGCTGGCCTGATCACCATCGGCCACCAAACCCGCCGCGCCGACCAAGGTCGTCACGCTGCTCGCACCCGGCAGCGGCAGCACGCGATGGCCGGCCTCACGCACGGCGGCCACCAGACGCGCACCGGGGTCGCTCACGCCGGGCGTGCCGGCATCGCTGACATACGCAATGCGTTCCCCGTTCGCGAGCCGCGCAATCACGGACTGCGCCGCCTCGGCTTCGTTGTGCTGATGCACGGCCAGCAAGCCCGCGGAGGGCCGGTCGATGCCGTAGGCGCGCAGCAGGCTCTGCGTATGCCGGGTGTCCTCGCACGCCACCGCATCGACGATCTGCAGCACGTGCAGCGCGCGCAGCGTGATGTCGGCCAGGTTGCCGATCGGCGTGGCGACGACGTAGAGCGTCGCCTGCGGATAATGCTGCGCGCCCGCGGCATCGCTTGCGGCTTGCAGGGCGGCGCCGAACGAAGCGGGAGCGAATGAGTTCAATGGGTTTTCTCCAGAACAAGACAACAGGGACGTCGTCTCGTGTGACGACCAAGCAGCGCGGCGATGCCGCCGAAGACGCCGCGCTCGAACATCTAGAAGCGGCAGGCCTGCGCCTGGTTGCGCGCAATTATCGAACGCCGGGGCGCGGCGGCGGTGAGATCGACCTGATCATGCGAGATCCGCGCGACGGCACGCTGGTCTTCGTCGAAGTCCGTCGGCGCACCGCGGCCACGCATGGCGGTGCCGGCGGGAGCATTACGGGCGTGAAGCAGCGGCGCATCGTGTTTGCCGCGCGGCACTACATCAGCGGGCTTCGAGCGCTGCCGCCGTGCCGTTTCGACGTTGTCTTGCTCGAGCAGGAAATTGAATGGATACAGGGTGCCTTCGATGCCGGTTGAGGGCCGATCGGGCATCTCACCGCACTCTCCGCATACACCTTTTGTTTCATCAGTCGCACACGCATGCACAGTTATCATCCCGCCCCATGTTCGAGCAACGGATTCAGCAGCATTTCATCGACAGTGCCGACCTGAAGTATCAGGCGGGTCCTCTCCTCGGGAAATCGGTTTCCCAGGCCATGCAGGCGCTGCTTGCGTGCGTGACCAGCGGCGGCAAGATCCTCTCGTGCGGCGCGGGGGTCTCGGGCTTTCTCGCGGCGCAGTTCGCGGCGCAGTTCGTCGGCCGGTTCGAGCGCGATCGTCCCGAGTTGGCCGCGATTGCATTTTCCGGCGACGCTACCGACCCCGCCGCCGACACGCTCGATGCGCCGGACTCCGACCGCTATGCGCGGCAGGTCCGCGCGCTGGGCCAGGCCGGCGACGTGCTCCTGGTATTGAGCGCGAGCGGCCAATCTGCCTCGGTGCTGGCGGCGGTCGAAGCCGCCCATGCGCGGGACATGACAGTCGTCGCGCTTCTGGGCAACGCGGCGAACACGGGCGGCGGCCCCGGCGGCGCCGTGGGCCGGGCGCTGCGCGAAACCGACGTGCAGATCTGCGTGCCGCATGAGCGCGCCGCGCGCATCCACGAAATCCACCTGCTGGTGCTGCATTGCCTGTGCGACGGCGTGGACGCGCAACTGCTCGGCGATCAGGACAGCGATTCTTCCCTGCTGTCCTCCTGATTCGTCCTACTGCTGCGCGGCGGCGTCTCGCTTCGAAGCCGCATTGCTTTCGTCGACTCTTTTCAGCACGTCCTGATAGGTCGGCGATTCGCGCAGCAGGCGCCCGCCGAGTTCGCGCAAGCGATCGACGGCTTCGGGGGGCAGGACGAAACTGGTGGGCAGGTTCATGAAGTAGCGCCGCTCGTCGGGGTTCTCGATGGTGTCGAAGCTCACGTCGATGGCATCGAAGCTCAGCTTGGGCACTGCCGCTTCGGCTTGGGCCTTCGACATGCCGGCCAGGCGGCGCTCGGCGATCTCCAGTTCCCGCTTGTCGGCCCAGCGCTGCGCGATGTCCTTCAGCAGTTCGACCGACTCGTAAGAGAAGTGATCGATCGGCACGCTCGACGATTGAAAGAGCTGCGAAATGACGCCCGGTGGTCGCGCCCTTCGATCCCAATCGGTGTCCGGGGCGGAACGCGAATTGACGACCACTACGACGATGCGGCGAATGTTCTCGAATCCGATTTCGCGCTGGAAGGTCGGGCTCGTCTCGACCTCTTCGAGCGCTTCGAGGAGCCCGCGCAAGCCCAGGTTGTCGGAGACCCCGCCGTCGACCACATGGATGTAGGGGCGGTTCTTGCTGTCCTGGTAGTTCTGGATGTCGCGATAGCGCAGCAATGCTCGACCGGCCGGTCGGCTGGGTCCGGCCGGATTGGTCACATCCTTCACCCACGCCGGCATCACCGCATTGCAACGGCCGCCGTAGTTGTGATACGTGACAGGCGACAAGACCGCCGGCACCGCGGAAGACGTTGCCGCCGCGCGGGCCAGGCGAACCTTGCCGAGGTCGGAGCACAGCAGGTCGAACTGCTCCTGCGAGAAGCCGAAGCGCGCCCCGGTCGAGAGGTCGGTACCGGTAACGGCCGTCGCCGGCGTCGGCTTGTCGAGCAAGTCCGCGAAGGTCGCTCCGTTGAAGAGGATCTCGTCGTAGTAGTCGGCCGCCATTTCCGAGCGACCGTAGAGTCCGCTGCCGAGAGCGAACCAGTTGACGGGGTTCAATGCGCGCCACGTCAGCGTGCCCTGGACGTCGCGCTTGAGGAATCGAGGCTCGTATTCGGTGAAGAGCTGATCGCCATACAACGCGTAGGCAAGCGCAGTGAAGCTGCCGCCTGAAACGCCGGCGATGGCATCGACCTCCGAAAGAAGATTGACGGTCTTGCCCTTGACGACGACATTCGTGCGCTTGAGCTCTTCGAGCACGCCGTACGAGAAGGCCGCGGCGCGCGTGCCGCCTCCTGAGAAGGTCAGCAGGAACAAGGTGTCGACGTCAGTCTTGAAGCCGTGCGTTCGCTTGATCAGCTGGCTCATTCGATAGCCGCCGTTCACGTCGACCTGATCGATCGGCGGATTGACGGGTGCGAGCGAGTTGCACCCAGCCAGAGCCAACGTTGCCAGCGCCCCGCAGAGCCTGCGGGCAAGCCATGTCTGCGACCCGGAGAATGGATTCAAGGAGCTTCCTTTCTCGCTCGGACACTGCGAGCGGACACGCCTTGGCCCCCGCAACATTTGCGCCACCGAGCCACTGGTCGAGCGGGAATTGTAGGGATGTGGGTCGATCGCGCGTGTAGGTGTCGGACGATGACACGCGGTAACGGGCCTGCAAATCCGCTGGGCTAAACTCGCCGCGATCAGGCACAGGGAGCGGGCGAAAGCCTGTCCGGCATTGGCCCGGACCCGAACTTTTCGGCACCGGTCAACTCATCAGGCAAGGCGACAAACGGGTCTCCACATGGATTCCAAAGTTGTCTTGTGCGCCGTCAATCTCACAATCTCATTACCCAGCATCGGAAGGTCCTACTCATGACGAAGACATCCCCACAACGCATCGCGATCGCACTGGCCGCAAGCGCCGTCTTGGTGGCCGGTCTGTCCGCATGCGTGCCACTGGCCGTCGGAGGTGCTGCCGCGGTCGGTGCGGGGATGGTGGCCACCGATCGCCG
Source organism: Variovorax sp. 10L426 (assembly GCF_056395305.1). NCBI lineage: Bacteria > Pseudomonadati > Pseudomonadota > Betaproteobacteria > Burkholderiales > Comamonadaceae > Variovorax > Variovorax sp. 10L426. Next base: position 125,397 of record NZ_JBFTJF010000015.1, on the reverse strand, counting down.
CAGCTCGGGCGCACAGGTGGACGATCAGTCGATCGAGTTGCGCGGGGCCGCGCGCATACGCGACATCGCCAACGACGACATGAATGTCACCATCACGAGCTTCAATCGCCAGGTGCTGCTCACGGGCTCGGTCGGCACGGACGCCGATCGACGCAAGGTCGAGGATGTGGTGCGGCGCGTTGAGAACGTGCGTTCGGTCGTCAATGAATTGACGGTCGGTCCGTCGAGCACCTTCCAGGAGCGGTCGAACGACACCTTCATCACGGGCAAGATCAAGGCCTCGCTGCTCGATCAGAAGGACATCTTCGGCAACTCGTTCAAGGTCGTGACCGAGCGCGGCACGGTCTACCTGATGGGCATCGCCACCCGACGCGAGACCGATCGCGCCACCGACGTCACGCGCGGCGTGTCGGGTGTCCAGAAGGTGGTTCGCATCGTGGAAATCATCAGTGAATCCGATCTGGCGAACATGCAGTCGCAGCAGCTGCAGCCGGGCGGTACGGGGGCGGCGCCGGCGCCGGCTTCATCCGCACCTGCTTCGCGTTCGAATGTCCCGCTGCCGCCGATGGACCCTCTGCCGGCATCGCCGTCGTCGCCGTCGCCGCAGCCGCCGGCCAGCGGCGTGACGACGTCACCCATCCGCTAAGGGCAGGCCGGGCACTGCGCTACTTGAGCCTGGTGATCAGGCTCGAGGTGTCCCAGCGACGGCCGCCTGCCTGTTGCACGTCGGCGTAGAACTGGTCGACCAGCGCGGTCACCGGCAGTCGTGCACCGTTGCGCTTGGCCTCGTCGAGAACGAGGCCGAGGTCCTTGCGCATCCAGTCCACCGCGAAGCCGAAGTCGAACTTGCCTTCGATCATGGTCTTGCCGCGGTTGTCCATCTGCCAGCTCTGCGCGGCGCCCTTGCCGATGACGGCGAGCACTTCGTTCATGTCCAGCCCGGCCCGTTGGCCAAAGGCGATCGCCTCGGACAAGCCTTGCACCAGGCCGGCGATCGCGATCTGGTTCACCATCTTCGCGAGCTGGCCGGCGCCGCTCTCACCGAGCAGGGCGACCGAACGCGCAAAGGCCGACATCACGGGCTTGACGCGATCGAAGGTGGCCGAGTCGCCGCCGCACATCACGGTCAGGATGCCGTTCTGCGCACCGGCCTGGCCGCCGGAGACGGGCGCGTCGATGAATTGCAGGCCGCGCTCGATGGCGGCCTTCGAGAGTTCGCGTGCGACATCGGCGGACGCGGTGGTGTGGTCGACGAACACCGCGCCTTTCTCCATGCCGGCGAATGCACCGTTTTCACCGAGCACGACCGAACGCAAGTCGTCGTCGTTGCCGACGCAGCAAAAGACGATGTCCGCGTTCGAGGCTGCGCCGCGTGGCGTTGCCGCGTGAGCGAGGGTGCCCTTGGCCTGGGGCTTCAGTTCCTCCTGCCAGGCGATGGATTTGGCGTCGGTCCGGTTGTAGACCGTCACGCTATGGCCCGCGAGCGCAAGGTGGCCGGCCATGGGGTAGCCCATCACGCCCAGGCCGAGGAAAGCGACCTTCTGCGGGGGAATGGTGTCGTAGTTTTTGGGGTTGAGGCTGCTCATCCCCTCAAGCTTAGCGCGAGCGTCAGACTATCGCGAAGTGCTCGGTGCCGGCTGAGAGATCGGTGGTGCGCGCGCGCTGGCTGTTGAGCTTGATCTGCAGGCGCAGGTCATTCGCCGAGTCTGCATTGCGGATGGCGTCGTCGAAGCTGATCGCATTCCCCTCGAACAGGTCGAACAGCGCCTGGTCGAAAGTCTGCATGCCGAGGTTGCGGCTCTTCTTCATGATTTCCTTGATCTCGCCGACTTCGCCCTTGAAGATCATGTCGGAGATCAGCGGGGTGTTGAGCAGCACCTCGACGGCCGCGATGCGCCCATGGCCGTCTTCGGTCGGAATCAGGCGCTGAGAGACCAGCGAACGCAGGTTCAGCGACAAGTCCATGAGCAGCTGCGCACGGCGTTCTTCGGGGAAGAAGTTGATGATGCGGTCCAGCGCCTGGTTGGCGCTGTTGGCGTGCAGCGTGGCCATGCAAAGGTGGCCGGTCTCGGCGAAGGCCACCGCGTGCTCCATGGTTTCACGGTCGCGGATTTCGCCCATCAGGATCACGTCGGGGGCCTGGCGCAGCGTGTTCTTGAGCGCGGCTTCCCAGCTGTCGGTGTCGATGCCGACTTCGCGCTGCGTCACGACGCAGTTCTTGTGCGGATGCACGAACTCGACTGGATCCTCGACCGTGACGATATGGCCGTAGGAGTTTTCATTGCGCCAGTCGATCATCGCGGCCAGCGTGGTCGACTTGCCCGAGCCTGTCGCGCCCACCAGGATGCACAGGCCGCGCTTGCTCATCGAGACATCCTTGAGCACCTGCGGCATGCCCAGCCCGTCGATCGTCGGCAGCTTGGCGGGGATGGTCCGCAGCACCATGCCGACCTTGCCCTGCTGAACGAAGGCGTTGACGCGGAAGCGTCCGATGCCGGTCGGCGAGATCGCGAAGTTGCATTCCTTGGTCCGCTCGAACTCGGCCGTCTGCCGGTCGTTCATGATGGAGCGCGTGAGTGCCAATGTGTGCTGCGCGCCTAGCGCCTGCTGCGACACCTTGGTGACCTTGCCGTCGACCTTGATCGCTGGCGGGAACTCGGCGGTGATGAACAAGTCGCTGCCGTTTCGGCTCACCATGAGCTTCAGCAGGTCGTTGATGAACTGGCTGGCTTGATCGCGTTCCATGTGGTTACTCCGGTACGGCGGCTATGGGCTGGTCAGCCAGGGAAATTCTCTGGGATCTTGGCTTTTCCGCGCGCCTCAGCAGATGAGATCACACTGCGGCGCACAAGGTCAGTAAGGTTTTGATCGAGCGTCTGCATCCCCTGGCCGCTGCCGGTCTGGATCGACGAATACATCTGCGCCACCTTGCCCTCGCGGATGAGGTTCCGGATTGCGGGCGTGCCGAGCATGATCTCGTGCGCCGCCACGCGGCCCTGGCCGTCCTTGGTCTTGCACAGCGTTTGCGAGACCACGGCCTGCAGCGATTCCGACAGCATCGCGCGGATCATTTCCTTTTCCTCGCCCGGGAAGACATCGATGATCCGGTCGATGGTCTTCGCGGCGGAAGAGGTGTGCAGCGTGCCGAACACCAGGTGGCCGGTTTCAGCCGCGGTCATCGCGAGGCGGATGGTTTCGAGGTCGCGCATTTCGCCGACGAGGATTGCGTCGGGGTCTTCGCGCAGGGCGGAGCGCAGCGCGTTCGCGAAGGAGAGCGTCATCGGCCCGACCTCGCGCTGGTTGATCAGGCACTTCTTGGACTCATGCACGAATTCGATCGGGTCTTCCACCGTGAGGATGTGGCCGTACTCGGTTTCGTTGAGGTAGTTGATCATCGCCGCCAGCGTGGTCGACTTGCCGGAGCCGGTCGGGCCGGTCACGAGCACGAGTCCGCGGGGCTTGAGCGCGAGATCGCCGAAGATCTTCGGCGCGTTGAGCTGCTCCAGCGTCAGGATCTTGGACGGAATGGTCCGGAACACCGCCGCCGCGCCGCGCGACTGGTTGAAGGCGTTGACGCGGAAGCGGGCCAGGCCGTCGATCTCGAACGAGAAGTCGACTTCGAGGAACTCTTCGTAGTGCTTGCGGTGCGTGTCGCTCATGATGTCGTACACCATGGCATGCACCGCCTTGTGGTCGAGCGCGTCGACGTTGATGCGCCGCACATCGCCGTGCACCCGGATCATGGGCGGCAGGCCGGACGACAGATGCAAGTCGGAGGCCTTGTTCTTGACGCTGAAGGCCAGCAGTTGGGTGATGTCCACGAAGCTCCTCGGTGACGTTTTGATACGCTTTGATGATTATGACGATGATTAGCGGCAACCTCCAGCAAGTTCGGGCCCGGATCGTGACGGCGTGCACGGCGGTGGGACGCGATCCTGCGAGCGTGCACTTGCTTGCGGTATCCAAGACTTTTCCGGCCGAAGCCGTGCGCGAGGCCTACGCTCTGGGCCAGACGGCCTTCGGCGAAAACTACGTCCAGGAAGGCGTCGCCAAGATCGCGGATCTGCACGACCTGCGCGACAGGCTTCAGTGGCACTGCATCGGGCCGCTGCAGAGCAACAAGACGCGCGTCGTCGCGGAGAATTTCGACTGGGTGCACAGCATCGACCGGCTGAAGATTGCCGAGCGCCTGGCCGAGCAGCGGCCGGCGCATTTGCCGCCGCTGCAAGTGTGTTTGCAGGTCAACGTGGATGCGGGCGCCAACAAGTCAGGCGTGTCGGTCGAAGAAGCGCTGCCGTTGGCGCGCGCTGTGGCGGCGTTGCCACATTTGCGGCTGCGCGGGGTGATGGCGATCCCGGAGCCGACACCGGACTTCGAGGCGCAGCGCGATCTGTTCCTGCGCGCGGCCCGTGTCTTCGACGAGATTCGCAAGGACGGTATCGCGCTCGACACCCTGTCGCTCGGCATGTCCGCTGACCTCGAGGCTGCGGTCGCCGCAGGCAGCACGATGGTGCGGGTGGGGACGGCGATCTTCGGCCAGCGCTAGGCGCCGGCCGGCCGCGGCCTGATCGAGCTATTCGAACAGCCCGAGCAACTCGTCCTTCACCCATTGATGGAGCGCCGAGGTCTCGTGGCGCTGGTGCCAGAACAATTCGACCATGCGGGGCGGCGCCTCCAGCGGGACGGGCACGTGCCGCAGGCCGGCCATGCGCGAAGGGTCGAGGCCTCTTGACCACGGCAGCACCGCGATCAGGTCGGAACCACGGACCACGTCGTAGGCGGTCGCATAGTGGTTCACGGTGGCGACCAGGTTGCGCTGGAGGCCTCGGCTGCGCAGGAACACGTCGTAGGTCGGCAGGGTCTTGCCGACCAGGCTGACGTCGATGTGGCGCGCGGCGAGGAATTTCTTGAGGGGAATCTTGTCGAGGCGGGCGAGCGGATGGCCCGTGCGCATGACACAGACGAAGCCAGGCGACCACAGCGCCCGGGACTTGAGAAAGGCCGGCCGCTGCACTTCATCGGCGTAGACGCTGATCGCGAAGTCCGCGTGGTTGTTCGCGAGCACCGGGCCGAAGTCCACCAGCGTGTTGGGGATGGTGTGGACCTGCATGGAGGGCGCTGCCTCGCTCAATCGGCTGCTCAGCCGGGGCACCACGATGCTGGCGACGTAGTCGGACATCGCGATGCTCAGGCTCGCGGTGCTGCGCAGCGCATCGAAGCTGCCGGCCTCCAGGGTGCCGCGGATCGTCTGCAGCGACTGGGCGAGCGGCTCCCAAAGATCGATCGCCCGCCGCGTCGGCTTGATGCCCGCGCCGCTGCGCACGAACAGCCGGTCGTCGAAGGTATCGCGCAACCGGCGCAGGGCGTTGCTGACGGTCGGCTGGGTGAGCGACAGCTTTTGCGCCGCACGCGTGACGTTGCCTTCCGTCATGAGCGCTTCAAAGACTTTCAACAGATTGAGGTCGGCGCTTCGATAGGTTGTAGCCATGCGGGACCATTCAGCAGATCAATAAACACCATAGTAACTATAAATTTGTCGCAATAAATCGCCGAACCTACGATCCGCCACGGCGCCCATGCCATCCAAAAAGATCAGCGAGACAAAGGGTTAAAGGGTTCACATGACGATTCTTTCAGCGCGCATCGAACGGCTGCCGTTTTCGGGCTTTCATCGGCGGTTGCTTCTCGTGGGAGGACTCGGCTACAGCTTCGATGCGATGGATGCCGCCGTGATCGCGTTCGTGCTGCCCGTGCTGCGCACGGCCTGGGCGCTGAGCAGCGTGCAGATCGGCGTCCTGGCGAGCGCGAACTTCATCGGCTTCTTCTTCGGTGCCCTGGCCGCGGGTTCGCTGGGCGACCTGATCGGCCGACGCAAGGTGATGATGTCCGCACTGGCGGTCTACTGCGTGGCATCGCTGTTCAGTGCGATGGTCAACGACTGGAGCCATTTCCTGGTCCTGCGCGTCATCGCCGGTTTCGGCACCGGTGCCGAGAGTGTGATCATCGCGCCCTACCTGTCGGAGTTCGTGGCGCGCCGTTACCGCGGCGCTTTCACCGGTGCGCTGGCCGGCTTCTTCTCTTTCGGCTTCGTGGCTGCGGCCTTGCTCGGCTACTTGATCGTGCCCGCGTATGCCGAAGGCTGGCGCGTCGTGATCTGCCTCACGGCGACGCCGGTCCTGATGCTGTTGTGGTGGCGCCGCGTGCTGCCCGAGTCGCCGCGCTGGCTCGAAAGCCAGGGGCGCGTCGTCGAGGCCGGCGCCATCATGGATGCGGTCGAGGCCGACTTCGAGCGGCGTGGCCATGCACTGCCGGCGCTCGACCCGCAGGACGTCGCGGCGCCGCCGCCCAGCGAAAGCCGGGGAAGCCTCTGGAAGAACTACGCGACCTTGCTGTCGCGCAAGCTCTTCCGCATCACGAGCATGACCTGGCTGATGTGGCTGTCGATCACGTTCAGCTACTACTCCTTCTTCACCTGGATTCCGAGCTTGCTGGTCCAGAACGGAATGACGATCACCAGGAGCTTCGGCTATTCGCTGGTGATGTACCTGGCGCAGGTCCCGGGCTACTTTTCCGCGGCCTGGCTCAATGACCGGATCGGCCGCCAGGCCACCATCGTCAGCTACATGTTGCTGGGCGGGCTGGCCGCGTTGGGGCTGGCGTTCACGCACAGCGATGGGCAGATCATGCTGGCGGGCGTGCTGTTGTCCTTTTTCATGAACGGCACTTACGCGGGCGTCTATGCCTACACGCCCGAGGTGTTCCCTACGCAGGTGCGGGCGACGGGTGCCGGACTGGCTTCGGCGATCGGGCGCATCGGCGGGATCACCGCGCCGATTCTGGTCGGCTTGATCTACCCGACGCTGGGGTTCGGAGGTGTCTTCGGGATGACGACGGCTGTGCTCCTGTTGGGATCGGCGGCGGTGATGATCATGGGCGTACCCACGCGCGGCCGGTCGCTGGAAGACATCGCGGCGGCAAAGTTGTCCTGAGGCGCGAGCGATGCCATCCGATATCCAACAACTGCTGTCGACAGTCGCCAGCGCCCACGACGACACACGCCAGCCGCAGGCCACTTTCAAGGCCATCGAAGCGGCTTCGGCGAAGTCGATCGGGCATCGGCTGTTCACGATCCTGGTCCACCACCGCGCCGAGCGGGAGTCCGAGCGGATCTACTCCAACATGCCGGACGTCTACCCCGTGCAGGGGCGCAAGCCCGTCACCGATTCACCCTGGATGCAACAGGTCATGGCGCGCGGCTTGCCGTACATCGGCCGCAACGCCGACGACATCCGCGACGTGTTCTTCGATCACGAACTGATCCTTTCGCTGGGCTGCCAGAGCGTGTTGAACATTCCGTTGCGGTGGCGCGGCCAGACGCTGGGGACGCTCAATCTGCTCCACGAGGAAAACTGGTATCAGGTCCACCACATCGAAATGGCGACGGTGCTGGCGCAATTGGCCGTTCCGGCTGTCATGGCGCAACATCTTCCGGTCTACTTTTGAGGGTCTCCATGACGACTGCCGTACTTTTCAAGAATGCCCATCTGCTCGACCCGCTGCTCGGGGAGTTGCAGGCGGGCCGTGACATCCTGGTCGAGGAGGGTGTGCTGAAAGAGATCTCGGACAGGCCGATTCGCACGAACACCGCGGCACGTGTCATCGACGTCAAGGGCAAGACCGTGATGCCTGGCCTGATCGATCTGCACGTGCACGTGGTGGCGGTGGAACTCAACCTCGCGCAGCAAGTGCGCATGCCCAATGTGCTGGTGACCTTGCGGAGCGTGCCCATGCTGCGCGGGATGCTTCGCCGCGGCTTCACCACCGTCCGCGATGCCGGTGGCGCGGGCTTCGCGTTCAAGCAGGCCGTCGAGTCCGGCCTGGTCCAAGGGCCCCGGTTGTTCGTCTCGGGGCGCGCGCTGAGCCAGACGGGCGGCCACGGCGACATGCGGACGCGCTCCGATTACCTGAGCAACGACCCGCCATGTTCCTGCGTGCGTGTCGGCGCGCTCGCGCGCGTGGTCGACGGCGTCGACGCGGTGCGCAAGGCCGCGAGGGAAGAGCTTCAGATGGGTGCCGACCAGATCAAGATCATGGCTTCCGGTGGTGTGGCCTCGCCGACCGATCCGGTGGGTGCCTTCGGCTACTGCGAGGACGAAATCCGCGCCATCGTTGGCGAGGCCCGGGCGCGCGGCACCTATGTTCTGGCGCATGCCTACACGGCGGAGGCCATCGCGCGGGCCGTGCGATGCGGCGTGCGGACCATCGAGCACGGCAATCTGGTCGACGCGCCGACCGCCTCGTTGATGGCCGAGGCCGGCGCCTATGCGGTTCCGACGCTGGTGACCTACGACGCGTTGGCCAGCGAAGGCGCAACCTATGGCCTGCCGAAGGAAAGCGTGGCGAAGGTGGCGGATGTGCGCGAGGCCGGCCTGCGCTCGCTGGAGATCTTCAAGGCCGCCGGCGTGAAGATGGGCTTCGGGTCCGACCTGCTTGGGGAATCGCAACGTCTCCAGAGCAACGAATTCCGCCTGCGCGCAGAGGTGCTGTCGCCTGCCGAGGCGGTGGCCAGCGCGACGATCGTGGGCGCCGAGGTACTTGGCATGAGCGACCGCCTTGGCCGACTGGTGCCCGGCGCGTTGGCCGATCTCCTGGTCGTCGACGGCAATCCGCTTCAAGACATCAACTGCCTGCTTGGCCAGGGCGAGCGCATTCCGCTGGTCATGAAAGAAGGCGTAGTTCAATTCGAATCGCTGTGAACTCGCCCCGGGTCAGGAGCCGAGCGGCAGCTTGGCGCTGCTTTTCACTTCTTCCATGACCGCGTAGGTCCTTGTTTCACGCACGCCCGGTAGCTGCCAGAGCACGGTTCCGGCGAAGGCGCGGTAGTCCGCCATGTCGGCCATGCGCGTCTTCAACAGGTAGTCGAATCCGCCCGCCACCATGTGGCATTCCATGATTTCGTCGCGCACCTGCACCGCGGCCTTGAACTCGTCGAAGACATTGGGCGTGGTGCGGTCAAGCAGCACTTCGACGAACACGGTGAAACCCCGGCCGAGCTTCTGCGGATCGAGCCGGGCTTCGTAGCCCAGGATGAAGCCCTCGCGTGTGAGCCGCTGAACACGCGCCAACACGGCAGTCGGCGAGAGCGCGACGGTTTCGGCCAGCTTGAGGTTGGAAATTCGACCGTCTTCCTGAAGAACCTTCAGGATTTTCATGTCGATGCGGTCGAGATCGGCGGATGAGCTGCTCATTGATGGTGAATTATCCGGTCGGTGGCTGATATTTGGTGAATAACTCAGCGCGAGAAGGCGGAGCATTCGTTGCATCTCTCGGAGTTGAACCATGCGCCTGCCCAACCCCTACCGACCTGAATCCGAAGTCGTCTCCCACCGCCTCGCCTCGCTGAGAGGCGTCCTGGACTGGACCTTCGTCGCAGCATCCGCCGCGCCCTGGGTTCGCGCAGTGCGCGACCATCCGCCGCCCTTCTGGGCCATGGAAAGCCTCCTGCGCGAATACCCGATCTCCAGCGCTGAAGGCCTGGCCCTGATGCGTCTGGCGGAAGCGCTGCTGCGCGTGCCTGACGCCGAGACGGCCATTGCGCTCACGGCGGATCAATTGGGCCGTGCCAATTTCGACGGCGCCGCTGACTCGACGCTATCGCGCCTTTCAGCTTCCGCCATCGCGTTGTCGAAGAAGTTTCTTCCGCACTTGTCGGCGGAGCCGGGGCAGGCCGAACCCGGACCCGGCCTGATGGCGCGACTGGGCGCCCGGACAGTGGTGGCCGCGACCTTGAGGGCCGTGCAACTGCTCGGCCGCCAGTTCGTGCTCGGACAGACCATCGACGAGGCGATGGGCGAGGCACGATCCGCACACCGAAAGCACGCCGCCCTCCGGTTCAGCTACGACATGCTGGGCGAAGGCGCGCGCACCGACGCGGATGCATTGCACTACCTGGACAGCTACGTCAACGCGATCCAGTCGATCGCCGCCGGCGCCGACAGGGCCGGCAAGCCGGAAGACAACGACGGAATCTCGATCAAGCTCAGCGCCCTGCATCCGCGCTATGAAGATGCCCAGCGCGATCGCGTGATGAGCGAACTGGTGCCGCGCGTGTGGCGGCTCTGCGAGCTGGCGGCGGACGCTCAGCTCAATCTCACCATCGATGCGGAAGAGGTGGACCGGCTCGAACTGTCGCTCGACGTGTTCGAAGTGCTGGCAGCGCGTGTCGCGGCCGAGCGTCCCGAGTGGCGGGGCTTCGGGCTCGCGATGCAGGCCTACCAGACGCGTGCGCTCGAACTGATCGAGCACGTCGCCGCGATCGCGCGCAAAAACAAGCTGCGCTTGATGTGCAGGCTGGTCAAGGGCGCCTACTGGGATGCGGAAATCAAGCGCACCCAGGAACTGGGGCTGCCGCACTACCCGGTCTTCACGCACAAGCACCACACAGACCTGAGCTATCTGGCCTGTGCGCGCGCGCTGCTCGCCGCGCCCGACGCGATCTATCCGCAATTCGCGACCCACAACGCGGGGACCATCGCGGCGATCTTGCAGATGGCTGGCGATGCGCCCTTCGAGCTGCAACGGCTCCATGGGATGGGCGAAGGCGTTTACCGCGAGGTCATGAAGCGCAGCGGCGTGCCGGTACGGGTCTACGCCCCGGTCGGCCGGCACAAGGACTTGCTGGCGTATCTCGTGCGCCGTCTGCTGGAGAACGGGGCCAACTCGTCCTTCGTCAACCAGCTCGGCGACGAGTCGGTTGGAATGGACGAACTGCTCGTGTCGCCCCTCTGGCTGGACCGCGACAGTTCGCTGCCCTTGCCCCACGCGCTTTACGGACCGCCGCCTGCTCGCCGCAACAGCCACGGCGTCGATCTCACGGTCGAATCGATGCGCGCGCCGCTGCTCGACGCGCTCCGGTCCGTCAGCGTTCCAGTCGTGCCGGAGGCTGATTTGCGCCGCGTCCCCGAAGCTGTCGCTGCGTCGGCGGCAAGCTATCGCTTATGGACCTACGCGCCGGTTGCCCAGCGAGCGGCGGTGCTGCGACACGCGGCGGACGCCCTCGAAGCCGCCTTGCCGCGCTTCTGTGCGCTACTCGTCAAGGAGGCTTTCAAGACCTGGGGCGACGCCGTCGCCGAAGTGCGCGAGGCCGTCGATTTCCTGCGCTACTACGCCGACGAGGCCGAGCGCGTCATGGCGCCGGTCGTCTTGCCCGGGCCGACCGGCGAGAGCAACGAATTGCGCCTGACGGGGCGGGGTCCCTGGGTGTGCATCAGTCCCTGGAATTTCCCCCTGGCGATCTTCCTGGGCCAGGTGGCCGCCGCGCTCGCAACCGGCAACACCGTGCTGGCGAAGCCCGCGGAGCAGACACCCGCCGTCGCGTCGGAGGCGGTCAAGCTGCTGCATGCGGCGGGCGTGCCGGCGGATGCCCTGCAGTTGCTGCACGGCTCGGGTGAAACCGTCGGCGCTGCGCTCGTGGCAGCGGCCGGCGTGGCGGGGGTCGTGTTCACCGGATCGACGCAGGTCGCGAAGATCATCCATCGCACGCTGGCGGGCAAGGACGGTCCCATCGTCCCGCTGATCGCGGAGACCGGTGGCATCAACGCGATGCTGGTCGACTCCAGCGCGCTGCCGGAGCAGGTCGTCGATGCCGTGGTCCAGAGCGCCTTCCGCTCGGCGGGTCAGCGTTGTTCGGCGCTGCGCCTGTTGCTGATCCACGAAAGCATCGCCGATGACGTGATCGAGATGATCCGCGGCGCGGCGAAGGAACTGGTTGCGGGCGACCCGGCCTTGCTGTCGACGGATGTCGGTCCGGTGATCGACCGCGAAGCATTCGACGGCATCCAGCGCCACCTGGAGCGCCTGAACGCCGAGGCCAAGGTGCTGGTCGATTCCGACGGGCCGGCGGCATCGCGCATCGCCAACCTCGTGCTGCCCCATGCCTACGAGGTGCCTTCCATCGAGAGCGTGCAGACCGAGATCTTCGGGCCGGTGCTGCATGTCGTTCGCTGGTCGGGCGATCCGCAGGCTGTCATCGACAAGGTCAACGGGCTCGGTTTCGGACTCACGCTCGGCATCCAGACGCGCATCGACAGCCGCGCGCAGGCGCTGGCGGCTCGGGCGCGCGTCGGCAACGTCTACGTGAACCGAAACATCATCGGGGCCGTGGTCGGCGTGCAGCCTTTCGGCGGCGAGGGCTTGAGCGGAACCGGCCCCAAGGCGGGCGGACCGCACTATCTGCCGCGTTTCTGCGCGGAGCAGACACTCACCATCAACACCACCGCCGCCGGCGGCAACGCGGCACTCCTTGCCGCAAGCGCATAACCGGCAAAGCAACGCGCATAGGCATGGCGCGGCCGGTGCCGGAGGACTATCGTCGCGGCCATCCGTTCAACCACAAGGATCGCCATGAGTTCCGTCTTGTCCTACGTTCAGCCGACCGCCAACAGCCCCTGGGGCACCTATCTTTCGCAGGTCGACCGCGTGGTCCCCTACCTGGGCGAACTGGCCCGCTGGGTGGAGACGCTCAAGCGCCCCAAGCGCGCGCTGATCGTCGACGTGCCGATCGAGATGGACGACGGCTCCATCGCCCATTTCGAGGGCTATCGCGTGCAGCACAACCTGTCGCGCGGCCCCGGCAAGGGCGGTGTGCGCTTTCACCCGGACGTCACGCTCGAGGAAGTCATGGCCCTGTCGGCCTGGATGACGGTCAAGACGGCCGCCGTGAACCTGCCGTACGGCGGCGCCAAGGGCGGCATCCGCGTCGACCCCAAGAAACTGTCGATGAAGGAACTTGAAAAAGTCACGCGCCGCTACACCAGCGAAATCGGCATCATCATCGGCCCGCACAGCGACATTCCGGCGCCGGACGTCAACACCAACGCGCAGATCATGGCGTGGATGATGGACACCTATTCGATGAACGTCGGCGGCACGGCCACCGGCGTCGTCACGGGCAAGCCGCTGCATTTGGGCGGATCGCTCGGCCGCGTCAAGGCGACCGGCCGGGGCGTGTTCGTGACAGGGCGCGAAGCCGCGCGCCGCCTGGGTCTCGACTTGCGGGGCGCGCGTGTGGCCGTGCAGGGCTTCGGCAACGTGGGTTCGGTCGCGGCGGAACTCTTCGCCGAGGCAGGCGCCAGGATCGTCGCGGTGCAGGACCACACCGGCACCATCTTCAACGACAAGGGCCTCGACCTCGCCAAGCTGGTGCCGCTTTCGCGCACCGATGGCGTCGTCGGCTTCAAGGGCGGTGACGTGATCGAGAACGAGGCCTTCTGGGACGTGGCCTGCGACATCCTGATTCCGGCCGCGCTCGAAGGCCAGGTCACCGCCGAGCGCGCAAGCAAGACCAAGGCGAAGCTGGTGCTCGAAGGCGCCAACGGCCCGACCGTGCCGGAAGCCGACGACATCCTCGCCGAGCGCGGCGTGCTGGTCGTGCCCGACGTCATCTGCAACGCGGGCGGCGTGACGGTGAGCTACTTCGAATGGGTGCAGGACTTCTCGTCCTTCTTCTGGGACGAGGACGAGATCAACGAGCGCCTCGACCGCATCATGATGAACGCGCTCAACCACATCTGGGACAAGGCCGACGAGCACAAGATCAGCCTGCGCACCGCCACTTACGCGGTGGCCTGCGGACGCATCCTGATGGCTCGCCAGGAGCGCGGTCTCTATCCATGATCGAGGTGCCCGCCGACGCCCTGGCGCGGATCGATGCGCTCCTGGCCGGCGGGCAGCGCCGGCTGCTGGGGCTGGTCGGGGCGCCCGGTTCGGGCAAGTCGACGCTGGCGCAGGCGCTGCTGCAGCCGTTGCAGGGCCGCGCGCAGGTGGTGCCGATGGACGGATTCCACCTGGCCAACATCGAGTTGCGCCGTCTCGGCCGTGCGGATCGCAAGGGCGCGCCGGACACCTTCGACGGCGCCGGCTACGTCGCGCTGCTGAGGCGCCTGAGAGAACAGCGCGAGGACGAGATCGTCTACGCGCCGGAGTTCCGGCGCGAAATCGAAGAGCCCATTGCCGGCGCGATCGCGGTGCTGCCCGAAACCCGGCTGGTCATCACTGAAGGCAACTACCTGCTGTTGGATGACGGGCCGTGGGCCGGGGCCGCGTCCTTGCTCGATGAGGTCTGGTACGTGGATGTCGACGACGCGTTGCGGCATGAACGCCTCGTACGGCGGCACGAGCAGTTCGGGCGCAGCAGAGCCGAGGCACTGGCCTGGGTGGAGCAGACCGACGAACCCAACGCGCGCCGCATCGCGGCCACACGCGGGCGGGCGCGGCATGTGATCCGCCTGGACGGCTGATTCCTGCCGCGAATCGGGAACGCCGGAGCGCCCGGCATGTCCAAGCAGGGCCGCCGACCGGCGGGTTCCCGCTAGCATTGCCGAGTTCCGCCCAATTCCCTGCTGCCCACCCCTGCTCTCATGCGTCTACCGATTTCCCGTGCGGCGGCTGCCGCGCTGTCGATGTCTCTTCTTTTTCTGGTTGCCGGATGCGGCGTCTCGTCGCCGCGACGCGTCTCGTACGAGCCGGAAGAATTCGATTCCACCACCACCCACACACGCACCTACGTCGCCACCGAGGGGCAGACCTGCGAGGCCGCGCGGCGGGCGCTGCTCAGCCAGGGGTACATGATCACCGCGGCCAACCAGGAACTGGTGACCGGCCGCAAGAGTTTCCAGCCGGACGCCGAGGTGCATGTGGAGGTCGAGTTCCGGGTGGTCTGCGCTCGCGAAGCCGGCGGCCGCAAGCGCAGCACCATCGCCTTCGCGAGCGCCTTGCAGGACCGCTACGGGGTGAAGAAGGTCAACAATTCGGCCAGTGTCGGCGTCGGTGCGATCGGCTCGCTGTCGCTGCCGTTCTCGTCGAGCGACGACGCCATGGTCAAGGTGGCGAGCCAGACGCTGACCGATGACCGGTTCTACGATCGCTTCTTCTCGTTGATCGACCGTTTCCTGCCCGAGACGACCGAGGAGCCTCCGGCGGAGGTGCATCCCATCGTTCCCGCCAAGCCGCTGGTCGAGACGCCGCTTCAGCCGGTCCCCGCGTCTCCTCCCACGCAAGGCTGAGGATCGCGGCCCCTCGGGGCTTGGCGCTCGGGCGGCATTGTGCGATTCTGCGGGGATGATCAAGATCGGCACGCTCTGCTACGTGGTCCCGAGCTGCGTAGCCAGCCCGTTGACGCAGCGGGCGGTCGGCAGGATCGTCGAAGTGGTGTCGGCACCCTACGATGCACCCGACTGGACTTATCTGCCCGGCACGTACTACGACGTGCAGTTCGAAGGCTGGACTTTCTATTGCCGCAGCGACAAGCTGCAGCCCATCTCGGACCCGGGTATGGATGTGTCCGAACCTGCTTCCGAAAGCATCGGGCAGGACGCCTGACCGGAAAAGCCCGCCGCCGCCTTCAGCGGGCCAGCGTGGATTTGCCGAACAGGCTTTCGATCAGCTCCACCGCCACTTCCGCCGTGCGGTTGCGCACATCCAGCGCCGGATTGAGCTCGACCACGTCGAGCGAGCCCAGCCGGCCCGTGTCGGCAATCATCTCCATGCACAGCTGCATTTCGCGCCAGGTCGGGCCGCCGCGCACGCCCGTGCCGACGCCGGGCGCGTAGTCGGGGTCGAGGCAGTCGAGGTCGAAGCTCACGTGGAGGTGCGTGTCCTCGTCCACGTCCTGCAGCGCCTCGGTCATCGTCGTGCGCATGCCGTGCTCGTCGATGTGGCGCATGTCGAACACGCTGAGCCCGAGGGCGCGGATGGCAGCCTTCTCGTCCGCGTCGACACTTCGGATGCCGATGAAGCGGATCGCGTCGTGTTCGAGCGCCGCCCGCTCGCCGCTCCAGCCCGTCAGCGCCGCGGGTCCATGGCCGAGCAGGCATGAAACCGGCATCCCATGAAGGTTGCCGCTCGGGCTGGTGGTTTCGGTATTGACGTCGGAATGGGCATCGAGCCACAGCACGCGCAGTTTCTTGCCGCGCTGGCGTGCATGCCACGCGACGGCGCTGATGGAGCCGATCGCAATGCTATGGTCGCCCCCCAGCAAGATTGGCAGGTGATTGGCATGGAACGCCCGATCAACGGCCTCGTAGACCGCCCGGTTCCACGCGATGACTTCCTCCAGGTGGTGCAGGCCTTCCGCCGGCGCAACCCAGGGCGTCGCCGGGCCGGCCAGGTTGCCGCCGTCGACAACGTTGAAGCCCAATCGCGCCAACATGACGGCGATACCCGCGACCCGCAGCGCGTCGGGGCCCATGCCGGCACCCCGGGTGCTTGCGCCGATGTCGGTCGGCGCGCCGATCAGTTGAAGGGTCGCGGTCATGTGCAGAGGCCTCCTGGAAAGTGCCGGGCGTTCGGCACCTGACGGTACAGCATGAACATGACGTTGACTTCGATGCGCAACCTTTCAGCGCGCGGCCGCGGCGGCAGTCCTGCGGGCCGTCGTCTTTCGCGGTGCCGCCTTCGCCGCGACGGCAGTGCTTTCGGGCGCGTCGAGCGCCTTCACACGCGCCAGCAGCGCACGGTGTTCCTCGACGAGGTGGTCCGCGATGTCATCCACGTCGGGCACCGCCCGACGGCAGGCGATGAGGCCGAAATCCAGCATGCCGTTGTAGCTCTGCACCGTCATGTTGAGCGCCATGCCGTGGCTCGGGATCGACACCGGGTAGTAGGTCAGCAGCTTCGCCCCGGCGAAATGGAGCGCAACCTGCGCGCCGGGCACGTTGGAGATCACCAGGTTGGCCACTGGTGGCAACCGGTCCGCAAGACGCGAGCGGCCGTACATCGACGCCAGCCCCGACATCAGCCATGGTGCGCCGAATGACGGGAAGTCCGTCGGAATCGCCGCCTTCACGTTGCCCACCAGCGACTTCGCGGCCGCTGACGATTCGGAGATGGCCTTGATGCGCTCCACCGGATCGGCCACGTCGGTGGCCAGCGTCATGACGGTCATCGAGACCTGGTTGTTCGATGTCGTGTCGCCCGGCTCGCGCAGGGTGACCGGAATCGCCGCCGTCAGCGGCTTTTTCGGCAGCTTGCCGAGATCCGACAGATACCGGCGCAGCGCGCCCGCGCAAAGCCCGAGCACCACGTCGTTGAGGCTTGCGCCCAATCGCTTGCCGATCAGCTTGACTTCAGCCAGCGGAATCGAGCGAACCGTATAGGCGCGCTGATTGGTGATCGCGACGTTGAGCGGCGTTCGAGGGCCGAGAAGGTTGAGATTCTTCGGCACGTTCCAGAGCCGGCTGCCCTCGCTCGTCGGCTGCGGAACGACGAGGCTGCGCACCGCGCGCGCCATGTCGGGGAAGGTCTTCACCAGCTTCAGGTACTGCTGCAGCGTGTTGGTCAGCGCGGCGCCTGCGAGTTCGGCCACGCCCAGCTGGTAGCGGTTGCGTCGCGCGATGCTGCGGGGCGCCTTGACGGGGCGCGGCGTCGGCGTCAGGTCCATGATCGCTTCCGCGAAGGCGGCACCGGCCTGGCCATCGATGCCGGCGTGGTGGAGCTTCGAATAGAGCGCGACGCCGCCGCCCTGCAGCCCATCGATCACGAAGAACTCCCACAGCGGCCGGCTGCGGTCCAGCAGCGTCGAATGCAGGCGTGCCACGTACTGCTCGAGCTGCTTCATCGTCCCCGGTCGAGGCAAGGTCACGCGTCGCACGTGGTAGTCGAGGTCGACGTCGTCATCGTCCACCCACACCGGATTGGACAGCTCGAAGGGCATGAGCGCGAGCTTGCGCGTGAATACCTCCGACAGATGCATCCGGCTTGCCACATGCGCCTTCACGTCTTCGTAGAAGTCGCCCTTGTAGCCGGCCGGAAGCTCCAGCAGATGCAGTCCGCCGACGTGCATCGGCGTCTCGGGCGTTTCGGTGTGCAGGAAGGTCGCGTCGAGGCCGCTGAGGTGTTTCATCGGGCATTCCGGTTGGATTCGAGGCGGCGACAGGCGCAGCGCGAGGGAAAATGATCCGCAATGTCCAGAGGGCCGGATAGCGGGTAAGCCCGCACATGCCAGGGGCCTGCAGGGCCAGCCGCCCGTCGTAGCATCGTGCTGGCGCGAAATTGGGGCAAATGGACTAACTATCGAACCGTTCTAGTTTTTCAGGCCTAGGGCTTTACGGAGAAGATGACCCCATCGCGTCGGATCCATGGCGCGTTCATCAACCTCAAAGGAAACCACCATGTCCACGCAAAACATCTCCACCGCCGCCATCCACGTCGTCGGCCAGTACAACGACGCAGGCAAGACCCTCGTCAGCGCCTACCGTGCCGGTGCGCATCGCCTGCTGGGCGGCGCCGCTTCGCGCTACAGCGCGTTCCTGGACGCTCGCGAACTGCCGATGGTGAGCGACGACGTCAAGGCCCGCCTGCTGAGCGCGCAAGAAAAGGTGACCGGCTTCCTCGCGAGCCGTCTCGACATCGACACCAGCCGCGTCGTCTCGCTGATGGACCGCGTTGCCACCGGCGCGACCAGCGGCATCGAATCGATCGCCAACATCGCCGCCCGCGTCGAAGCGCCCCTGGGTGCCTCGGTCGTGAACGCCTTCAACCGCGTTCACCAGCCGATCGCCGACGTTTCGGTGAAGATCGCCGACACGATCGCCGCTGGCGCCAAGAAGATCGAAAGCCGCGTGGCCGGCGAAGCAGCTATTGCGGAAGAAACCGTGAAGGCCGCCAAGCCCGCAACCCGTCGTGCAACCCGCACGAGCCGCGCCGTCAGCAAGGTCTGATTCCGGAGGCGGGCGGCCGCCTCACTTCCGTAACGTTCCCTGGAGCAACGCATGGCGACTCGCCGCGATGAAACTGACAGCGTGAAGAAGAAGGCGGCATCGCCGGCCAGGAAGACGGTGTCCGCCAAGAAGGCGGCACCGCGCAAGACACCCGCGGCGAAGAAAGCCGCAGGCACTGATTCCACAGCGGCCCAACCCAAGGAAGAAGCCGGTCAAGCAGGCCCCAAAGGCCTGCTGCGAGCCGGCCTCAAGGCGTTGGGCACGGTGCGCGACGATGTCGTCAAGCACCAGACCAATGTGATCGAAAGCCTCCTCGGCATCGGCAAGACCGACCCGGCGGGCGGCAAGTTTCCCGGCCTCGATACCTTCGGCATCCGCAAGTTCGAGGACGTGTTCGACCAGCGCGTCGCGACGTCGCTGCAACGCCTCGGCATGCCGAGCGCCCAGGAATTCCAGGAACTGCGCGAGCAGATACGACTGCTGCTCGAACACGTCGAGCGGATCGAATCCGGTCGACGCAAGCGCTGAGGTCCGGCGGACAGAGCTATCTTCAGCCCGTGGCCAGTTCCAACACGCGAGAACGCATCCTGCAGACCAGCCTTGCGCTGTTCAATGCGCAGGGGCTCGCGGCGGTGTCGACGCACCGCATTGCAGCCGAGCTCGAAATCAGCCCCGGCAACCTCCATTACCACTTCAAGGCCAAGCAGCTCATCGTCGAGCGGCTTTTCCGGCGTTTCGAGGAGAGCCTCGCGCTGCTCAATGCGTCGGTCGACAACGTGCGCGCAATCGATGACCTCTGGCTGTCGCTGCATCTGCGTTTCGAGGCGATCGACGCCTATCGATTCGTCTATCGCGACATGGCCTTTCTTTCCAGCGAATATCCGGCGCTGGGCCAGCGCGCCCAGGCACTGACGGCGCAGAACCTTCTGGCGGCCAAGTCGCTGTGCGAGACGCTGGTCGCCGCAGGTGTCATCGAGGCGACAGCGGAAGAGGCCCAGATGCTGGCACTTCAGATGGTCTTCACCACGACCTGCTGGCTTTCGTTCGAGCGCCTCGTGCCGGGCCGCGACGCCTTGCAGCAGGCCGATCCGGGGCTTGCGGCTTTCTACACGCTGACGCTGATTTCTCCGTATGTCTCGCGCGAATCGAGGGCTTACCTCGATTACCTGCGAGGCAAATACCTCGGATAAATAGCGCTGTCGGCCGATTGGCTAGAAAGACAAATGGAGCTATCGATGATGACTGCCGCTCATGAACCCATCGCGCCGCCTTCGCGGCTGCTGCTCCTTGCTGAAGGACGTGCCCTCTGGGAGGCCGGTGCCGCCGTGGCGCTATGGCCGCTGCTGCAACTCGCGCCGCGCGGCGACGGCCATTCGGTCCTCGTGCTGCCGGGGCTGATCGCGAGCGATCTTTCCACCAAGCTGCTGCGGCGCTACCTGCGAAGCCGCGGCTACGACGCGCACGGCTGGGGCCTGGGCCGCAACCTCGGGCCGCGCGATGGCGTGGAAGACGGCATGACGCGCAAGCTCGAATCGCTGCATGCCGAGAGCGGCCGCAAGGTCAGCCTCGTCGGGTGGAGCCTGGGCGGTGTCTATGCGCGCCTGCTCGCGTCGAGCAGGCCGGACCTCGTGCGCAGCGTGGTCACGCTGGGCAGCCCATTCACCGGCAGCGCTCGCGCGACGAACGCATGGCGGGTCTATGAAGGCGTGAGCGGCCAGAGTTCGGAAGATCCGCGCCGCATGAAGCGCGTTCAGCCGACGCCTTCGGTGCCGACCACGTCGATCTTCAGTCGCAGCGACGGTGTCGTTGCCTGGCGTTGCAGCATCGAGGAAACCGGGCCGCAATCGGAGAACATCGAGGTGGTGGCCAGCCACCTGGGTCTCGGCGCGCATCCGGCGGTGCTCTACGCGCTGGCCGATCGCCTGGCCCAGCCCGAAGGGAGCTGGAAGCCGTTCGATCGCGGAACGTTCGGTCCGCTGGTCTATCCCGATCCCGCGCGCCCACACTGAACTACGGCTCGGGCGTCGCCGCGGCGGGTCCGTCGACGAAGACATCCGCATGGAAGTCGGCCGCGTCGTGGCCGCAGCGTTGCGCCGTCTCGCGCACCGCCTGGACCATGCCCGGCGAACCGCAGGCGTAGACCTCGTGCCCGGCCAGATCGGGGCAGTGCACGGCAAGCGCCTGGTCGACGCGGCCCGCGAAGGCGCCGTCAGGCGCTTGCGTCGTG
The DNA here is from genome assembly GCF_056395305.1 of Variovorax sp. 10L426. Classification (NCBI taxonomy): domain Bacteria; kingdom Pseudomonadati; phylum Pseudomonadota; class Betaproteobacteria; order Burkholderiales; family Comamonadaceae; genus Variovorax; species Variovorax sp. 10L426. The sequence goes on along the minus strand of NZ_JBFTJF010000015.1, from coordinate 104,454 downwards.
TCCTCGCTCAGCGCGGCGACGAAACGGAAGTCCGGCCACTGGCGCCGCCACTTCGACACCGCCGCGCTCAGATAGATGCCGTCGGCTTGGCGCGCGCCCCAGATCAAGGTGATCGGCCGCGTGATGCGACGTTTGGCCATGTCATCGATGAGTGACTTGACCGGCGCAAAGCCCGTCCCGCCGGCCACGAAGATGATGGGCCGGGCCGATGCGCCATCGAGCGTGACGGCGCCGAAGGGCAGTTCGATCTCCAGCAGATCGCCCTGCTGCAAGCTGGGCACGCGCGCGCTGAATGCGCCCCCGGGCACGTGCCGGATGTGCAGCGTCAGCGCATCGCTCTCGTGCGGCGCATTGGCCATCGAATAGCAGCGTCTTGTGCCGTTGCCCACGTCGATCTGCAGGTACTGGCCGGCGTGGAATTTCGCGCGCTGCCCGGCCGGCAGGCGCAGTTGCAGCACCGAGACATCCGGCGCCGCGAGCTGGTTTCGAAACACCTTGGCCTGAAAGCGTTTGCGCGCTGTCGGGTCCACGCGGTGCCACGAGGCGGGGGTGACCGTCACGTCCGTGCGCGGCGCGCACATGCAGAAGAGCACCTGGTCCGGCAGGCAAGTCTCGTTGCGCATCGATGCGCCGCCGAGGCCCGCCACATCGCCGGATTCGACCCGCCCGGCGCAGTTGCCGCACACGCCCTTGCGGCAGGAATAGGGCAGCTCGATGCCGGCGCGCAGCGCGGCATCGAGAACGGATTCGGAATCGGCGCAGTCGAACGCGACGTCGCTGCCCGCAATGGCCACGCGATGAGTCATGGGGTCACTTTTCTGAGAGAGATGGATCCGGCGTGCCCGAGAGCAGCGCGATGGTTCGCAGCAGCGCGGTGCAGTCGGCAATGCCTTGGCCGGCGATATCCATCGCGCTGCCGTGGCCCACGCTCGAGAGCAGCACGTCGGCGCCGATGCTGAGGGCGCTTGCCGCGTTGGGTGCGAGCAGCTTGATGGGGATGTGGCCCTGGTCGTGCAGCATCGCGACATAGAGATCGTGGCGGCGTTGCGCCAGCAGCATGTCCGCGCCCGAGGGGCCTTCCACGCGCAAGCCCTCGGCTTGGAGCGTCCGCACGGCAGGCTCGACGACGGATGCATCTTCCGGCCCGAACAATCCGCCCTCGGATGCGTGCGGATTGATGCCGAAAATGCCGATCGACGGTGAGGGGTCGCCCAACAAGGCGCAGGCGCGGGCGCCGGCGCGCGCGGCCGCGACGACCAGCGCGGGCGTGAGCCGGTCGAGCGCGGTGCGCACGCTCTCGTGCAGCGTCGCGTGCACGATGCGAAGACCGCCGCCGACCAGCATCAGGAACACCGTGTCTTCCGGTACTTCGCAGACCCGTGCGACCAGCGAGGGATAGCCGCTGAAGCGGATGCCGGCCTGGTGGATCGCGGTTTCGTGATGAGGGCACGCAATCACGGCGTCGACCTCACCACGCCGGCACGCCTCGATCGCCGCAGTCGCCGACGCCACGGCAGACGCGCCTGCAGCCGCTTCGATGCGACCGGGCCGGGCAACAGCCGCCGGCAGTTCGCCCACATCGTTGACGCGCAGTTCGCGAAGCAGCGCGGAATGGCCCAGAACAGCAGCGGTGCGCTCGAGCACGCTGCCCGGTCCGTACAAGGTGATGCCGGCCCGCGCTTCGGCCGGCAGCGCCGCCATGGCCTTGAGCGCGATCTCCGGGCCGATGCCGTTGGGATCGCCGGCCGCGAGCGCAAGCCGGCGGCGCGTCGATGTGGGCGGAGCGGTCGCGTTCACAGCGGCAATGCGAGCAATGTGTCCGTCACCGTGCTGTCGCACACGGCCACGCGAGACTGCAGCCGCAGCCGTCCGTCCTGTTGCACGAAGCGGTCCTGGTAATACCCAGTAGCAAATACATCCGTCTGGCCAGTCGCCATGATGCGCGCCACCATGAATGGCGTACGCGCCTCGGCGTGGTCGTCTTCGGCTTTCAGCAGCAAGGGAATGCCCAGCAGGTGCCGGTAGCGCTGGCGCTCGTAGATGTTGGCTTCGCGCAGGGCCGCAATGCGGTCTTCCAGCATCGCGCGCGAGTCGGCGTAGACGATGCCGGCCGGCAGGCCCTCGCGCTCGTTTTCGATGTGCGTGATGCGGTACTGGCCGTCGTCGGCGAAGAAGTCGGGCCATCGTTCGAGCGCATCGCTGTCGATGGCGTCGGCGTAGGCGGCGTTGAAGGCGCAGAGCGCCAGAAGGTCGATCATGAAGGTGCTCCGCTTTCAGGTGCCCATGTGGTGGCGGTAGGCCTTCCAGAAGCCGCGCACGGAGGCTTCGGTGGCGCGACCTTCGCTGGATGCGGCGCTGTCGCCGCCCATTTCGACGACCGCGTCATGGTCGTGCGCGCCGGCGATGCCGCGCTGCACGAAGCCGCCGACCGCGCCGTCTTCCATCGAGATGAAGCCGGCCGGGCCGATCAGATTCGACTGCTTGAGCCGGACCGTTCTCTGCTCGGGCGTGTCGTCGGCATAGCCCAGGTAGGTCCAGTTGAGCTCGGTGCGCTCCACGCCCTTGGGCAGTACCTGGCGCACCGCCAGGCAGTTCTGGATCTGCTGCAGCACGAAACCGGGGAAGACGGAGAGGATCTGCAGCGTCACGCCGTCGCTGTACTCGGTGAATCCGGCGAGCAGCGTCGGATCCTTGAGCCGGTAGCGGTCGGTGTCAGAGCGAAGTCCTTGCTCCTTGTAGGAGGCATCTTTTTCCGCGGCCGGATCGATCATCGAATAGCTCACGTGATGTCCGCCGCTTTCGTCGACGATCACGCCACCCTTCTGCGACAGGCGATTGAGCTCGAAGGTGGTGAAGAACAAGTGCAGCAAGCTGGCGTGGTAGCTGTCCTTGACGTTCTCCACGTAGAGCTTCCAGTTGTTCGGCAGCGCCTGCGTGAAGCGGCCGATCACCTCGACCGGCTTGTGCAGCACGCGCTCGATGCGCGCGCAGATCTCGTCGCCGAGGTATTCCTCGATGCCGGGAACGTCTTCGCTGAAGCTGCCGAAGACCAGGCCGCAGAAGGTTGCGATGCGCAGTTTGCGCGGGCCGTGTTCTTCCTTGCAGAAGCCTGCCGGCATGCCGCCCTGGCCCTTGACGCCCTTCTCGAAGGCGATGCCTGTGAGGTCGCCCTGGCGGTTGTAGCTCCAGGCGTGATAGACGCACTGGAAGTTCTCGGCGCGGCCGGACTTTTCGAGCGCAATCAATGCACCGCGGTGCGCGCAGCGATTCTCGAAGGCATAGATTTCGCCGTCGTCGTCGCGCACGACCACCACGGGCGTCTCGCCGGCGAAGGTCGTGCGGTAGCTGCCGCTGTCGGGCAGTTCAGCTTCCAGGCACAGGTAGTTCCAGACCTCGCCGCGGAAGATGCGCGCCTGCTCATCTGCCGCCGTCTGCGCATCGCTGTAGAGCGCGAAGGGAATGCGCGTGAGACCGGGGCCGGCCCACTGGATCGGTTGGGATTGAAGTGCGTCTGTCATGGTGTCAGTCGATGGTCACGTTGGCGTTCTTGATGACCTTGGCCCACTTGGCCGATTCGGCCTGGATGAACTGGCCGGTTCGCGCGCTGTCCCAACCGCGCGGCTCGGCGCCCTGTTCGGCGAACTGCCGCTTGACGTCCGGCAGTGCGAGCGCATCGGCGAAGGCCTTCTGCGTGGCTTGCACCTTGGCCGCTGGGGTGCCCGGCGGAGCGACCAGGGCGAACCAGGTCACGGCATTCATGGCCGGCAACTTCTGTTCGGCAAAGGTGGGCACGTTGGGCAGCGCGGGCGAGCGTTGCTCGTCGGCAATCGCGAGGATGCGCAACTTGCCGCTCTGGTGGAACGGCAGCGACGAACTCAGGTTGTCGAAGAACACGTCGATCTGTCCTCCAATGAGATCGACAAGTGCGGGCGCGGTGCCCTTGTAGGGCACGTGCACCATCTCGGTCCCGGTCAGCTGCATGAACATGCTGGCCGTCAGGTGCGACGTGGTGCCGTTGCCCTGCGAGCCGTAGCTGAGCTTGCCGGGATTGGCCTTCAGGTAGGCGATGAGTTCGGGCACGCTGTGCACCGGCAGCTTGGGGTTGATCACCAGCACGTTCGGCACCGTCGCGATCATGGTGACGGGCACCCACTTCGTGGGATCGAAGCTCAGCTTGCGGTAGAGATGCTGGTTGATCGCGATCGGCGCTGGCGGCGAAGCCAGCAGCGTCTCGCCGTCCGGCGGGGCGTTGTAGACCACCTCGGCGCCGATGTTGCCGCCGGCGCCGGTGCGGTTCTCGATCATGACGCCGTCGGGAAAGCTGCCGCGCAGCTTGGCTGCGACCACGCGGGGAAGGATGTCGGCCGTGCCGCCGGCCGGAAAGGGAACCACGATCCTCAGGGGTTTGCCGTTCTGGGCCGCGGCGGCGCCCGCCAGGAAGGCGCTGGCCAAGCAAGCCGCGCCAAGGCGCCGGGCGAAGTGTTTGAACATGTGTGTCTGTCTCCGTGTCAGTCGTTCATCGGGGTGGGGGAAGTGTCTTGACGCAGCGCAGGACAAACAAGCTAGATTTGCGCTATGCGCAAAAATCACCTCGCCGACGCCACTCCTGCCGCTCCTGCCTTGGACTTCGCGGACAAGAACTTCGTGGCGTCGCTGCAAAAGGGATTGGACGTGCTGACCTGTTTCGGCCGCCAGCACAGCCGCCTCACGGTGTCGGAGGTGGCGCGGCTCACCGGCGGGTCGCCGGCTTCGGCCCGGCGCTCGCTGCTGACCTTGCGCGCCCTGGGCTACCTGGACAGCGACGGCAAGCGCTTCTGGCTGATGCCGAAGGTCCTCCTCGTTGCCCACGCCTACCTCGCATCGCGGCCGACGCCCTCGATGGCGCAGCCGCTGCTGGATGCGCTGTCGGAGCGCACGCGCGAATCGGCCTCGCTCGGGACGCTGCTGGAGGACGACGCCATCATCATCGCGCGCTCGACCGCGCGGCGCAGCCTCAGCACGGGGCTGGGCATCGGCTCCAGGCTGCCGGCCTATTGCTCGGCGCTCGGGCGCGTGCTGCTGGCGAGCCTGCCGCCCGACGAAGCAGCGCAGCGCGTGCATGCAATGCCGCGTCGCCGTCTCACGCCGCGCACGGTGTTCGAGACCGACGAGGTGTTGGCCCTGATCGCGCGCTGCCGCGAGGAAGGCTATGCCGGCAATGACGGCGAACTGGAGTTGGGCGTGCGTTCGATGGCGGTACCGGTACTCGACCGCAGCGGCGTGACGGTGGCCGCGATGAGCATCGCCGTGCGCGCCGAGCGGATGGAACTGCTCGAGCTTCGCGATGCCTTCCTGCCGGCGCTGCGCAAGGCGAGCGCCACGCTCACTGGCCGGCTCTATCCCGAATGAGGCGGCGCTTCGGTCAGCCGTCGCGCTCGCGCAGCCCGAGCACTCGCCATGCGAGCCTCGACAGCTCCGCCACCACTTCGTCGGGCGACAGGCGGCCGTCGGGCCGGTACCAGCTGTAGAGAAAGCCCGGCAGGCTGAGCGCGGCGAAAGCGGTGATCTTGGTCTCGCCGAAATCGAGGTCGCCATCGGCGCGCGCCTGCTCCAGCAGCGGGAACAACTGGTCGTAGAAGTGATGGGCCAGCTTCTTCTGCGCAGCGATGTACTCGGGGCGATAGACCTGCGGCTCTTTGTAGGCGAAGAAGGCGCAGGGATGGTGCGACACCGTCGCGCGGATCAGGCGCTCGATGCCTTCCTTGACCTTCTCGACGGCGCGGCGCTTGTCGTCCTGCGCGAAATCCATCGAGGTGAAACAATCGACCGCAGGCCGCCACGACAGCGTCTCGAAGATCTCCTGCTTGTCGCGGAAGTAGTAGTAGACGAAAGGCTTGGTGGCGTCCAGCGCGCGCACGATCTGCGCCATCGTCGTGTTCGCATAGCCCTGCGCCGCGAAGAGTTGCGCCGCTGCCTGCAGGATTCGTTCGCGCTGCACGTCGGTGCCGGCGGTGGCGGTGCGCTGCCGTCCCGTGCCCTGCGGCAGGTCGGTTCTCCCGGAAGGCGCATTGCCGCGCTCAGGGGGTTGGTGAGAGGGTTTTTGCCGTGTCGCCGAAGTTATACCCATGGGTAGGATTGTTGGTGCACCATGGGGCCATGGCAAGCGACCAAGCCCTATCGATAACCCTGTGAGAGTGACGCCATGGAGACAACCCAGCTTCCCGATCGCCCGCAGCAGCCGCTGCACGAGTACCTCCGCACGCACGCGCGCGAGCGTGGCGATCACCCGGCCTGCATCTGGTACGGCCACGCGACGAGCTACGCCGAGCTGGACGCCGCGAGCGATGCTTTCGCGGCGCGGCTCCAGGCGATCGGCGTTCGCAAGGGCGATCCGGTCGTGCTCTTCCTCAACAACTGCCCGCAGTACCTCGTGGCGCACTTCGGCATTCAGAAGATCGGCGCGATCGTGTGCCCGAGCGGCCCGCTCAACAAGGAGCACGAACTGGCCTATCAGGTCAACGACCTGAAGGCGCGCGTGATCGTTGCCGCGTCGTCGCTCCTGCCGGTGGTTGACAAGGTGCGCGCGGCGAGTGCACTCGAACATGTGTTCGTCGTGCACTACGCCGATCTGTTGCCCGTCACGCCGACGCTCGACGTGCCCGCCGATCTCGTTGCGGCACAGTGCGAGCCGCGCAGTGTGCCCGCCGGCTGCGAGGACTTCCTTGCCGTGACGAAGAGCGGCAAGCATCCCGCACCGGTCGAGATCACGCTCGATGACGTGGCGCTCATGACCTACACGTCCGGCACCACCGGGCTGCCGAAGGGCGCGATGCTGACCTACGGCAACGCGCTTTTCAAGACCCGCGCCGCCGCGGACTGCAACGGCGTCACCGCCAGCGATGTGCTGCTCTCGATCGCGCCGCTCTATCACATCGCGGGCATGCTGATGGGCGTCAATGTGCCGGTGTTCACCGGCGCGACGTCCGTGCTGCTGCATCGCTTCGAGCCGCGCGCCGCGCTGCGGGCGATCGAACGCTACAAGGTGAGCTGGTGGTACAGCATCGCGCCGATGAACGTCGCTTGCATGCAGGTCGAAGGCATCGCGAACATCGACCTCTCGAGCCTGCGCATGAATCCGGTGACCAGCTTCGGCATCGCCTTCACCCAGCCGCTGGCGCAGCAATGGCGCGGCTTTGCGAAGAACTGCAGTTCCTTCGAGGCCGCCTACGGCCTGAGCGAGACCCACACCTGCGACACCTACACGCCGCACGACGCACCGCGCTGGGGTACGCAGGGCATTCCGGTGCCGGGCGTCACGATCCGCATCATCGACGCCGACACGGGCGAGGACAAGCCGGTGGGTGAGGTCGGGGAGATCGTGCTCGCCAGCGCGGGCTCCTTCAAGGGCTATTGGAACAAGCCGGAGGCCACGGCCGCAACGCTGCGCAACGGCTGGGTTCACACCGGCGACATGGGCAAGCTCGATGCCGACGGCTACCTCACCTTCATCGGCCGCTTCAAGGAAATGATCAAGGTCTCGGGCTACAGCGTGTTCCCCGAAGAGGTGGAAACCATCCTGATGAAGCATCCGGCCGTCGCGCAGGCCGCGGTCATCGCGCAGCCCGATGCGGACAAGGGCGAGGTGGTGAAGGCCTTCATCGTGAAGAAGCCCGGCGCGGAACTCGATGCCGATGCGCTGATCGCCTGGTCGCGCGAGAACATGGCCACTTACAAGGCGCCGCGAGCGGTGAAGTTCATCGACGCGCTGCCAACCACCGGCGCCGGAAAAGTACTGCGCCGCCTCCTCAAAGACTGACAGATGATGAAGAAAGTCCTGATTGCCAATCGCGGCGAAATAGCGGTGCGGCTGGTGCGCGCGCTGCGCGACCTCGGCATCGAGAGTGTTGCCGTCCACGCGAAGGACGACGCATCGGCACTCCACGTGCAGTTGGCCGACGTCGCGGTGCCATTGCCTGCGACCGGTCCTTCGGCGTACCTCGACATGGCGGCCCTGATCGCGGTTGCACGCGACCACGGCTGCGATGCGGTGCATCCCGGCTACGGCTTCCTGAGCGAGCGCGCGGACTTCGCCAAGGCCTGCGCCGAAGCCGGCCTGCGCTTCATCGGCCCGACGCCGGACCAGCTCGCGCTGTTCGGCGACAAGGCACGTGCGCGTGCGCTGGCCGAGCAATGCGATGTGCCGGTGATGCCCGGCAGCGTCGGTGCGGTGACACTTGCCGAGGCGCAGGCTTTCTTCGCTGCGCAGCAGGCCGAAGGCGCGGGCGTGATGGTGAAGGCCATCGGCGGAGGCGGCGGACGCGGCATGCGCGCAGTGCTGAATGCCGACGAACTGCCCGAGGCGCACGCACGCTGCATGTCGGAGGCCAAGGCGGCTTTCGGCGTCGAGGGCGTCTACGTCGAGCGCTTGATGCGCAACGCGCGCCACATCGAAGTGCAGGTGATCGGCGACGGACAGTCCGTCGCCAGCCTGGGTGAGCGCGAATGCACGCTGCAACGGCGCTTCCAGAAACTGGTCGAGATCGCGCCGAGTCCTTCGCTGCCGGAGGCGCTTCGCGAGCAGGTCACGCAGGCGGCGCTTCGCATGGCCAAGGCGGTGGGCTACCAAAGCCTGGGCACTTTCGAATTCCTCGTCGACGAGCATTCGTCGACGCTGCCCTATGTCTTCATCGAAGCCAATCCGAGATTGCAGGTCGAGCACACCGTGACCGAAGCGGTGACGGGCCTGGACCTCGTGCAATTGCAGATCGGTGTCGCGATGGGGCAAACCATTGCCAATCTTGTGGTCGAGACGGGCCGCACAGCGCCGCAGCGAGGGTTCGCGGTGCAGTGGCGCGTCAACGCCGAAACGCTCGATGCGCAAGGCAACGCGCGGCCATCCGGCGGCACGCTGACGCGCTTCGATCTTCAGGCCGGTCCTGGCGTGCGTGTCGACACGCATGGCTATGCCGGCCTCGCGCCTTCGCCGCACTACGACACGCTGCTTGCCAAGCTGATCGTTCACTCGTCGTCCGCGCGCTTTGCCGACGTGGTGCGGCGCTCGCTGCGCGCGCTGGAGGAGTGCCACATCGACGGCATCGCGACCAACCTCTCGCTGCTGCAGGCCATCGCGATGCGGCCGGAATTCGCAACGCAGGCGGTGCACACGCGATTCGTCGAGGCGCACCTGGCCGATCTGCTCGCCGCTGCCGCGCAAGTGGACGCGGCCGCCGCGAAGCACGCGCGTCCTGCGGCGATCCAGGCTGCGCAGGCCGTGTTGCGGGATGAGGACGACGGCCTCATGGTCAAGGCGCCGATGCCGGCCAAGCTCGTGCAATTCGAAGTCGATGTCGGCGACGTCGTGCCGGCTGGCGCGCAGATCGGCGTGCTCGAAGCCATGAAGATGGAGCATCTCCTGCACGCGCCGGCCGCGGGGCGCGTGGTCACGCTCCTGGCGGAGCCGGGCGACTACCTCGTCGAAGGCCAGTCGCTGGTGAAGCTGGAGGCCGTGGATGCGCATGCCATCGAAGCCGAAGCGCGCACGGAGCGCGACCTCGACGAGATCCGCCCCGACCTGCAGAAGGTGATCGACCGCCACGCGTTCACGCTCGACGAGAATCGCGCCGCCACGGTGGCGAAGCGTCATGCGCAGGGCGGGCGCACCGCTCGCGCCAACATCGCGGACCTTTGCGACCTGGCCGACGAGCCGGGAAACTTCAGCGAATACGGTGCACTGGCGATCGCCGCGCAGACGCGCCGCCGCTCGCTCGAAGACCTGATCGCCAACACACCCGCCGACGGCATGGTGACCGGCATCGGCAGCATCAACGCGAAGCAGTTCGGGCCAGAGAAATCGCGCTGCGTGGTCATGTCCTACGACTACACCGTGCTCGCGGGCACGCAGGGCATGCGCAACCATCACAAGACCGACCGCATGCTGGGCATCGCACACCAACTCGGACTGCCGGTGGTGCTGTTCGCCGAAGGTGGCGGCGGAAGGCCCGGCGATACCGACATGCCCATCGTCGCGGGCCTGAACAACCACACCTTCAGCCAGTTCGCGGCGCTTTCAGGCAAGGTGCCGGTGGTCGGTATCGTTCACGGGCGTTGCTTCGCGGGCAATGCGGCGCTGTTGGGCTGCGCGGATGTGATCATCGCCACCGAAGCCAGCAACATCGGCATGAGCGGCCCCGCGATGATCGAGGGCGGCGGCCTCGGTACCTTCGCGCCGGAGCAGATCGGGCCGAGCAGCGTGCAGTCGCGCAACGGCGTGATCGACATCCTCGTGAAGAACGAGGCCGATGCGGTAGCCGCCGCGAAGCAGTATCTTTCGTATTTCCAAGGTCCGACGAGCGAGTGGGAATGCGCCGACCAGCGTGCGCTGCGTCATGCCATTCCCGAGAACCGCCTGCGTGTCTATGACGTGCGTGCCGCGATGCGTGGCGTGGTCGACATCGGCTCGCTGCTGGAACTGCGCGCCGGCTTCGGCGCCGGCATCGTGACGGCGCTGGCGCGCATCGAAGGCAAGTCGGTCGGGCTGCTCGCGAACAACCCGCACCACCTCGGCGGTGCGATCGACGTCGATGCCGCAGACAAGGCCGCGCGATTCATGCAGCTTTGCAACGCGCATGGCCTGCCGCTGGTGGCGCTGTGCGACACGCCCGGCTTCATGGTCGGCCCGGAGGTCGAGGCGCAGGCCCAGGTGCGGCACGTGTGCCGCATGTTCATGGTGGCTTCGCATCTGCGCGTGCCGTATTTCGCGGTCGTGTTGCGCAAGGGTTATGGACTCGGCGCGCAGGCGATGACGGCAGGCGGCTTCGATGCACCGGTGTTCACCGTGGCATGGCCCACCGGGGAGTTCGGTGCCATGGGGCTCGAAGGTGCGGTGCGGCTGGGCTTCCGCAAGGAACTCGAAGCCGCTGCCGAAGGGCCGGAGCGCGATGCGCTGTTCAAGAAGCTGGTTGCGCAGCAGTATGCGAACGGCGAGGCGATCCACATGGCGCAGACGCTGGAGATCGACGCCGTCATCGATCCGGCCGACACCCGGGGCTGGCTGGTGCGTGGATTGGCCTCGTCCGCGGCGTCGCGCCGTCCGGCCGCGGCGTACGTCGACACCTGGTGAAAGGGATTCCGTAAACTGCGCTGCTTTGCGCATGAACCTTGTTGCACGACTCCTTGGTGCGCTGCTGCTGAGCGTGCTGCTGGCGAATCCGCCGGCACTCGCGCAGGTGCGCCAGGCGCGCGATGAGGTGCGCTGGACCGGGAGTTGGGCCGCTGCGCCGCAGGACTACGCACAGGCGCTCCCGTGGAGCGGTGCGCCGTCATCGCCCCCACCTTTGCTCGACAACCTGACATTGCGCCAGGGTCTGCAGCCCACCTTGGGCGGACAGCGCGTCAGGGTGCGGTTTTCCAATCGCTTCGGCAACATGCCTCTGCATATCGCGTCGGCGAGCGTGGCGCGCAGTACCGGCGGAAATGCCGTTTCCCCCGGCACGCTGCAAAGTTTGCGATTCGGCGGGCGCGCCGACGTCACGATCGCGCCGGGCAGGGAGGTGTGGAGCGATGCGACCTCATTCGCCGTGGCGCCGGACCAGGCCGTCTCGGTCAGTTTTCACGTCGATGCGCCGGTGTCGTTCGCGACCGTTCATCACCTGACACCCGGCGCGACCTGGATCACGCCGGGCGATGCCGTCCGGCAGGCCAACTGGACCGATGCCACGCGTTCCGGGTGGAACCACATCGTGACCGGTCTGGATGTGGTTGGCCCCCGGGCCTCGCGCGTCGTGGTCGCATTCGGCGATTCGATCACCGAGGGCGCAGGGATCGTGGGCGATGGGCATGCCGTGCGCTATCCCGAGCGGCTGGCATTGCGCTTGCGCGGAAAGCCGGGCAGCGCAGGGCTGTTCGCGGTGCTCAACGAGGGCATTTCGGGTAATCGCCTGCTCAGCGATGGTGCCGGGGCCAAGGGCGTCGAGCGCTTCGAGCGCGACGTGCTGGGACAGAGCGGCGTGACGCACGTCATCATCCTCATCGGCATCAACGACATCGGCTTGACCTTGCAGGATTCAGGCGGGCGACTCGGCGCTCCGACTGTTGATCAGATCACCGCTGGCCTGCAGCAGTTGATCGACCAGTCGCGTGCCTGGGGCGTCAAGGTGCTGTTGGGCACGTTGCTGCCCTTCAAGGGCTCGGCCTACTGGAATGAGGAGAAGGAGATTCGGCGACAGTCAGTGAATCGCTGGATCCGCGGCCAGCAGGGCATCGACGGCGTCATCGATTTCGATGCTGCGTTGCGAGATCCCGCCGACCCGCAGTCGCTGAAGCCGGTCTACGACCTGGGTGATCACTTGCATCCGAGCGCTGCGGGCCATGCCGCGATGGCCGACGCGATCGACCTGCGCGCACTCCAGAAATAGCCATCCCATCGCAAATTCGGTCGACACAGGTTTACACAAGACTTCGTCGGCGGCTTACGAACGGTACACATGAGGCAGGGAGGATGAAGTCTCCAGCAACTCAAAGGAGTCCTCATGAAAAAACTGGCTGTCACTTTTGCGATGGGCGCTGCGTCTCTTCTGTCCGTTGGCGCCATGGTCGTGCCGACCGCCGCCCAGGCGCAGGCCGTGATCTCGGTGCGGGTGGGGCCGCCGCCGGCGCCGCGCTATGAGCGCGTGCCGCCGCCCCGCCCCGGCTACGCGTGGGCGCCTGGCCACTATGAGTGGAACCATGGGCGATACGTCTGGCAAGGCGGCAACTGGATGCGCGCGAGGCCGGGCTACGCCTACCGCGCGCCCCAATGGCACGAGCGCGGCGGCCGCTGGGAATATCAGGCCGGCGGATGGGACAACGATCACGACGGCGTGCCGAACCGGTATGACCATCGGCCGAACAATCCGTCCCGAAGCTGATCTCCGCAAGGGCGCCGCCTGAGGCGCGGCGCCCTCAGCGAGAAGTGAGTTCTCGCTCCTGTTTTTTTGACTGTTTCAATTTCGTCAACACGGCAGTTCGGATTCATTAGGGTTTCTACTAAGAATTCAGGCGCACAATTCATCCCACAGAGCAGCAAGCAAGCAGTTCTGGGTGAACAGGGCCCCCGAGCGAGGTGGCTGCCCTTCAAGGGCGGCCCCCACCCAAGACCGGTTCGAAATCATCCTAAGCAGTCAAGCAGTCAAAGGACATTGAAATGAAGACCTCGAAGATCATCGCCGCAGCCGCACTCACTCTCCTGGCCGCAGCCGGCGCCCAAGCAGAAACCTACGAAGGCGTGCACCCGCTCGTGTCGGCAAACAGCCGCGCAACGGTCCGCGCCGATGCCGTGACCGCGGCACACCAGGTCAACCCCTATGCCGACGGCGCCGAGTCGGGCGTCCCGGCGGTTGTCGTGAGCGCCAGCACCCGCGCCGCCGTGCGCAACCAGGGCGTTGCCGCTGCGCACAGCGCCGACCCGTATGCGGAAGGCGCCTCGGCCGGTGTGGCACCGATTCTGGCCAGCACCGTCAACCGCGATGCCGTGCGCGCCGAAGCGCGTGCTGCGGCACGCGGCAACCCGCTCGCGCTGTAATTCACGCGCCTCGGGCGCAATACCAAGAAGCCGGCCATGCGAAATGCATGGGCCGGCTTTTTTCTGCTTCGCTCAAAAGAGGCGAAACACCAGTGGCATCAGCAGCGCCGCAAGGACCACCTGCATGCCCAGTGCGAGACCGGCGTAGGCGCCGGCATCCGCATTGACGTGCAGCGCCCTGGCCGCGCCGATGCCGTGCGCGGCGGTGCCCAGGCCGAAACCGCGCGCGGCATAGCCTTGACTGCTGGTGCTGATTCGCAGCGCGTCGAAGAGGTACTTGCCGGACAGCGCGCCGATCATGCCGGTCAGCACTGCGAACACAGCCGAAAGTGCCGGAATACCGCCGATCTTTTCGGCGATCCCCATCGCAACGGGCGCCGTCACCGACTTGGGTGCGAGCGACAGCACCACGTCGTGCGGCAACCCCATCGCCCAACCCAATGCCACGGCAGAACCGCCAGCGGCCGCGCCCCCCAGCAGCGATGCGAGCACCAGCCGACCGAAGCGCGCACGCAGCTCGGCGCGCCGCTGCCACAGCGGCCATGCGAGCGCGACCACGGCCGGCCCGAGCAGGAAGTGAATGAACTGCGCGCCTGCGAAGTAGGTCTGGTAGTCCACATGCGTGAGCAGCAGTCCGCTCGCCAGCACGATCACCGACCAGAGCACCGGATTGGCCCAAGGCGCCGCACCGAGCCGTGTGTACGCCGCATTCGCGAGCAGATACACGACCAGCGTCGCGGTGAGGCCGAAGAGCGGCGTGGCCGATAGATAGATCCAGAGTTCGACGAAACGCGGCATGCTCAGGCTTCCCTTACGCTTTTTGTTTGCGGTCTGGCCAGTAGAGCACCAGCGCCGTGACGGCCAGCCCGATCCACGTCGACAGCGCGATGATCACGAGCATCCGCCCGCCGAACTGGCTGAGCAGCGCGAGGTGCGTCATCACGCCCACGCCGACCGGAACGAAGAGCAGCGAAAGGTGACCGAGCAGAAATGTCGCGCATTCGGCCACCGGCTCGCGCACAACGGAAAAACGCAAGCCTGCGAGCATCAGCATCATGCCGAGCACGGGCCCCGGAAGAGGCAAGGACAAGCCTCGCGAAAGAACCTCGCCGGCAGACTGGAACACCAGCAGCCAAGCCATGCCGCGCAATCCGTTCATCTCAAAAGCGCGGAAGATCGGCGAACGGCTGCGGCTTGCTGCTGCGGAACACCTGCTTGCCGTATTCGGCGCAGCGCTGCAGCGTCGGAATCACCTTGCCGGGGTTCAAGAGACCCGCCGGGTCGAAGGCGCGCTTCACCCCGAACATCTGCTCGTTCTCGGCCGCCGTGAACTGCACGCACATGCTGTTGAGCTTCTCGACGCCGACGCCATGCTCGCCCGACACCGTGCCGCCCATCGCAACACTGGTCTCGAGGATGTCGGCGCCGAACAACTCGCAGCGGTGAAGCTCGTCGGGATCATTCGCGTCGAACAGCACCAGCGGATGCAGGTTGCCATCGCCCGCGTGGAACACGTTGCAGCAGCGCAGGTTGTATTTCTTTTCCATCTCCTGGATGGCCAACAGGATGTCGGCGAGCCGCTTGCGCGGGATGGTCGAGTCCAGGCACATGTAGTCCGGGCTGATTCGGCCCGATGCGGGGAACGCGTTCTTGCGGCCGCTCCAGAACCGGAGGCGCTCCTCTTCGTTCTCGCTGCAGGCGATCGCGGTGGCGCCGCAGCCGCGCAGCACGTCGGTCATGCGGCCGATTTCCTCCTCGACCTCCTCGGGCGTGCCGTCGGATTCGCACAGAAGGATCGCCGCGGCATCGAGGTCGTAGCCCGCGCGCACGAAGTCTTCGACTGCGGCAGTCATGGGTTTGTCCATCATCTCCAGCCCCGCCGGGATGATGCCGGCCGCGATCACTGCGGCGACCGCATCGCCGGCTTTGCGCACATCGTCGAAGCTGGCCATGATGCAGCGCGCCAACTGCGGCTTCGGCACGAGCTTGACGGTCACTTCGGTGGTCACGGCCAGCATGCCTTCGCTGCCGATCACGAGCGCCAGCAGGTCGAGTCCGGCGCAGTCGAGCGCCTCGCTGCCGAACTCGATCGGGTCGCCCTCGGCCGTGAAGCCGCGCACGCGCAACACGTTGTGCAGCGTCAGGCCGTACTTGAGGCAGTGCACGCCGCCCGAGTTCTCCGCCACGTTGCCGCCGATGGTGCAGGCGATCTGGCTCGAAGGATCGGGCGCGTAGTAGAGGCCGAAGGGCGCCGCCGCCTCGCTGATCGCGAGATTTCGCACGCCGCACTGCACGACGGCCGTGCGGCTCACTGGATCGATCTTGAGGATGCGGTTGAACTTGGCGAGCGATAACGTGACGCCGAGCGCGTTCGGCATCGCGCCGCCGGAGAGACCCGTGCCCGCGCCGCGCGCCACGATGGGCACGCCCAGCGCATGACAGGTCTTGAGCACGGCCTGCACCTGCGCTTCGTTTTCGGGCAGCGCGACGACCAGCGGGCGCTGGCGGTAGGCCGTGAGGCCATCGCATTCATAAGGGACGGTGTCCTCGTCGTTCGACAGGACGGCGTGCGATGGGAGCTTCGCCTGCAAGGCGCTCACCACCCTGGCCTGAAGTTCTCTACGGGAGACGGAGGCGTTCCCGGTTTCGACCGACGCTGTGTTCATGCCGCCATTGTCTCCGTCTTGGCTGCCACGGGCGCCGATCCGAAGCTGAAAACGCCAGCCGCCGCGAGCTTGCCGGCCTCGGCCCGCACCACGTCGGCCACCACGGCGATGGCCGCGTTCTGCGCGCGCTCGATGCGCGTGGCCAGCATCAGCATGCGATGCAACTGCACGCCGGAGACTTCCGACAGGCGCACCGTGCCTTGGCGCTGTTCCTTGAAGACCGACACCGGCATGACCGTCGCCCATCGGCCTTGAAGCACGAGTTCGCGGATGGCATCGACCGAGTCGATCTCTGCTTGGATATTGAGCCGTGTGCCGAGCGGCGCGAGGGTTCGTTCCACGATGCCGCGATGCAGCCGCGTCATCAGCAGCGGAACCTTGGCGAGCGCGGCCAGCGGCACCACCGGCGGCGTGTTGGCTTGCATTGGCGTGATGAGCGCGAAGGGCTCGGCCAGCAGTGGTTGATGGGCGAGGGCGCGGTTGGGCTCGGGGTTGGTCACCACCGCCAGGTCGATCCTGCCCCGTTCGAGGCTCTCCAGCAATTGCGGCGTGAAGGCCTCGCGCACGACCAGCCGAATGCCGGCCAGGCCGTGATGACAGCGCTCGAACACGCCGGGCAGGAGCACCCGCGTGAGCGTCGGCGACACGCCGAGCACCACCGTGGACGCCGAATTGGCATCGCCGTTCGTCAACAACTGCCTCACGCGCGCCGACTCGGCCAGCATGCGCTGCGCCGATTCGTAGAGGGTTGCGCCTTCCTGGGTCAGCCGAACGCCGCGCGGACCGCGCTGCAGGAGTTGGACGCCCAGTTCAGTCTCCAGATCGCGCAATTGCCGCGTCAACGCGGATTGGGCGATCGAAAGCGCCGTCGCCGCGGCGGTGAAACTGCCGGCATCGGCAATGGCAACGAAATAGCGCAGGGTGCGAAGGTTCATGGCGGCTGCCTGTCGATGGGAGCAATCGCAAAATGATATGGCTCCGAACCGATTCGGCATTGGACGACGGTGTAGCGCTTACCTAGACTGCCGCGACATATGACAACCGATAGCAAAACCATATGGATTCCCGGTGAGCGCCTGCGGCGTTTCACCGCCGAGGCGCTGGAGCGGGTGGGCCTTTCCCGCGACGATGCGGATTGCGTCGCTGGCCTGATGGCCGAGGCCGACCTGCAGGGTTCGGACGGCCACGGGATCATCCGTCTGCCGCAGTACGTCCAGCGCATCGAGGCCGGCGGCATCAACGTTCGGCCCCATATTCGCGTGGTCGAGGAGCGTGCCGCCATGGCGGTGGTGGATGGCGACAACGGCATGGGCCATCTGGTGGTGTCGCACGCGGTGCGAATCGCCATCGAGAAAGCGCGCAGTGCGGGTGTCGCCTGGGTGGGCACGCGCGCCAGCAACCACGCGGGACCCGCTTCGCTCTACGCGCGCATGCCGGTGGCGCACGACATGATCGGGCTGTACTTCGCGGTCGGCAACGCCAACCACATGGCGCCCTGGGGCGGCATGGAGATGCTGCTGTCGACCAACCCCATTGCCGCGGGGATTCCCGCCGGGGATGAGCCTGCTGTCGTGCTCGACATGGCAACGACCGTCGCGGCCTACGGCAAGGTCAAGGCCAAGGCCAAGCGCGGCGAGCCGATGCCCGAGGGCTGGATGATCGATCGCCAGGGGCGTCCGCTCACCGACCCCAAGCGGTCGAACGAGGGGTTTCTGTTGCCGATCGGCGGCCACAAGGGTTACGGTCTCGCGCTCATCGTCGGCCTGCTGGCCGGTACGCTGCAAGGCGCCGCGATGGGGCGCGACCTGATCGATTTCAACGCCGATCACGTCACGCCCACCAATACCGGACAGGCCATCCTCGTGATCGATCTCGCAGCTTTCGGCGGGGCGGGGCCGTTCAAGGCGGCCGTCGACGCGCTGGTGCGCGACATCCGCAACAGCGAGCGCCTGCCGGGCGTGGAGCGCATCTGGCTGCCCGGCGAACAAAGCCACGGCCGACGCGCGGCGTACGAGAAGAGCGGCGTGCCGGTCGCGGCCGCGCTGGTCGATGATCTCGATCAGCTGGCCGCCCGGCTCGGCATCGCCGCGCTGCGCTGAAGCGCGCGGCCGTTCAAAGAAATAAGAACTACGGAGACTCCCATGACATTCCTGCAACGCCTTCTGGCCGGCCTATGGATCTGCAGCGCCGCGATGCTTGCATCCGCTCAGTCGGCGTATCCAACCAAGCCGATCCGCATGGTGATTCCGCTGGCGGCAGGCAGTGCCGTGGACAACGGTGCACGCGTCCTCACGCAGAAGATGGGTTCCGACCTCGGGCAGCCCTTCGTGCTGGAGAACATTCCCGGCTCGTCAGGCCTGATCGGTGCGGATCGTGTCGCGCACGCGGCACCGGACGGCTACACCCTGGGCGGGTTCAACGACAGCGTGCTGACGATGATTCCGCACATCTATCCCAAGGCGGGTTGGGATGCACTGACCGACTTCGCACCCATCTCGCTGGTCGGCACGATCGAATGGGGCCTGGTGGTCAAGCCCGATTCGCCCTTCCACACCGTGGACGATTTCATCAAGGCGGCGAAGGCGTCGCCCGGCAAGCTCAACTACGGCTCAGGCGGGAGCGGCAGCCCGCAGCACATCGCGATGGCGATGTTCGCCTCGCGCGCCGGAATCAACGTGACGCACGTGCCATACAAAGGAGCGACGCCGGCGGCGGTCGCGGTGGCCGGCGGAGAAGTCGATGCCGCGTTCCAGGGGCTGGGGACGGTCACATCGCTGATACAGGGCGGCAAGCTGCGCCTGCTCGCAGTGTCGACGCAGAAGCGACTGCCTCAGTATCCGGACGTGCCGACAGTGGCCGAGTCGGGCTTGCCGGACTTCTTCTTCAACTCGTGGTTCGCGCTGGTTGCGCCCAAGGGGACGCCGAAGGAGATCATCGATCGGCAATACACGGCGGTGCGCCATGCGTTGGATGACCCGGACACCAACGCCAAGCTGGTCGCCCAGGGCATCACGGTGCGGGGCATGCCGCCCGACGAGTTCGGCCGCGCGATCGCCGCGCAGTACGAGCTCTACCGCAAGGTGATCCAGGCGAACAACATCAAGGTCGACTGACTTAGCGGAAGACCACCGTGCGGTGGCCATTCAGCAGCACCCGGTGCTCGCTGTGCCACTTCACGGCGCGCGCGAGCACCTGACTTTCGGTGTCGCGACCGCGTGCGGTGAGGTCTTCGACCGTGTCGGTGTGGTCGGCGCGCTCCACGTCCTGCTCGATGATCGGGCCTTCGTCGAGGTCGGCCGTCACGTAGTGGGCGGTGGCGCCGATCAGCTTCACGCCGCGGTCATGTGCCTGGTAGTAGGGCTTGGCGCCCTTGAAGCTGGGCAGGAAGGAGTGGTGGATGTTGATGGCGCGGCCCGCGAGCCTGACGCACAGGTCGTTGCTCAGGATCTGCATGTAGCGCGCCAGCACCACGAGGTCGGCACCCTCGGCGTCGATGATCTCGAGTTGCCTGGCCTCTCCTTGCGCCTTGGTCGCGGCAGTCACCGGGATGTGGTGGAAGGGCACGTTGTAGCTCGCCGCCAGCTGATAGAAGTCGCGGTGGTTCGAGATGATGGCGCGCACGTCGATGGAGAGCAGGCCGCTCTTCCAGCGGAAGAGCAGGTCGTTGAGGCAGTGGCCTTCCTTGCTGACCATGATGACCGTCTTCATCGGTTCGGCGGCGGCGTAGAGCTTCCAGCGCATTCCGAATTTCGCCGCCAGTTCGCCGATCTGTTCGCGCAGCGCGGCTTCGCTTTGGTCGCACGCGAAGCGCACGCGCATGAAGAACAGGCCGGTACCGTGGTCGTTGTACTGGGCTGCTTCCTCGATGTTGCCGCCGCGATCGAGCAGGAAACCGGAAACAGCGTGGACGATGCCGGTGCGATCGGGGCAGGAAAGGGTAAGGATGTACGCGGGATTCATAAGGCCGGCCATTGTCGCAGGGCGCACGGTTGACGCGGCCGGTGCCAAAATCAACCTTTTCAAGCAAGAACGTACCTCTCAGGAGCGATTCATGGCCTACAACGACTTCAACATGGACAACCAGTGGTTGCCCTTCACCCCCAACCGCCACTTCAAGAAGGACCCGCGTGTTTTCGTGACGGCCGACGGGATGGAGTTCACCACGCACGACGGGCAAAAGGTGATCGACGGCATCTCCTCGCTCTGGTGCGTGGGCGCGGGCCACAACCGCAAGCCCATCAATGAGGCCATCAAGGCGCAACTCGACACGCTCGACTACGCGACGGCTTTCCAGGTCAGCAACGACAAGGCGTTCAAGGCTGCCGAGATGATCGCCGCCATGGCGCCGGGCGACCTCAACAAGGTGCTGTTCTGCAACTCGGGCAGCGAGGCGGCCGACACGTCGCTGAAGGTCGCTCTTGCCTATCACCGCGCCCGTGGCGAAGGCCACCGCAACGTCTTCATCGGCCGCGAGAAGGGCTACCACGGCGTCGGGTTCGGCGGCATGTCGGTGGGCGGCATTCCGGGCAACCGCAAGGTGTTCGGCTCGGCCTTCCTGCCGCGCGTGGACCATATGCGCTTCATCCACGATCCGGTCAACCATGCGTACATCCACAACCAGGAGCCGGTCTGGGCCGAGGATGCACTGGCCGACCTGGAACAGCGCATCCTGCCGCTGCACGATCCGAGCAACGTGGCCGCGATCATCGTGGAACCCATTGCCGGGTCCGCCGGCTGGTACGTGCCGCCCAAGGGCTACCTGCAGAAGCTGCGCGAGATCTGCGACAAGCACGGCATCCTGCTGATCTTCGACGAGGTCATCACGGGTTTCGGGCGCATGGGCACCAATTTCGCGTCGGACTATTACGGTGTCGTGCCCGACATGCTGAATTTCGCGAAGTGCGTGACCAACGGCGTGATTCCGCTGGGCGGCGTGATCTGCCGCGACAAGCTCTACGACGCGATGATGAACACGTCAGCGCCCGAGCACGTGGTGGAGTTCTTCCACGGCTACACCTACTCGGGCCATCCGGTTGCCTGCGCGGCCGCCATCGCGACGCTGGAACTGTTCCAGAAAGAGCAGCTGTTTGCGCGCGCGGGCGAAATGGGCAAGGTGCTGGGCGACGCCTTCCACAGCACTTTCAAGGGACTGCCGAACGTCATCGGCATTCGCAGCCTGGGGCTCGCAGCGGCGGTCGAACTCGCGCCGATCGCGGGCTTGCCCGGCAAGCGCGCCTATGACATCTTCCTCGAGTGCTTCCACAACGGCGCTCTGGTGCGGCCCGCGGGCGACGTGCTCGTGATCGCGCCGCCTTACATCGTCGAGAAGTCGCACATCGACGCCTTGGTCAATACGCTGGCCGACGCGATCAAGAAGCACGCCTGACGAAGCGGTATCAGCCCGGGCTGCGGCGCTCCGGCCGCAGCGCGGCGCAGTAGTCCTTTTCGGGCAGTGCGGGCGTTTGCCACGCGACGTCGAAGACGTCCGCCGTGGCGCGCGGCGCGCCGGCTTGCATCTGCACTACCTTCACCGAGATGTCGGTCGGCAGGTGTTGCGGAACCCCGAGCGCCTTGTCGGCGTGGCCGGCGCCGCTCACCAGCAGCACCGTCTTGCCGGGCACCCGCGCCTTGACGATCGCTAGCGCCATCGACCGGTCGCGCGCGATCTGGATGCGCGTCATCGGGACGATCTGCGACTCCGGAAGCAGGTTGCAGTGCCCGCTGCGCACAGCCTCACGCTGGGCCGCCCGGGCGTCGTCGGCGAGTTGGGCGTCGAGCGAAACGTCCTTCATCGCGTCCTTCATGTGCTCGCGCGGCAGGTTGGCACCAATCACGGGCACGCCAGCGCGCACGGCGGCCATCACGGCGGGCCCGTAGTCGGTCCAGGGCCAGGCGTTGTCGTTCCAGCTCAACGCCGTCTGTACTTGGGATTCGGTCGCGTCGGCGCCGAGATAGCCGGTGCTGTTGCCTGTGTCGGCCATTTCGAGGGCGAGCGCCGCAAGGTGGCCGTTGGCGGTGAGCGCCTCGACAGTCTGACGTTCGATCGCGTGGTGCTCGGGGGCGTCGTGCTGTTCGCCGAGCAGCAGGGCGTCAGTGGGCAACAATGTCGCCACGCGACGGGCGACAGGGGTGTCGGCAGCCGGCGTGCCGGCTGCGCAACCTGAAAGCACCGTTGCACCGATAAGCGACGCGAGGAATGTCAGTGCGAAAGGGTGTCGAAGGAGCATGGCCGCCACTATGCCCCGGCTGAAGAAAAAAAGAGCGCCGAAGCGCTCTTTTGTCGGGTCAATGGACGAGGACGGGTGTGTGCGCCAACTCGGCATACCCTTCGAGGGTGTCCTCGACTTCTTCCTGCGTGGGCGTGTTGATTTGCCAGGCGGCGATTTGCTGCTGGAAGAGTTCGGCCCAGGAACCGTCCAGATAAACCTCCTTGCCCGAGCGCTTGTCGACGATCTCGAAGCCGTGGCGCGCCAGCACCGGAACGTTGGGCGCCACCGGCGCGTCTCCTTCCGTCGGCTGCACGTGCACGACGACGAAAGAGTCGGAGTCGTAGAGCATTTGCATGTCGGGTCCTGTGAGGATGTCGATGGCATTCATGGTCGTTAGATAGCAATCAACGCGCCAGTTTCAATATCCGGCGTTGCGTTGTAGGAACGCGCCTGTATTTTTTTGTGTCCCTCTCAGGGTTTTGCCTCGACCGGCTGGGGTTCGGGGTCAGCGAGCCAGGCCTCCAGCAGCGTGTACGACACCGCCAGCATGACCGGACCGACAAAGATGCCGACCAGTCCGAATCCGAACAAGCCGCCGATGACACCGGCGAAGATCAGCAGCAGGGGGAGATCGGCGCCGCGTTTGATCAGCCATGGACGCAGGAAGTTGTCCATCGTGCCCACGATGAGGGTCCAGATCAGCAGAAAAACGCCCCAGCCGGTCGATCCGCTCCAGAACACCCAGATCACTGCGGGCGCCAGCACCAGCGTCGGCCCGATCTGGACGATGCAGAACATGAACATGACCGCCGTGAGCAGCGCCGAGAACGGCACGCCGGCGATCGCCAGGCCGATTCCGCCCATGACCGCCTGGACGATGGCCGTCACGCCCACCCCCAGGGCCACCCCGCGGATCGCCTGACCGGCCAGGATCACGGCGTCTTCGCCCCGTTGCCCGCCGAGCTTTCGGCCGAACTGGCGGACTGTCGCTGCCGCGGCCTCGCCCTGGGCGTACATGAGGCCCGCGATGACCACGGTCAGGAGGAACTGCAAGGTCAGTGCCCCCACCACGCCCGCCTGGGCGAACACCCATCCGGTGACCTGCTTGGCGTAGGGCGCGATCTCGGCTTCCAGTCCCGCCACGCCCGAAGCCACTTGCGCGTCCCAGGCGGCGGTCAATCGCGGTCCGACGAAGGGCAGCCGCCCCAGCCACTCGGGCACCTTGGGCGGCCCCTGGCTGATCAGCGACTTGACCCACGTGGTGACTTCGTTCGCGTTGGCGGCGATGGTCGAGATCGCCATCGTCAGCGGCAGCACGAACAGAAGCAGCAGGATCAGCACCATCACCAGCACCGCCAGGCTCCGGCGTCGCCAGAGCCGGGCCTCGAACCACAGCAGCGCCGGCCAAGTCGCCACCACCACCATGGCCGCCCAGATCGTCGCGCCCAGAAACGGCCGCAAGACCCAGAGCGAAGAACCGATGAGCAGGGCGATGCTCAGGACGTTGAGCGTGATCTTGGCCAGGTCGGTACGGGTTTCGGTCATGGTGCGGTGCATTCTTGCCTGAATGCCTCGCAGTGTCCCCGAAGTCGGCCGGCAGGCCATCGACAAGATGCGTGACGCTAGTTGGAAGTGCGCAACGGCACCTGTTCGCGCAGTTGGAGGTCGACGAAATCCTGGTTCGGCTGGGTCTGCCTGATGCGGACCGGCAAATAGCCCAGTTCCGGCGCCAGCCAGAGTTCGATCTTGTCGTCGAAGGGCTGCCGGGGGGCGCGTGTGAGCTTTCGCACCGTGAATTCGCCGGCGGGCACCGTCACTTGCTCTTCGCCCGAGATGGTGAAGGTCCAGATCTCGGCGTCGGAGGGCCCGACCGTCTGCACCGCGATGACCGACGCCGGGGGATAGCGCGCCGGATCGCCGGCCATGAGGGCGCCCAGTTGCATCACCACGCTGAGTCGGTCTTGCGCGCCTGCGAGCAGCGGCACGCTGGGCGAGTTGTTGCTGAAGATCACGGTCTTCTGGTCGCGCACGAAATGCGAGGCGACTTCGGTCTTGCGCTTGTCCGAGAAGCGCATCGGCTCGATCCCCGTCGAACCGATGACGCCGTTGCTGTGCAGGCTGCGGAAGGTCTTGAAGAGGAAGGTGAGAGACAGCTGGGCGTCGTAGCGGTCGCCGTCCTGCAGCCAGTCGAGATTCCCGAACACGCCCTGCATGGGCGTCGTTCCTTGCTGGGCGGTCGCGGCGAAGGCGAGGCGCACCGACCCTGGGATGTGCAGTGGCACCGAGCCGGGCATGTTGGCAGCCGCGGCCTCGTTGCCGGCTGCAACTGCCCCTTCGCCGTTTCCTGTCGCCGAACCCGCGCCGCCCGCGGGCGCGCTATCCGCTGTTCCCGTATCGGTGCTTGCCTGCGAAGCGAGGTCCTGCGACTGCGGCTCGGACTGGGCGGCTGTTGCGGGTTCGGGCGCCGGTCTGGGTGCGACCGGCCGCGGCCGGGCCGGCGGGCGCGGACGCACCGGCTTGATCTCGGCGGCAGGCGCGGGCCGTGCGAGTGCAGGTGCGGCGGCGGGCGGCGGCGCGACGACGATGGTTCGGGTGATGAACCTGTCGGCCAGCGGAGAAGGTGGTGTTCCCACGCCCGAAGGCGCAAGACCGAGCAGGACCAGATGCACGATCACAACCACCGCGGTCAGCAGCGCCAGCGCGCGCCACGGCGGGCGCGGTGCTTCGGGCAGGACGGGGGGATTGGTCATTCGCATCAGAGATCGACCCGGTGCAGGCCGCGAGGTTCATCTCGGTACACTGCCGCCCGGTCAATCAGTTTAGTAGCGATGCCGTGCCGGCATCGGCCGCCACCCATGAAACTCGCCACTCTCAAAGACGGTTCGCGCGACGGGCAACTCGTCGTCGTTTCGCGCGATCTCGCCACCGCGCACTACGCCACCGGCATCGCCAGCCGCATGCAGCAGGTGCTCGACGACTGGGGCTTCATGAGCCCGCAATTGCAGGATCTCTATGACGCGCTCAATGGCGGACGGGCGCGGCATGCCTTTCCATTCGATCCGGTCCAGTGCATGGCGCCGCTGCCGCGCGCCTACCAGTGGGCCGACGGCTCGGCCTACATCAACCACGTCGAGTTGGTGCGCAAGGCCCGCAATGCCGAAGTGCCCGAGAGCTTCTACACCGACCCGCTGATGTACCAGGGCGGCAGCGACGATTTCATCGGCCCCTGCGATCCGGTCGCGGTCGCCAGCGAGGCCTTCGGGATCGACTTCGAGGCCGAGATCGCCGTCATCACCGGCGACGTCAGGATGGGCGCCACCCCGGCGCAGGCGCTCGACGGCATCCGCCTCGTGATGCTTGCCAATGACGTCAGCCTCCGCAACCTGATTCCGGCCGAACTCGCCAAGGGATTCGGTTTTTTCCAGAGCAAGCCGTCGACGGCGTTCAGCCCCGTGGCAGTGACCCTCGACGAACTCGGCAACGCCTGGCAGGGAGGCCGCGTACACCTCGCACTGCAAAGCACATGGAACGGCCGAAAAGTCGGCATGTGCGACGCAGGCGAGGAGATGACCTTCCACTTCGGCCAACTCATTGCGCATATCGCCAAAACGCGCAACGTGCGCGCCGGCAGCATCGTCGGCAGCGGCACCGTGAGCAACAAGGGCGTCGAGAAGGGCGGCCGCATGGAGTGGCCGAAGGGCTACAGCTGCATCGCCGAGAAGCGGTGCATCGAGACCATCCAGGACGGCCAGCCGACGACCGAATTCATGAAGTACGGCGACACCATCCGTATCGAGATGAAGGGGCAGGACGGGCAGTCGATCTTCGGGGCGATCGAGCAGGAAGTGGTGGCGCCGGGTGGGGTCCTTTAGCGCCAAGGCGATATGTCGCTGCCATCGACACGTCAACAAAACGTGTCGATGTTTTTCGATTCCGTCGACACGTCAATAAAACGTGTCGCTGTTTTTCGATTTCGTCGACACGTTTTGCGGTCATGTCGCTGCCGGCGACATGATTGCCTGGGACTCAAACGCGAGTCCCGCGCAGCAAATCCTTCAAAGTTCCTATCCCCAACCGCCGAAAAGCCCGGTACTGATGCGTTCGAGCCGTTGTGAGCTCGATACCGATTTCTCGCGCCGCTTCCTTCGCCGTCTTGCCGGCCAGCAGATGCCCGATCACCTCACGCTCGCGCAGGCTCAGGCCGAGCAGGCGCGAGGCCAGGGTCGGCTCCGCGGTGTCCCTTGCCACCACGGCACTGCGACCGTGCGCCGCCGTTGCATCGGCCAGCAGCACTGCGTGCACCTCCAGCAGGTCGAAATCAGCCTGGCCGAAATCAGGCTGCGCAAGGCTTCGGTAAAAGCTGACGGCCGCACGCTGCCCGGATGGCAGGAGAAGCAGCACCGACGCCCGCTCGCGGATGCCGACATCTCCGTAGCAGGCCGCGCGGTAGGCCGGGTCGGCCACTTCATCGGCGTGCTGGTGTCCCAGCCACAACTGCGCACGCTTCGGCAGCTTGCGCGCCGCGAGCCATGCCATGTTGGGATCGAGAAGGTCGAAGCGCTGCGCCACGTAGCGCTCGGCCGTGCGCTCGGCGGTGCTGCCATAGGTGCTCGCGGCCGAGACGGTTTCGATTCGGCCTGTGGAGTCCACCGCGAACACGGTGCAGAAGGTCACGGGCAGCACGACATGCATCGCTGTCAGGTAGCTCGCCGCCAGGTGCGAGGTGCCGACGCCGGCGAGCACATTGCTCACGACTGACGCAGCAATGGGCTGATCGCCGCCGCGGACAGGCCAGCGTTTCATGGGGTATCGAGGGTTTTCACTTCGTACGAAGTTACGACAACGACTGTCCCGATGCATCGGGACAATCCCTCCGCATGACTACTGCTGTCGTACCCCACCCCTCCGCGCTTGCAGGCGACGCTGCGACCGGCCCGCTGCCTCCGGTGGCCTCGGATCTGCCGCCGTCGGTTGGCGCCTTCCACTACACGCGCCACGAGCCGCGTCTTCCGTCGCTCGTGGACGGGCATGAACCCGGTCGCCATCCTGTGGTGATTGCCGGCGGCGGCCCGGTCGGCATGTCGCTCGCACTCGGGCTGGCGAACCATGGGGTGCGCAGCGTGATCCTGGAGGCCGACGACACCGTTTGTGTCGGCAGCCGCGCGGCCTGCATTTCGCGCCGGAGCCTGGAGATCGTCGAACGTCTCGGCGCGCTCCCGGCCTTCATGGCCAAGGGCTTGCCCTGGATCGGCGGCCGCAGCTTCTACAAGACCGACGAGGTTTTTCGCTTCGAGATGCCGCACGACGCGACGCAGAAGCTGCCGCCGATGATCAATCTCGAGCAGTACTACATCGAGCAGTACCTGCTGGACGAGATCGTCCGCCGCAATCAATCGGCGCCCGGAGTCATCGACATCCGCTGGGGCAGCGAACTCACCGGCTTCACCGAGGACGCCGACGGCCTCACGCTGGAGGCGCGCAATCCGCTGGGCGCCTATGCACTGCGGGCGCAGTGGGTGGTCGGGTGCGACGGTGGTCAGAGCTTTGTGCGCAAGTCGCTCGGCCTCAACCTCGAAGGCACGGCCTATGAAGGCCGCTACGTGATCATCGACATCGAACTGCACAGCGACCATCCGACCGAACGGCGCGCGTGGTTCGATCCGCCGTGGAACCCGGGTTCGACCGTGCTGATGCATAAACAGCCCGACGACATCTGGCGCATCGACTACCAGTTGCGCGCGGGCCAGAGCACCGAGGAAGCGCTTCAGCCGGCCGCGCTGCAGGATTTCGTGCAGCGCCATCTCGACGCCATCGGCGAAGGCCACCTGCCGTGGAAGACGGTCTGGACTTCGGTCTACCGCGCCGGCGCGATGACGCTGGACAGCTACCGGCACAGCCGCGTGCTCTTCGCCGGCAATGCCGCGCACGCGATGCCGATCTTCGGCGTGCGCGGTTTGAATTCGGGCTTCGACGATGCCGACAACCTGGCCTGGAAGCTGGCGTTGGTTGCTCGCGGCGTGTCCGACGTGTCGCTGCTCGACAGTTATTCGCAGGAACGCATCGCGGCCTTCCGCATCAACGCCGAGAGCGCGATGCGCAGCACCGAGTTCATGTCGCCGCCCACACGGGGTTTCGATCTGCTGCGCGAGGCTGCGCTGTCGTTGTCCGGTGCCCACCGCGAGATCGCCAACCTGATCAATCCGCGTCAGACGCAGGCGGTGCAATACAAGGATTCGGCGTTGTCGAGCGATGACGACGCATCGATGCCCGGCCCGCGGCCCGGCGACGTGATGCCCGACCGGCCGCTGGCGCTGGACCTCCATCTCACCGACTGGCTGAGGCCGACGTTCACGGTGCTGGTGCTGAACATGGCGTGCGCGGATGCCGCACTTGCAGCCGACATCGCCGATGCGCAGGCAGGCCCGCTGCCGGTGGTGACTTGCGAACTTCCGCCGGGAAGCGCGGACGCGTCGGTGTTCGCGGCGCTCGGTGCGAACGAGGGCGCCGTCTATCTCTTGCGCCCGGATGGCCATGTGGCCGCGCGATGGCGTCGGGTGCCGTCGGGCGCGCTTCAGCGTGCGCTGGCACGGGCATCCGCCCTTCTGAAAACGGAGCACGCATGACTGTCTTGACCCTCGACGCGCGAGATCGCGTCTATGCCGAATGTGCTCGCGCCATCAGCGAGGCTGGCCCCGAGCGAGAATCGCTCTTCCTCGCGCGGCTCGCGCTGCTGCTGTTCGAGCAGGTCGGCGACGAGGCGCGTTGTCGGGCCGCGCTGGCCCATGCTCTGGACGACCTGCCCGTGCCCTCGCTGTCCGCGGGGCCGACTTGAATTTCACGTCAACGCTCATAAAAACCTGGAGACATATTTGATGGATCGCAGAACCCTGCTCACCACCCTCGCCGCCGGCGCAGCGGCCACAGCCGCACCATGGGCGCGCGCTCAAGCCTTTCCCGATCAGCTGATCAAGTGGGTGGTGCCGTATCCCGCCGGCGGCGGAACGGATGTGATCGCGCGCACGCTCGCCGAGGCGATGCGCCAGACGCTGGGCCAGCAGATCGTCATCGACAACCGTCCCGGCGCCTCGACCAACATCGGCGCGGACCTGGTCGCCAAGGCCAAGCCTGACGGCTACACCATCCTGTCGGCCGACAACGCCGTGCTGGCCTTCAACGAGCATCTCTTCACCAAGCTGCCCTTCAATCCGACCAAGGACTTCACGTACATCGGCGCGATCGGCAAGTTCCCATTGGCGCTCGTGGTGCATCCGGATTTCCCGGCGCAGGACTTCAAGGCCTTCCTCGCCTACGTCAAGGCCAATCCGGGCAAGGTCAACTACGCATCGCCGGGCAACGGCTCGCCGCATCATCTGGCGATGGAGTTGTTCAAGAACCGCACCGGCACCTTCATCACGCACATCCCGTATCGCGGCGCGGCGCCGGCCATGGCCGATGTGATGGGCGGACAGGTGCCGTGCATGTTCCTCGATCTCGCCTCGGGGCTCTCGATCATGCAGGGCAAGAAGGTGCGCGTGCTGGCCATCGGTTCCGGCGCTCGCTCGAAGCTGCTGCCCGACGTGCCGACGCTGGCCGAAGTCGGCGTGCCCAACGCCGAGGTCTTCGCGTTCCAGGGCGTGCTCGGCCCGGCGGGCTTGCCGCCGCCGGTCGTCACGCGGCTCAACGGCGATCTCAATCGCGCCTTCAGCGTACCCGCCGTGCAGAAGCGTTTCAACGACTTCGGCATGGAGGCGATGCCCGGCACGCCTCAGCAGTTCGCGGCGCTGTCGCGCGCGGAATCGCAACGCTGGGGGCCCATCATCAAGGCCGCCGGCATCAAGCTCGATTGAGATCGGTCAAGGCTTGACGAAGGCCTTGCGCGAGCCGTCCTCGAACACCTCGTCGTCGCGTTCGAGTTTGCCGCTGGTGTCCCACACCCGTTCGCGGGTGACGCGGCCCTTGTCGTCGTAGACCGATTCGGCGATGAGCGTGCCGTTCTCGCTGAAACGCCGATGGGTGCCGATGGGGATCTGCCGGAAGCGGTCGATCGCCGTGAAGCGCCCGTGGGCGGCGCGCTGTCCGTTGTCGTGGAATTCGGTGATGTCGATCAGGCGTGCATCGCCCTCCGCGCCGTACACCGCCTTGCTGCGCGGCTGGCCGTTCAGGTAGAAGCTTTCATCGCTCATCGGATCGCCGGCCGGGTTCCACCGCTGGTCGCGCACCAGCGCGCCCTTCTCTGAAAACTCCTGTTCGCGCTGCTTGACCGGGCCGCGCTCGCTCAGCAACGAGATCACCTCGCGGCGCTTGATGCCTTCGGATGAAAAACGCCGCTCGATGCGCTGGTTGGGCAGGAATTCGTCCGTCGCCGAGGGCTTGCCGTTGTCATAGAAGTCCTCGCTGAGGACCCGCTTGCCGGACAGGTACGACACCCGCGAACGCAGGATTCCCTTGCTGTCGAACAGATCGACGCGCGACGGTCCCTTTCCGAAGCCGCACAGCCGCGCGTCGTCCGCAGCGGGCGCGAGCACCGGCTTGTCGCCGCAGCGCAAGGCGGAGAGTTGGCCACGCTCCGTGAACTCGACCGATGCGCGCTCGCCCGCGGCGTCCGCGAAGTAGGTGACGCGGCGCGTCTGACCGGAAGGGTAGAAGCTGCGTACCAGTCCCGTTTCGTGGCCGTCGTCGTAGATCGCGTCGCGCACCACCTGGCCGTTCGGCGAGAACTCCCGCGCGCGGCCGTCCATGTTGCCGGCGGCGTTCACGGCGTATTCCTTCGCGAGCTTGCCGTTCTCGTAGGTGCGTACGCGGCCCATGAAGGTGCCGCCCTGGATCTCCTGTTCGCGGACCAATTCGTGGCTGTCTCGGTCCTTGCAGCGCATCAAGCCCGTCTTGCCGGACGTGCTGTTGCCGTCGGCCGGATTCACGCCGATGCCGTTGATCTCGCAGTCCTGCACCGCATAGGCGACGCGGGGGCCGAGGAAGAACAAGGCCGCCACCAGTCCCGCGACCCGCAACGAGGTCGACGCGGCAACCGGAGCAGAGCGCAGGCTCATGTGTCGTAGACGGTGTCCAGCGATCGGAAGCCCTTGGCCTCGATCGGATTGCCGAAGGGGTCGCAGAAGAACATCGTCCATTGCTCGCCGGGCTGGCCTTCGAAGCGGACCTGGGGCTTCAGCACGAAGTCCGTACCCGCGGCTTCCAGCCGGTCTGCCAGCGCGCGCCATGCGGGCAGTTCGAGGACGATGCCGAAGTGCGGCATCGGCACCATGACGTCGCCCACGCGTCCGGTGCGGGAGGTGGCGAAGGGTTCGCCAAGATGCAGCGAGATCTGGTGACCGTCGAAGTCCACCCAGGTGTCGGTGCTCCGGCCTTCGGCGCAGCCGAGCGCGCCGCCGTAGAAGCGCCGCGCCTCGTCGAGGTCGCGGACGTGGAAGGCGAGGTGGAAGATGGACATGTGACTTTCTGTGTCGAATCGTTCATTGTCCACAAGCCGGGGGCGGATGGCGAGGGGGTGATTGATAATCCCTGCCGATGTCTCCACTGCGCCGCGCCCACCGCCTGATCAGCTTCGTGCTGATGTGGTTCGTGTTGTCGCTGGGCGTGGCGATTGCATCTCCGGTGGTTCATCCCCAGGCCATGGAGCTCCTCTGCTCCAGCGCCGGTGCGGTCAAGGTGGTCGTGCAAACCGACGACGGCCTCCAGGAGATGGGCGGCGCCCACATGGACTGCCCGCTCTGCCTCTTGGTCGGCGCGCCGCCGCCGACGCCGATCGTCGCCCTGCCTTCGATCCAGCCGCTGGGCCATGCCGTCCAGCCGATACCGGCCGCACGCATCGCCGTGGCCACCGCCGCGCCGCTGCCGGCGCGCGGACCTCCAAGCCTCCTCTGACGTAATTCCGGCCTTGCCGCGCGTGGCGCCATTTCGGGTGCGCCCGCGCCGGCTTTCCGCAATTCGTCGGCGCCACGGACGGCGCCGAGGAGCACTTTTCGATGAACAACAAAGCGATGCTGTCGCTCGCCTTGAGTACGGCATTCCCATGGTTTTCGGGGCCGGCGCTCGCGCAGGCCGCCGACGATGCGCCCGAACGCGTCAAGTCGCTGGGCGTGGTGACTGTCACCGGCGGGCAGCCGACTTCGTTGCCGACGCAGATTCCGACGACGATCGAAGGCATCACGCGCGAGGAGATCGAGACGCGCATCAACGCCACCGACAGCGAGGACGCGCTCAAGTACTTCCCCAGCCTCCTGGTGCGCAAGCGCTACATCGGCGACTACAACCACGCCATCCTGTCGACCCGCGCCTCCGGCACCGGCAACAGCGCGCGCTCGGCGGTCTATGCCGACGACATCCTGCTGTCGAACTATCTCGGCAACGGCATCGCCAACGGCACCAACTTCGCGCCTCGCTGGGGCCTGGTCACGCCCGAGGAGATCGAGCGGGTGGATGTGATGTACGGGCCGTTCTCCGCGGCCTATCCGGGCAATTCCGCCGGCGCCGTGGTGGACTATGTGACGCGAATGCCGTCGCAACTCGAGGCCCACGTCAGCACGGGCTTCCAGTCGCAGCCCAACAGCCTGTACAACACCCACCAGACCTTCAACAGCTGGCAGGGCAGCGCGTCGCTGGGCAGCCGCAGCGGCGACTGGTCATGGTGGATCGACGTCAGCCGCGGCGACAGCGAAAGCCAGCCGCTCACCTTCACCACCGCCACGGTGGCATCGGGCACGCCCGGGCGCGCAGGGACGCCGGTCACAGGCTACGTGCTGGGGCTGAACACCACGAACACGCCCTGGTACATCCTGGGCACCGGCACGCAGTACCACACGATCCAGGATCACGCCAAGCTCAAGCTGGCCTACGACTTCTCGCCCACGGTAACCGCGACCTACACGCTCGGCTGGTGGCAGAACACTTCGGAAGGCCGCCCCGCGACCTACCTGAGCAATGCCGCCGGCCAGCCGGTCTACAGCGGGCTGATCAACATCCTGGGGCGCAGCTTCAATCTCGCGCCCACCGCCTTTCCGCTGACCAACGACGACCAGACCCACTACATGCAAGGCCTCTCGGTCAAGAGCAACACCAAGGGCGAATGGGACTGGGAGGTCGCTGCCAGCCTGTACGACTATTCGAAGGACCAGCAGCGCGCGCCGACGGTGGCGCCACCTCTCGCGAACTTCGGCGGCGCCGGAACCTTGCAGGACCAGGGCGGGGCCACGGGCTGGAACACGCTCGCGGCCAAGGGAACGTGGCGGCCACAGGGGATCGGTGGCGCCCACATCGTCGACTTCGGCCTCGAGCGCGATGCCTACAAGCTCGGCATTCTCAAGACCAATGTCATCGGCAGCTGGCTCGATGGCCCCTCCGGAACCCTGGTCAGCAACGTCGGCGGCAACACGCAGACCGTGGCCGGCTGGGCGCAGGACAGCTGGGCCTTCGCGCCGCGGTGGAAGACCGTCCTCGGGCTGCGCGTGGAGAACTGGCAGGCGGACAATGGATTCACATCGACCGCGACCAGCAACCTGGCCTACCCATCGCGCAACGAGACGGACGCTTCTCCCAAGGGCGCACTGGCCTACCAATGGAGCGACGACACCGTGCTGAAGGGGTCGGTGGGGCGTGCGGTGCGCTATCCCACGGTCGGCGAACTCTACGGTGCCACCACCGGCGGTGCGCTGTCCTTCATCAACGACCCTTTCCTCAAGCCCGAGAAGTCGTGGACCGAAGAGCTGTCCGCGGAAAAGGACCTCGGCAATGCGCTGGCGCGTGCGACTCTCTTCCATGAGATCACGGACGATGCGCTCTTCACCCAGGTGATTCCGGGCACGAACCCGGCGGTCTCGCGCGTGCAGAACGTCAAGCAGGTGCGCACCACCGGCCTGGAGCTCGCCTACTCGGGCCAGGACGTGTTCGTGCGCGGACTGGAACTCGGTGCGAGCCTCACCTACGCCAACTCCAGGATCGCCGAAAACCCGGCCAACCCGGCCAGCATCGGAAAGTGGCAGCCGCGCGTGCCGCGGTGGCGCTCGACGGTGTTCGCCACCTACAAGCCGGACGCCAACTGGTCCTATACCGCTGCGGTCCGCTACAGCGGCACTCAGTACTCCAACCTGGACAACAGCGACGTCAACGGCTTCGCCTATTTCGGCGCAAGCAGGTACATCACACTCGATCTGCGGGTTCGCTATCAGATCGACAAGCAATGGTCGATGGCCTTCGGCATCGACAACGCCAACAACTACCAATACTGGAATTTCCATCCGTACCCCCAGCGCACGTACACCGCTGAACTGCACTGGGATCTTTGACTCCACACTTCACGAAGGATCTGCCATGAACCCCACTCTCACCTACAAGCATCTCGCCGCCTGCATCCTGCTGACGGGCGCCGGCAGCGCCCTGGCCCATGTGACCCTGCCACCCGGCGGCGGTACCGCAGGCACCAACTACGAAGCCGCATTTCGCGTCGGCCACGCCTGCAAGGATGCGAAGAGCACGACCGGCATCGCCGTACGGCTGCCCAAGGGCTTCGCATTCACCGATGCACAGGCGCGCAAGGGCTGGAAGCTCGAAGCGCCGTCGGCCGGCGACAACGGCGGTGAAGTGCGCTGGACGGCGGAGAACCCGCAGTCGGCACTTCCCGGCAGCGAGCGGGCCGACTTCGTGCTGCACGGCAAGCTGCCGGCCACGCCCGGCGTCCTGTGGTTCAAGGTGCTGCAGACCTGCGACAACGGCAGCGCCGACTGGGCGCAGATTCCGGCCAGTGGCAACGACACCAAGGGTCTCGAGAGTCCCGCCGCCCGGCTCGACGTGCTGGCGCCCGGCGTGGCAGCGGTCGACGTGCGCGATGCCTGGATCCGCGCATCGGTGCCGGGCCAGAGCGGCACCGGTGCTTTCATGAAGCTCAGTGCGCCGTCGGGCGCGCGGCTGGTCGGCGCCTCGACGCCGGTGGCCGGCGTGGCGGAAGTCCACGAGATGAAGATGGAAGGCGACACCATGCGCATGCGCCCTGTCGAGGGTGGCGTCGAGTTGCCGGCGCGGCAGACCGTCGAGCTCAAGCCGGGTGGCTTTCACGTGATGCTGACCGACCTGAAGCAGCCCTTGCCGAGCGGAACCAATGTGCCGATGACGCTGCGCTTCGAAGATGCCAAGGGACAGAAGACTTCGCTGAATATCAACGTGCCCGTGCTCACCGGCGCCGCGGTACCCGCGGGCGGCGAACACAAGCATTGACCCGCCCAAAAGCCCGCGTCCTTGGAGTAAGCTGCCCGGACAACAATACTCTTCCGGAGACCCTCATGAGCGACGCAAGCAAGCCTTTCGCCTTCAGTCAGTTCGTTCCCGGCTTCGACTTCCTGAGGAACCTGGCGAGCGGAAGCGCTTCGGCCGGCGCCAGTGCGGTTCCGGGCATGCCAAGCCTTTCCAGCTGGGTGGCCCCGACGCTCAGCGTCGAGGAAGTCGACAAGCGCATCCAGGAGCTCAAGACGGTGCAGTTCTGGCTCGAACAGAACGGTCACGCCCTCAAGGCGACCATCCAGGCGCTCGAAGTGCAGAAGATGACGCTGTCGACGCTGCGCGGCATGAATGTGCAGATGGAAGATCTGGCGAGCGTCTTCACGCGGCAGGCCGCCGCGGCGACGCCCGCATTCCGCGACGAGGCGCCGGCGCAGGCCCCCGCACCTGTGGCCGAGCCGGAGCCGAAAGCGGCAGACAAGGCAGATTCCGAGGAAGCCGATGCGGCCGCCGCCAAGTCGAAGCGCGCAAAGGCCAAGGCTGACGGCCCGTCGGATGATGCGGCAGGCGTTGTGGACCCCCTTCAGTGGTGGGGCGCGCTGACGCAGCAATTCCAGCAGATCGCCAGCGCTGCCTTGCAGGAAGCATCCCAGCTGAAGATGCCGGCCGTGCCCCAACCGCTGTCCGATGCCATGGACCGGGCGATGGCGCCGGCATCCGGCAAGGCCGCGCGCAAGCCTGCCCCTGCCGCAACCAAGAAGAGGCCAGCCGCCGGCCGAAGCACCACCGCGGCCGGCAAGTCGTCGACTCCGGCGCGCAAGCGGGCGCGCTGACACTGACAACCGTCGTCCCCTTCCCGCACAGAAAGCCGAGCGCATGAAGCTCTTTCCTTCCGGCCACGCCACCCATCCGCAATGGCGCATGGCTGCCGGACTCGTGCTCGCTCAACTGCGGGCGCAAATGGCGTTGCCCGATTACGCACACACGCCCACGCTGGGCCTGCTCTACATCACCGACCACTACTCTGCCGACGCGCAGGAAATCCTCGACCATCTGAGCGCCGAACTGCCCGAGATCACCGACTGGTCCGGCACCGTGGGCGTCGGCGTGGCGGCCAACAACGCCGAGTATTTCGACGAGCCGGCACTCAGCCTGATGCTCTGCGAATTGCCGAGCGATCAATACCGCGTGTTCTCCGGCGTGGCGCCTCTGGCCAATTCGGAGATGAGCGGCTTCGCGGCGAACACGGCGCTCGTGCATGCGGACCCGCGCACGCCGGAACTCGGCGAACTGATCGCCGAGATGGCCGATCGCACCGACACCGGCTACCTGTTCGGCGGTCTCTCGTCCGGGCGCGCCGGCTCCTTGCAGTTCGCGGTCGGCGGCAACGGCAACATCCCGGGACATGGCGCCGTGGGCGGCGTTTTCTCGGGGGGCTTGTCGGGCGTGGTGTTCGGCGAAGGCGTGCGTCTGGTGTCGCGCGTCACGCAGGGCTGCCAACCCGTGTCGGAGGAGCGTGAAATCACCGAGGTCGACGGCAACCTGCTGCTGACGCTCGATGGCGAGCCTGCACTCGATGTGCTGCTGGACGATCTGAACGTATCCCTCGACGCGCCCGAGCATGCGGTGGACGCGGTGCGTGCCACGCTGGTGGGGCTGGCCGAGGCCGGCAGCGACGGCGTCCGTCGTACGCGCGACCTGGGTGCCGATGTCCGGGTGCGGCACATCATTGGCCTCGACCCGACGCGTCGCGGCGTGGCGATTGCCGACGTGGCCGAAGTCGGCATGCGCTTGAGCTTCTGCCGGCGCAACGCGCAGGCCGCGCGCTCCGACCTCATGCGTGTGTGCGCCGAAATCCGGGAGGAACTGGAGCCCGAGGAGCAAACCTTGGCCACCGCGCGCGCAGTGGCGGCCGGCGAGGCCGAAGCGGCGCCGCATCCGGCCCGCCGCATCGCCGGTGCCGTCTACGTGAGTTGCTCAGGCCGCGGCGGCCCGCACTTCGGCGCGCCGGGCGCCGAGTTGCAGATCGTGCGACACGCGCTGGGCGATGTGCCGCTGGTCGGCTTCTTCGCCGCCGGCGAGATTGCGCGGCACCACCTGTATGGCTACACCGGCGTCTTGACGGTCTTCACCAGCGACGACTGAGGCTTCGTTTCTGCGCGCGCGCCGGTGAAGCTGAAATCCACCTCGGGCGCGAGACCGCTGACGATGCGTGCGATCGACTTGCCCGAGCCGCAGGCATGGGTCCAGCCCAGCGTGCCGTGGCCGGTGTTGAGGAACAGGTTCGGCAGTTTCGTCGCGCCGATCAGGGGCACGTTGCTCGGCGTCGCTGGGCGCAGCCCGGCCCAGAACTGAGCTTGCGTGGCGTCGGCGGCACCCGGAAACAATTGTTCGACCCGTCGCACGATGGCTTCGCAGCGCACGCGGTTCAGGTCGCGGTCGTAGCCGTTGAACTCCGCCGTGCCTGCGATGCGCATCCGATCGCCGGTTTCGGAGGTGTAGCGCGAGAAGACGAGCTTGAATTCGTCATCGGTCAACGACACCTGGTAGGCCTTGGGCGCGTCCACGACCGGCATCGTGACCGAATAGCCTTTGGCCGGGTAGATCGGCAGGCGGATGCCCAGCGGCGCGGCAAGCAGCGGGCTCAGGGAACCCATGGCCAGCACGAAGGCATCGCCCCGGATGCGCTGGAACCGGCCCTCGCTATCGGTCGCTTCCACATGGTCGATCGTTCCGCCGGCCTCACGAAGAGCGGTCACGGTGTGGCTCATCAGGAAGCGAACACCTGCGGCCTTGGCCAACGCTGCGAGTTCGCGCGCGAAGTGGTTCGCATCGCCCGATTCGTCTTCGGCGGTGTAGGTGGCGCCGGCCAGTTGCGGGCGGACGTGCGCCAGCGCGGGCTCAAGTTTCACTGCTTCATCTGCCGAGATGACGCGGCGATCGCAGCCCAATGCGCGCATCTGTTCGGCTGGCGCCAGAGCGGCGTCGAATTCCTTCTGCGTCGTATAGAAGTGCAGGATGCCCTGGGTCCGCTGGTCGTAGGCGATGCCGGTGTCGCGGCGCAGTTGCTGCAGCGTTTCGCGGCTGTAGGTGCCCAGGCGAACGATCTGCTCGATGTTGTGGCGGGTGCGCGCCGGCGTGCATTCGCGCAGGAACTGCAGTCCCCAGAGCCACTGCCGCATGTCGGCGCGGAGGCGGAAGAGCAGGGGAGCGTCCTCCTTGCCGAGCCATTGCAGCACCTTCAGCGGTGCGCTCGGATTGGCCCAGGGCTCGGCATGGCTCACTGATATCTGGCCGCCGTTGGCGAAGCTGGTTTCGGCAGCAGGTGTGGCCTGCCGGTCGATCACGGTCACTTCATGGCCGAGTTGCTGGAGGAAGTAAGCCGAAGTCACGCCGAGCAAGCCGGCGCCAAGAACGATCACGCGCATTTCAAGAACCCTCGAAGGTTGCAGCTCTTGGCTCGAACGGAAACGGATGCTGTGAAAAAGAAAAGCAACCG
This sequence comes from Variovorax sp. 10L426, assembly GCF_056395305.1. Lineage (NCBI taxonomy): Bacteria > Pseudomonadati > Pseudomonadota > Betaproteobacteria > Burkholderiales > Comamonadaceae > Variovorax > Variovorax sp. 10L426. The sequence goes on along the minus strand of NZ_JBFTJF010000015.1, from coordinate 65,319 downwards.
GACCGTGCGTCCAAGTTGCCGCTCCCCCTGTCCTCGGTACCTGAGAGATTCACCCGTTGCGCCCGCAACAGGTTTGCTCCTTCGGTGCATCACGTGGTGTGATGGCTCTCCAGACGGCTCTGACAGTTGGTGCAGTACAGGCTCGTTTGTGCGAGCCGACCTGAGCGTTTATGGGAGTTTGCGCCTTCGGTGGGGCCGCCAAGCGGCCCGCTCTCCTGCAGTGCGGCGATTGTAGGGGCGCCGCGCCCGGCTGGCTACAGCCCTCTGAAGGCGAAGTCGAGTTCGGGCCGCAAGCCGCTGACGATACGGGCGATCGATTTGCTCGCGCCGCAGGCGTGCGTCCATGTCGCCGTGCCCGGGGCGGTATTGAGGAACAGGTTGGGGACTCGCGTCTTGCCGACCATTGGCAGCCGATTGCGGCTCACCGCGTGCATGGCGGTTTCGAACGAAGCCTGCGCGGTGTCAGTCATGCCGGGAAACAGCGCCTCGATGCGCCTGAGGATCGCTTCGAAGCGGTCCGAGTCTGGCTCGCTCTGCTCGTCATGGCTCACGCGCACGGTGGAAGAAACCCGGAGATAGACACCGTTGGCGTTCTCGACGCGTGCGATTCGAAGCTTGCCCTGTCGGTCGTGCAGCACGATGTGCGGTGCGTGCGCGGCGTCCCTGACCGGCATCGTGGCGATGTACTCGCGAACGAAATTCAGCGGCATGTCGATGCCAAGGTCTTCCGCATGCGGAACGCTCGATGCGCCCAGGGCGAGAACATAGGACTGCGCGCGCACGGTGGTGGGTTGTCCTTGTGCATCCAGCAGGTCGACATGACTGATGCGGCCGTCACGCGTCTTCAGCGAGACCACGGTGTGCTTCATCATGAAGCGCACACCGGCCGCGCGGCAAAGAAAGACGATGCTTGCCGCGAACTGGGCGGGATCGCGTGCCGGGTCCTCGAGCGAGAAAGTCGCTCCGGCGAGCTTGCTGCCGACGGCATGCAATGCAGGCTCCAGGCCCGTGGCCTCTTCGGCGGAGAGCAGACGTTCCTCGCAGCCGAGTTCGGACCAGTGGGGTGCGCGGGCCATGCGCCCATGGAAGGCTTGGGCGTCGGTGAAGAAGTTCATGAGCCCGTTCGAGCGCGGCCGTTGCGACATGCCGGCCTCGTCACGCAGCGCACGTGCGCTCTCGCGGCTGTAGGCGGCGAGACGCACCATGTGCTCAAGCGGGTCGCGTTTCGCCGGTTCGCCAATGGCTCGGTCGAGCAGCTTGGCGATGCGATGACGCACCTTTGCGCGCAGGCGGGACCAGCCGCCTTCTGTTCGTCGCGCATAGGCCGAATCCGCTTCGGAGCGTTGCAGCGCAATCGCAGATTCGCTGGGTTCGGCCCGGCCCCGGGCCTTGGCGGCGGGGGTCGCGTGGCGGTCCACCACGATCACCTCGTGACCGAGTTGCTGAAGGTAATAGGCCGTCGTTACACCGAGCAAACCGGCGCCGAGCACAACCACGCGCATGTCCGAATCCTTTTGGGATGGCATGAACGGCGGGTGTTGGTGCTTACTGTGCAAAGCGCCGAGACCCGGGGTTCAGACTGCCGCTCCCCCTGTCTCCTTTACCTGAGAGTTTCATCCGCTGCGCCATGCAGCGGACTTGCTCCGTCGGTGCACCACGTCGCGTGGCGTCTCTCCAGTCGGCGATTGATCAATGTGAGGCAGTCACCGAACCGCTGTTGCGGTTCACCTGAGCGTTCATGGGAGTTTGCGCCAACGGTGGGACGACGAATGCGTCCGCTTTTCTGCGGGGCGAATTTTATAGAGGAAACCGGTTTCTGTGTGTTTCAGGCCCTGCGCAGACGCGTGAACAATTCGAACTCCCAGTTGCGCATGCCCAGGAGCAGGGTGTAGCCCTCCCGCTCCTTGGGCGACAGCTTCTGGTCGGTCTGGTGCTGCTGGGCGAAGTCCTGTGCAACGCGCTGCAGGCGGTCCAGGAAGGCAGGCGCCAGCGATTTGCTGATCGATCCATGCACCAACAGGAGGCCTTCGGCCGGGCCGTCGAAGCCGCCGCGGTAGTAGTCGAGCACGACGTTCTCGCGAAAGAAATCCATCACCGGGCCGTGCGGGCGCCATCGGAAGGTCTTGGCGAGCTTCAGGCGGTAGCGGTTCAGCGGACGCAACTCGATGATGCCGATGCGGTCGAGTTGCGCCAGGTAACCGATGCATTCGGCCTCGGTGATGCGGTAGGCGCCGACGATCTGCTCCAGCGTCCATTGGCTCAGCACGCAGATGGCGAGCAGCAACAACTTCTTGTCCCTGACGACAGCTTTTTCTTGCTCGAGCGTCAGTTCCTTGAGCAAGGGCTGGGCGTCCGCCACGCGGCGGGCGAGTTCCGCGAAATCGATCTTGAGCGCCCGGCAGATCGCGTCGACCCGCGTCAGCGGCATGTCGCCCTTGGCGAGCATCCGCTTCACGCTGGATTCGGCCATGTCCAGCGACTTGGCGAGATCCGCGTAAGTCATGTGGGCGTTCTTGAGTTCGTTCTTGAGGGCGACGACCAGATCGACAGTGGTGCTCATGAGGTGGTGGTATTGCCGGCTGATACCGGGGGTGGTGAAAAAGTGCTCCGTATCGATTCTCGATGCCAGGGAGGGGGTCGGCAACCTAGATTGCGCCCATCGAGCTATTCATCGGAGTCCGTCATGCCGCTGTCGTCCTTCTCCAACCGTGAACGTTGCCTCGTTTCGCTGTTCGCGCTGCTCCTTTTGGCCGCAATCGCCGGGCCGGTCCTTCCGGCCTCTGGCCTCGCCGGGGCGCCGTTCGCCGATCGCCATGCCTGGCACGGCCTGCCAAATGCGATGGATGTGTTGAGCAACCTGCCCTTCGTCGCGATCGGCATCTGGGGCCTGCGCTGGCTGCATTGGCTCGATCGCGCGCACGAAGACGCGCTCGACGCCGCACCGCTGCCCCAAGCGGGCGCTCACCTTCCCGTGAATGCGCTCGATTGCGCCTGGGTGTTCTTTGCCGGCCTGATCCTGACCGCTGCCGGGTCCGCCTTCTATCACCTGCAGTCCGATGGCATGCGCCTGGCAGCCGAACGCGCAGGCATGGCGGTGGCTTTTTCGGGCCTGGTCGGCCTGGCGGTCTGCGAGCGAGTCAGCGCACGCGCCGGATGGCCGGCCGCATGGTTCACGATGGTCGGCGGCCTGCTGGCGGCGGCCGTCTGCCACAGGACCGGGAATGCGCTGCCCTGGGCGCTGGTGCAGTTCGGTGGCATGGCGCTGATCGTGATCCTCTCGCTGGCAAAGCCGTTGAACGGCGCCATCGGGCTGAAGTTGGGATGGGTGATCTTCTTCTACGCCATGGCCAAGTTGTTCGAGGTGTCGGATCAGGCCATCTATGACGTCACGCAGGACCTGATATCGGGTCATAGTCTCAAGCATTTGACCGCTGCATTGGCGGCGCTGCCGGTGTTGCACGGGCTCCAGGCGATGGGTCGTCAGACCCTGCGGCACAATCCGGGCGCAGCCGCAGTGACGGCTTGAGGAACCCGCCAGCCAGGCTTTGCGAATGACCACAACTGCCAACGCATCATCCTCCCCCATGCCTGATACGCATGCGCACGCCAACCAGTTCGCGCTTCTGGGCCAGCGGCGCTTTGCGCCGTTCTTCTGGACGCAGTTCGCCGGCGCGGCAAACGACAACCTCTTCAAGTTCGCCTTCACGGTCATGGTGACCTACCAGCTGCAGCTCAGCTGGATGCCGCCGGCCATGGCGGGGCTTGCGATCGGGGCGCTGTTCATCCTGCCGTTCCTGCTCTTCTCGGCGACGTCCGGGCAGCTCACGGACAAATTCGACAAGACGAAGATGATCCGATTCGTCAAGAACCTCGAGATCGTGATCATGCTGATCGCGGCATGGGGTTTCATGCGGGCGGACGCCGCGGTGCTGCTCGGCTGCGTCTTCCTGATGGGACTGCATTCCACCTTGTTCGGGCCGGTCAAGTTCGCGTATCTCCCGCAGGTGCTGGACGCGCGCGAGCTCACGGGCGGCAACGGCATGGTCGAGATGGGCACCTTCGTCGCCATCCTGCTCGGCCAGGTCGCCGGCGGTCTCCTGGTCGCTGTACCGCATATCGGCCACACCTCGGTGGCCCTGGCCTGCGTGCTGCTCGCGCTGGCAGGGCGCGGCGTGGCACAGGCGATTCCGCGCGCGCCCGCCACCGATCCGGAGCTTCGGATCAACTGGAATCCCGTGAGCGAGACCTGGCGCAACCTCAAGCTCGCGCACGGCAACATCGTGGTGTTCCGTTCGCTGCTGGGGATCTCGTGGATGTGGTTCTTCGGCGCCATCTTCCTGAGCCAGTTTCCGAGCTTTGCGAAGGAAGTGCTGCACGGCGACGAGCAGGTGGCCTCGCTGCTGCTGGTGGTCTTCTCCATCGGTATCGGCATCGGATCGCTCCTGTGCGAGACGCTGAGCCGCCGCCAGGTGGAGATCGGCCTGGTTCCGCTCGGAGCCATCGGCATGAGCGTGTTCGCGATCGACCTGTACTTCGCGTCGCGTGCGCTGCCTGCGCTCGGCGATCTAGGGCTGGGCGGCTTCCTGCGCGAGAGGGCGCACTGGCGCGTGATGGCCGACCTCGGGCTTCTGTCGCTGTTCGCGGGGCTCTACAGCGTGCCGATGTATGCGCTGATCCAGTTGCGCAGCCAGCCCACGCACCGGGCGCGGATCATTGCGGCCAACAACATCCTCAATGCGCTGTTCATGATCGCCAGCTCAATCATCGCGGGCGCACTGCTGAAGGCGGGCTTCACGATCCCGCAGATCTTCCTCTTCACCGGCATCGCCAACGCGATCGTCGCGTTCTACATCTTCATGCTGATGCCCGAGTACCTGCTGCGCTTCGTGGCCTGGGTGCTTTCGCGCTTCGTCTACCGCTTCGACGTCAAGGGCGATGAACACATTCCTGCCCAGGGTGCGGCGGTGCTGGTCTGCAATCATGTGAGCTTCATCGATGCGGTGCTGCTCATGGCGGCGAGCCCGCGTCCGATCCGCTTCATCATGGATCACCGCATCTTCCGCGTACCCGTGCTGGGCTGGCTGTTCCGGCTGGCCAAGGCCATTCCCATTGCGCCGCAGAAGGAAGACCCCGTCGCCTACGAGGACGCATTCGCACAGGCGGTGCAGGTGCTGCGCGAGGGCGATCTGCTCGCCATCTTTCCCGAAGGCGCGATCACCCGCGACGGCAAGCTGCAGCCCTTCAAGGGCGGCGTGATGAAGATCCTGGAGGCCGCGCATGCCGAAGGTATCGACGTGCCCGTGATTCCCATGGCGCTGACCAATCTCTGGGGGTCGTATTTCAGCCGCGTCGAAGTGCGGGACGGGGAAAACGTCGCCATGGTTCGGCCGTTCCGGCGCGGCGCATTCAGCCGCGTGGGGCTCAACGTGGGCGACGCGATGCGCCAGGCCGATGTCCAACCCGAAGTCTTGCAGCGGCGCGTGAGCGGACTCCTGAGCGCATGATGCCCGCCTGATGCCGCTGCCCTTCCCCCATTGGTTCTGGGCCACTGTCACCTGGTTCGGTGACAGTGGCTTTCTGCTGCCTGTGGCACTGTGGATTGCGGTATGGCTCGGCGTCCGTGATACAACCCGGCCGTCGGCCTGGCGCTGGGCGCTTCTGTTCGGCTTCGGGTGCTGCGTGATCGCTTTGTCCAAGATCGCGTTCCTGGGCTGGGGCATCGGCATTGCCCGGATCAACTTCACCGGCTTCAGCGGGCACACGGCGCTCTCGGCCAGCGTGTGGCCGGTCGCATGCTGGCTGGCCGCCTCGCAGCAGGCGCATCGCGTCCGCGTCGCTGCTGCGTCGTTCGGGCTGGTGTTTGCCGTGTTCATCGGAGCGTCGCGGCTGGCGCTGTACGCACATTCCAAATCGGAAGTGGCGGCCGGCTTCGCGCTCGGCATGGCGGTCAGCGGCGCCTTTCTCTTGTGGCAGCACCGACTGCCGCACCCGCGGTTGAGCTGGACGCTCGTGGTGCTCAGCCTGGTCACGCCGCTGGCGTTCCTGCATCCCGGCACACCGGCACCCGCGCAGGACGTGCTCGAGGTGATTGCGATGCGCCTCGCCCGAACCGACCGGATCTACACGCGCGACGATCTGCTCGCGCGCCGGTCAAAGCCGCAGGCCAGTATCGAGTAGCGATACCGGAAGCGCTGGAAGTCGCCACTGGTTCGTTAACTTGTTCCGCGAGGTTCAGGTGCGAACCATCATCCGCGCACTTTCACTTCGCCACGAGGCTTCCATGCAGACCACCTCTTCGAATGTTTCCATCCAACGCGATACGCGTGCCTGGCAGCTCCAGGTCTGGGTGTCGTTCGGGCTCGCCGTCTTCCTTTGTGCGACCGGCCTGGGCTGGCTGCCCGGGCAAGCGCTCGATCGCGCATTCATGGTGATGGGTTACGTGTTCTGCCTCTCGGCCGCCTTCGTGCTGGCCAAGTCGTTGCGCGACAACCAGCGCGGCGGCGTGCGGGCCGCCGGCGAAACGCCGATGTGGAAGCTGGTCGTCTGGGGCGGCTTCTTCACTGCGATGGGGCTGACCGGCTGGGGCCTCCTGCGGATGGAGGTCAGCGAAACCTACAAGGCGTTTCTCGGCGTGAGCTGGCTGTTCCTGATCAGTTCCGCCTTCACGCTCGCCAAGACGCTGCGCGATCGTCACGAGGCCGACCTTGCCGATGCGCGCATCCGGGGCCGTCGCGAGGCCCGCTCCGAGATTGCGGCGGCCGAATGAGCCGCCAACCTGTCCTCCACATGTCCAGGAGACCCATCATGAAGCAGTACTTCATCACGATGCTCTTTGCGCTCGGTGCGGCCTTCGCCAACGTGGCCATCCCTTTATCGGCGCATGCGCAGAGCGAAGCGTCTGCCGCCTTGTCGATGTTGCCGGTCGCCTCGGTCGTGGGCACCGCCTCGGTCGCCGGGGCCGCGGCGAGTGCCGCAGTGGCGGTACCGGCTGCGCTGTCGGTGGCCGGCGCAACGCTGACGGTGGTTGCGGTCGAGGCGTCGGTCGACGGCACCGTCTACCTCCTGGAGCGCGCATCGGACGGTGCGAGGGCCACCGTGAAAGTGCTGGGCCGCGCCGCCAATGGCTCCGCGGTCGCGATCGGAAGCACCGTCACTGTCAGCGTGATCGGCAGCGGTGTCGTGCTCTCGGCGGCGGGTGAGGTGCTGGCCTTCGTGCCCAACGCGCTCGGCCGCGCGCTGCTTTACAACGAGAAGTTGTCATGAGGCGGACCCCCACCAATTTCGGGCCGTATGAGCGCGAATACCAGGCCCGCGTTTCGCTCACCCGGCGCATCCTGAAAGCAGTGGTGCAGCTGATCCTGACGGCGGTTGTCGTCGCGCTGGCCGGGACGTTCCTGTTCCCGTTGAACGCCCATGCCGGTCGATCGTGCGAGCCGGCGAAGCCCACTGCGGCGGCGGTCATGAAGGGCATGCAACTCGCCGAACGGACGGTGCAGCAGCTCGACGCGAGCGGGGCAAAGGTCGTTTTCCTGGCGCGGGCCGGACAGGACTTGAGCAAGTACGGTCTGCGCTATTCGCACCTCGGTTTGGCCTACAAGACGAACGCCGGAACCTGGCGCGTGGTCCACAAGCTCAATCTGTGCGGTACCGCGGTCGCCGCCGTGTACCGGCAAGGTTTGGGCGAGTTCTTTCTCGATGATCTGTGGCGCTACGAGGCGGCCTGGATCGTGCCGACGCCGAGCGTGCAGGCGCAACTGCTGGCGGCGCTCAACGAGTCTCCAGCGCGCATCATCCGCTTGCACACCGCGCCCTACAGCGTCGTGAGCTATGCGTGGGGCTTGAAGTACCAGCAGTCGAACCAGTGGGCCATCGAGACGCTCGCTGGCGCCATGGAGCCAGCCGCCATCGCAAGCCGCGAGCAGGCGCAGGCCTGGCTGCACTTCAAGGGATACGAGCCGACGACGCTCCGGCTTGGGCCGCTCACGCGCCTCGGCGGTCGCGTCGGATCGGCCAACGTCGCCTTCGACGACCATCCCAACGAGAAGCGCTTTTCCGATCGCATCGAGACGGTAACCGTGGATTCGGTCTTCGCCTGGATGCCCCGCACCGGACTCGGTGCCGCGCCCGTGGTGCTGAAGCTTTAGACCAGAATCGCGACGTCCGGAACCTGAATCCCCAATCCAGAAGGAACTCGATGAGCAAGTCCCTGCGCCTGTCCGAAAAGTGGTTTCGCCGCGGCCTTTGGGTGGTGGCGCTGGTGTTCGCCAGCTTTCTCATCGGACTGGGCAGCACGATCGTCGGAGATCTGCCGCGCGTCGAGCACAGGCTCGACCTCGACGACTTCATCGACCACGCCGCGGCCGACCCGCTGCGCAACACCGTCCGCGAAGCCGAGCGCGTGGAGCAGGATGCGGCACGCGAACGGGAGCAGGCGGACCTCAAGCTCCTTACCGCACGGCAGGCGAGTCGCGCAGCGCGCGAGACCTTCTCGAACTGGATCGCAACGCGGCACGCCACCGCGCAACCCGACCAGGACACTGAACTTGTCTCCCGCACCAAGGCGCTGGATGCGCTGAAGCTCAAGGAGGATGAAGCGGAACGGGCTGTGGGTGCGCAACGGCAGGTTGCGCTCGACGCCCGACAGTCGCGCCAGCGCGCCCAACAGCGGCTCGCCGAGTTGGAGGACCAGGCGCGCACCCGGCTGGATGCGGAAAACCGTCGCGTCGAGCTGCGCGTGTTCAGCTATCGCCTGGCACTCACCCTGCCGCTGCTCGTGATCGCGGGCTGGCTGTTCGCGAAGAAGCGCAAGAGCACCTGGTGGCCATTTGTCTGGGGCTTCATCTTCTTTGCGCTGTTCGCGTTCTTCGTCGAACTCGTGCCGTACTTGCCGAGCTACGGTGGGTATGTGCGCTATGCAGTGGGCATCGTGGTGACGGTGCTCGTCGGGCGGTATGCGATCGTGGCGTTGAATAGGTACCTGGCGCGCCAGAAGCTCGCCGAGGCGCAGCCCGACACAGTGCGTCGCAACGAGCTGAGCTACGACACCGCGCTGGCCCGGCTCGCCAAGAGCGTGTGCCCGGGATGCGAGCGGCCCGTGGACTTGAAGAACACCGAGATCGACTTCTGCCCGCACTGCGGCATCGGGCTGTTCGATCACTGCCACGTATGCAAGGCGCGCAAGAGCGCCTTCTCGAGGTTCTGCCACGCCTGTGGCGCCGGCGCGATGGCGGCCGATGCGCTGCGCGATCTGCCCCCTCAGGTCCAGCCGGCGTCGACGACGTAGTCCTGCGCAGTACACATCTTCGAATCGTCCGCCGCGAGGAAGAGCGCCATGCTGGCAATGTCCTCGGCCATCACGCGACCGGGGAGGCACTGCGCGGCATCGATCTCGGCACCGGATTCGGGCTTGACCCAAAGGCGCAATTGCCGCTCGGTCATCACCCAGCCCGGAACGATCGAGTTGACGCGGATGTTCTGCTTGCCGAGGTCGCGCGCCAGCGATCGGGTCAGTCCGCGCGCCGCGGATTTGCAGGCCTGGTAGACCGGATAGCCGCGGCCCTTGATCATCCAGCTGATCGATCCGAAGTTGATGATCGAGCCGCCGCCAAGCGCGCGCATGTCGTCTGCCACCGCCTGCGCGGCAAAGAACTGGTGCTTGAAGTTGACGGCGACCAGCCGATCGAAGTCGTCGCTGGTGACGTCGGCCATCTCGTGGCGGCGGTCGTTGGCCGCGTTGTTGACGAGCACCTTGATCGGCCCGAAGCGCGCCCGCGCCGCGGCGATCGTGGCATGCAGTGCGGTCACATCCGTCACATCGCATTCGAGAAAGAGCGCTTCGTTTTCCGTGCCCAGCTGGCTCGCCAGTGCTCGGCCTGCTGTCACGTCGAAATCGCAGAAGGCGACGCGAGCGCCTTGCCCGTGGAAGGCGCGCACCAGCGCTTCCCCGATGCCGCTCGCGCCGCCGGAGATGAAGACCGTGCGGCCGACCAGCGATGGATAGCGCGCCGACGGGGAAGGGGAGGTCGATTCGGTCATGAAGGCATTTTGACCCTCGGCGGTTCAGCTTTGCCACCCGTGTGAACGAGAATGCCGCGATCACGACGATCCATGGTGCGAATCGCATGAAAGAGAACAAGACGAGCTTGGTGCAGCTTTCCGCGGGCTCCGTACGGCTGGTGCTGGTGCCGGAACTGGGTGGTGCCATCGGGGCGCTCTATGACGAACAGGCCGACGCGCGCTTCCATTGGCTTCGACCGGCGACCGACGACGCCTTGGCGCGACGAGATCCTTTCGCGATGGCGAGCTTTCCGCTCCTGCCCTGGTGCAACCGCATCAGGGACGGTCGCGCGCACTTCGGAGGCCGCGACATCGCGATCGCAACGGGGCACCCCGCCGGACCTTCGGGCAAGCACCCACTGCACGGCATCGGATGGATGCGGCCCTGGAAGGTCGCTCAGTCTTCGCCGACCCAAGCCAGACTCGAGCTCGCCGTCGAAGCTGACACGCAGTGGCCTTGGCGCTTCGAGGCTTCGCAATCGTTCGAGCTCGATCCCTCCGGGCTGCGCTGCACTGTCACGCTGACCAACCGCGACACGGCCCCCATGCCGGCCGGGATCGGCCATCACCCCTACTACCCCCATCGCGCTGGCACGCGTTTGCAGACGACGACCGCAGCCATGTGGCGCGGCGATGCAGAGGTGATGCCGGTGGCGCTCGAGCCGACGCCGGAGGCGGATCGCTTGCGCGACGGGGTGCTGCTGTCAGAACTCGACCTGGACAACAACTTCACCGGTTGGTCGCGCACGGCCCGCATCGATTGGCCCAATGAAGCGCGATCGCTGGTGATGTCGGCCGAGCCGCCGTTCGATTTCTTCGTGCTGTACTGCCCGCGCGGAGCAGATCACTTCTGCGCCGAGCCGGTGAGCCAGTGCACCGATGCGATCAACCTGTCGGGCCATCACGGGCCGGGCGAACTCGGCGGCGCGGTCCTCGCGCCGGGAGAGTCGCTGTCTGGGAGTTGGGCCCTTCGCGACCCCGGAAGTAGTGTGAACAGGCCCTAAATGCCGCGTGCGCGGTCGGCCTTGAACTGCGCGCGGAATTCGGTGAAGCGGCCGGCGTCGAGCGCTTCGCGAATCTCGCGCATCAGGCTCAGGTAGTAGTGCAGGTTGTGGATGGTCGTGAGCATCGGCCCGAGCATCTCTCCGCACCGGTCGAGGTGATGCAGGTAGGCGCGGCTGAAGCCGTCGCGGCCGCCCTCGTTCCACGGCACGCCCGACGTGCCGGCGCACGCATGACACGTGCAGCTTGCGTCGATCGGGTGCGGATCGCTCTTGTGGCGCGCATTGCGCATCTTGAGGTCGCCATAGCGCGAGAACAGCGTGCCATTGCGGGCGTTGCGCGTCGGCATCACGCAGTCGAACATGTCGACACCCTGTGCCACGCCTTCGACCAGATCCTCCGGCGTGCCGACGCCCATCAGATAGCGCGGCTTGTCGGCCGGCAATTTGTGCGGCGTGTGCGCCATGATGCGCAGCATTTCGTCCTTGGGCTCGCCCACGCTCACGCCACCGATCGCATAGCCCGGGAAATTCATGTCCACCAACTTCGCGAGCGATTCTTCGCGCAGGTTCTCGAACATGCCGCCCTGGACGATGCCGAAGAGCGCATTCGGGTTTTCGAGTCGCGCGAATTCGGTCTGGCAGCGATGGGCCCAGCGCAGGCTGAGCTCCATGGACTTGCGCGCCTCGGCTTCCGTCGTCATGTGGCCTTGTGTCTCATAGGGCGTGCATTCGTCGAACTGCATGACGATGTCGCTGTTGAGGATGGTCTGGATCTGCATCGAGACTTCGGGTGTGAGAAACAGCTTGTCGCCGTTGACCGGCGAGGCGAACTTCACGCCTTCCTCGCTGATCTTGCGCATGGCGCCCAGCGACCACACCTGGAAGCCGCCGGAGTCAGTGAGGATGGGCTTGTTCCACTTCTCGAACTGATGAAGGCCGCCGAAGCTGGCCATCACGTCGAGGCCAGGGCGCATCCAGAGATGAAAGGTGTTGCCGAGGATGATCTGCGCGCCCATCTCTTCGAGACTGCGCGGCATCACGCCCTTGACGGTGCCGTAGGTGCCCACGGGCATGAAGATGGGTGTCTGCACGGCACCGTGGTTCAGCGTGAGCGTGCCGCGCCGCGCGTGGCTTGACGGGTCGGTGGCGAGGAGTTCGAAGTTCAGCATGGATCAGTGCTTTCTGGCGAGGAGCATCGCATCGCCGTAACTGAAGAAGCGGTAGCGCTCGCGGATGGCGTGGGCATACAGCGCCATGACGTGTTCGTAGCCCGCGAAGGCGCTGACCAGCATCATGAGCGTGCTCTTGGGCAGGTGGAAGTTGGTAACGAGCAGATCGACATGCTCGAAGGCAAAGCCGGGGGTGATGAAGATGCGCGTGTCGCCGGCGGCCTCGCCGCTCTTGGCCCACGATTCGAGCGTGCGGACGGTGGTGGTGCCGACGGCGACGATGCGACCGCCGCGGCCCTTGGCCTCGGCGATTGCACTTTGGGTGGCGGCGGGCACTTCATAACGCTCGGCGTGCATCGTGTGCTCGGCGATGTTCTCCGTCTTGACGGGCTGGAAGGTGCCGGCGCCGACGTGAAGCGTGACGTTGGCACGTTGCACGCCGCGGGCTTCCAATTCGGCGAGCAGGGCCGGGTCGAAATGCAGCGCTGCCGTCGGCGCGGCCACGGCGCCGGGCACGCGGGCGAACACTGTCTGGTAGCGGCTTTCGTCGTCAGCAGAGTCGGTGTGCGTGATGTAGGGCGGCAGCGGCACGTGGCCGCAGCGGGCCATCAATGCGTAGGGGTCTTCGCCCGACGGGCTTTCGAAGCGGAAGCGGAAGAGGGCGCCGTCTTCCTCCGGCCAGCGACCGAGCAGCTTGGCACTGAAGCCGCCGACCATGGTGAGCGTGGTGCCCACCTGCGGCTTCTTGCTGACTTTCATGTGCGCGACGACTTCGTCGCCTTGCAGCACGCGCTCCACGAGGAGTTCGAGTTTGCCGCCGGTTGGCTTTTCGCCGAAGAGCCGCGCCTTGACGACGCGCGTGTCATTGAAGACAAGCAGGTCGCCAGGCCTGAGCAGCGACGGAAGGTCCCTGAAGATCCGGTCGACCGGTGCGTCGCCGGAGCCGTCGAGAAGTCGGGAAGCGCTGCGTTCTGCGGCGGGATGCTGGGCCACCAGTTCGGGCGGCAGGTCGAAATCGAAATGGGAAAGCGTGAAGTCGCGCATGGTGCTTGAGGGCCGGACAGGCCCGTGCCAAGGAGGCGGGGGAACGGATTCGGAATGAATGCGAAGAGGCGGGCAGAATTGTCCCATGCCTGTCGCCGCCAAGCCTTCGTCCCCGGAAAAGCCTTCAGCAGCGCCGCCGCCCTCGCCCGGCACGGGACTGAGCGCCATCCAGCGCGCGCTTCGCAAGCTTGGCCTGCAGCGCGACATCGATTTCGCACTCTATTTGCCGATGCGCTACGAGGACGAAACGCGCGTCGTTCGACTGGCGGACACGCGCGACGGCGACATGGCGCAGATCGAGGCCGTGGTGACCGAGAGCGAGGTCGTCTTTCGCCCGCGCCGCCAATTGATCGTGACCGTCGACGACGGCAGCGACACCTGCCAATTACGCTTCTTCAATTTCTATCCGTCGCAGCAGAAGCAGCTTGCAGTCGGCTCGAAGGTGCGCGTGCGGGGCGAAGTGCGCGGTGGATTCGTGGGGCGCCAGATGATGCACCCCGCCGTCAAGGCTGCCGGCACTGCGTTGCCGGAAGCATTGACGCCGGTCTATTCGACGATCGCAGGGCTGGCCCAGCCGGTCTTGCGGCGCGAGGTCCGCTCGGGCCTCGCACGGGCTGTGCTCGACGAGACGCTCCCGGCAGGCGCTGCCCCGCAAGGCGCTTGGGACCTCCGTCGCGCACTCACCTTTCTCCACTACCCAGCGCCCGATGTCGCGATCGCCACGTTGGAGGATCACAGCCATCCAGCCTGGCAACGGCTCAAGGCGGACGAACTCCTGGCGCAGCAACTTTCGCAACTGCAGGCACGACGTGCGCGCGCAGCCCAGCGCGCGCCGGTCCTTGAAGTCGACGCATCCGGGGGTGCACTCCATCGCGATCTGTTGGCTGCGCTGCCATTTGCGCTGACGGGGGCACAGCAGCGTGTCGGCGGCGAGATCACGCGCGATCTCGCGCGAGAAATTCCGATGCACAGGCTGCTCCAGGGCGATGTCGGATCAGGCAAGACCGTCGTGGCCGCGCTCGCTGCCGCACGCTGCATCGACGCGGGCTACCAATGCGCGCTGATGGCGCCAACCGAAATCCTCGCGGCCCAGCATTTCGGCAAGCTGGTGGGCTGGCTCGATCCGTTGTTGGCCGAGCACGGCCTGCGCGTCGCCTGGCTCACCGGCAGCCAGAAGAAAAAGGAGCGCGACACGATGATGGCTGCGGTCGAGAGTGGCGAGGCGGCCCTTGTCGTTGGCACCCACGCGGTCATCTCCGAAAAGGTGCGCTTCAAGAACCTGGCGCTCGCAGTCATCGACGAGCAGCATCGTTTCGGCGTGGCCCAGCGGCTGGCCCTTCGCGGCAAGGCGAGCGGCGATTTCGAGCCGCATCTGCTGATGATGAGCGCCACGCCGATTCCCAGAACACTCGCGATGAGCTACTACGCCGACCTCGACGTGTCCACGCTCGACGAACTGCCGCCCGGCCGTACACCGATCGTCACGAAGCTGGTCGCGGATCACCGGCGGGACGAAGTCATCGACCGCATTCGTGCCCAGCTCGAGCAGGGTCGTCAGGTCTACTGGGTGTGCCCCTTGATCGAGGAAAGCGAGGCCGTGGACCTGCGCAACGCGACCGAAACCCGCGACGAATTGGCCGAAGCGCTCGGCGCCGAAGTCAGCGTCGGCCTTTTGCACTCGCGCATGCCCACCGCCGAGAAGCAGGTGGTCATGGAGAGCTTCACGGCCAGCCGCCTGCAGGTGCTCGTCAGCACAACAGTGATCGAAGTCGGCGTCGACGTGCCCAATGCGTCGCTGATGGTGATCGAACACGCCGAGCGCTTCGGCCTGTCCCAGTTGCATCAACTGCGAGGCCGCGTCGGTCGAGGCGCGGCCGCATCCGCCTGCGTGCTCCTCTACGCCCCCAATGAAGGCGGCCGAGTCGGAGAAGCAGCCCGAGCCCGTCTCAAGGCCATGGCCGAGACCAGCGACGGCTTCGAAATCGCAAGACGCGACCTGGACATCCGCGGCCCCGGCGAATTCCTGGGCGCCCGCCAATCCGGCGCCCCGCTGCTCCGCTTCGCCGATCTCACCACCGATGCACTCCTTCTAGACTGGGCCCGCGAACTGGCCCCCAAAATGCTGGACCGTCATCCCGACCTGGCCCAAAAACACGTAGACCGCTGGCTAGGAAGCAAAGCCGAATACCTGAAAGCATGATCACCAGGCCAGCGAAGCCAGCCCGTTCCGGAAACACCGTGGAACCGGCTTGGCCGGGCCACCGGTGTTGCCCCCGGTAGGGGGTGGGCGGCTACACGAAGTGAGCCAACCTGGGGGCGAGCAATAATTTCTCTATGACTCTGACCGAACTCAAATACATCGTCGCGGTCGCGCGAGAGCGGCATTTCGGCAAGGCCGCAGAGGCCTGCTACGTGTCGCAACCGACTCTGTCCGTGGCGATCAAGAAGCTGGAGGACGAACTCGAAGTCAAGTTGTTCGAGCGCAGCGCTGGCGAAGTCACGGTCACGCCGCTCGGCGAACAGATCGTCCAGCAGGCCCAGAGCGTGCTGGACCAGGCGGCCAGCATCAAGGAAATCGCCAAGCGCGGAAAGGACCCGCTGTCCGGCCCGTTGAACCTCGGTGTGATCTACACCATCGGCCCGTACCTCCTGCCTGACCTCGTGCGCCAGAACATCGCGCGCACGCCGCAGATGCCGCTGGTGCTGCAGGAGAACTTCACGGCCAAGTTGCTCGAAATGCTGCGCTCAGGCGAGATCGACTGCGCCATCATGGCCGAGCCCTTCCCGGATACGGGCCTGGCCATGGCACAGCTCTACGACGAGCCCTTCATGGCCGCATTGCCGGCCCATCATCCGCTGGCGAACAGAGAGTCCGTGACTTCCGACGAACTCAAGAAGGAGACCATGCTCCTGCTCGGCACCGGCCACTGTTTTCGCGACCACGTGCTGGAGGTTTGCCCGGAGTTCGCTCGCTTTTCAAGCAACGCCGAGGGCATCCGGAAGAGCTTCGAAGGCTCGTCGCTCGAGACCATCAAGCACATGGTGGCCTCCGGCATGGGCGTCACGCTCGTGCCGCGCCTGTCGGTGCCGGCCGATGCCCTCAAGCCCCGGTCCAAGGGGCGCAAGGAGCCGGAACAGATCGTGCGGTACCTCCCGGTCCTCGACACGCAGGGTGGAGACCCGCCGACGCGCCGCGTGGTGCTGGCCTGGCGGCGCAGCTTCACGCGCTACGAGGCCATTGCGGCGCTTCGAAACGCGATCTATGCCTGTGAGTTGCCGGGCGTCAAGCGCCTCTCCTGAAAAACGCGCCATTGGCCTACGAACGGGACCTCCGCCGGACGCAAAGGCTGCGATAGAGTGCGGCTTTCCAGACGTCAATTCACTTGAAGAAAGAGCTCACCGCCATGGCAAAAGTCGTGAAGAAACCCAAGTCTCCCGCCACCGCCGCTCCGTCTGCCGGAAAGGTGCCCAAGAAGGGTGGCGTTGTCGTCGCGGAGGCGTCGGGCAGCCGCAATGCACCGATCATCAACATCGGCATCGAGCGCCAGGATCGCGCCGCCATCGCCGAGGGGTTGAGCCGCGTGCTGGCGGATACCTACACGCTCTACCTCACTACACACAATTTCCACTGGAACGTGACAGGGCCGCACTTCAACTCGCTCCACGCGATGTTCATGACCCAGTACACCGAGCTGTGGGCTTCGACGGATGTCATCGCCGAACGTATTCGTGCGCTGGGTCACTACGCGCCCGGCTCGTACGCCGAATTCAGCAAGATCGCGACCGTGCCTGACGTTCCGCAGAGCCCACCCAAGGCCATGGAGATGGTGCGCATCCTGGTCAAGGGCCATGAAACCGTCTCGCGCATCGCGCGCGAATTCATTCCGGTTGCCGAGGAAGCGGGCGACGATCCGACCGCGGACATGCTGACCGCGCGTTGCACTGTGCACGACCAGACGGCCTGGATGCTGCGTTCCCTGCTTGAAGACTGACGCACCCATGATGCCCGCCGCTGGGCCATTCCAACCCGCGCCCGCGCCGCATCGCGGGCGCTTTGCGCTGTACCTCGACCTGATCCGATGGAATCGTCCAGCGGGGTGGCTGCTGCTTCTTTGGCCGACATTGGGTGCATTGTGGTTCGCCGCCGAAGGATGGCCGGGGTGGCATCTGCTCGCAGTGTTTGTCGCAGGCACCATCCTCATGCGCAGCGCGGGCTGCTGCGTGAACGATGTGGCCGACCGCGATTTCGATCGTCACGTCAAGCGGACGGCGCAGCGGCCAGTCACCAGCGGTGCGATCTCTGTCGGAGAGGCGCTTACGGTCGGCGCGGTCCTGGCGCTCGCCGCCTTTGCGCTGGTCCTGACGACCAATCGTTTCGCGGTTCTGTTGTCCTTCGCTGCGCTTGCCGTGACGCTGATCTATCCGTTTGCCAAGCGGTTTGTGTCGATTCCGCAGGCTGTCCTGGGCATCGCGTTCAGCTTCGGCATTCCGATGGCGTTTGCGGCCGTGCGCGGCAGCGTGCCTGAACTCGCCTGGTGGCTGCTCGCCGGCAACTTGTTCTGGGTGCTGGCGTACGACACCGAATACGCAATGGTGGATCGCGACGACGATCTGAAGATCGGCATGAAGACCTCGGCTATCACATTCGGGCGCTTCGATGTCGCGATGGTCATGGTGAGCTATGCGATCTTTCTGGCTGTATGGGCCGCCGCCGGTGCCGGTAGATCGCTGGGCGCAGTCTTTCATGTGGCGATAGCCATCGCCGGTGCACAGGCGCTATGGCACTGGCGCCTGATTCACGATCGCACCCGCGACGGGTGTTTCAAGGCCTTCCGACTCAATCATTGGCTGGGCTTCACCGTATTTGCGGGCGTCGCGGCAGGCTACTTGCTGCGTTGAGGCGGCCGTCGACCGCCGAAGCCTGAGCCTCGGGTTGGGGATCAGCCTTTTCCGAACTCCTCGCCAAGTTCAGCAGCGCGCTTGTGCGCCGCGCGGATTGCGTCCTTGAATTTCGCCTTGACTTCAGCGTTCTCCAAGGCGGTGATCGCGGCGTAGGTTGTGCCGCCCCTGGATGTCACGCGTTCACGCAGGACTGAAGGCGGTTCGGTCGCATTGCTCGCCAGGGCCGAGGCGCCGGAGAAAGTTCCCACGGCGAGTCGATGCGCCTGTTCGGCCGTCAGTCCGAGTTCGACGCCGGCCTCCGTCATGGCCTCGATGAAATAGAACACGTACGCCGGACCGGAGCCGGAAACCGCCGTCACTGCGTCGAGTGCGGCCTCGGCGTCGACCCACATCAGGTCGCCTGTGGGGGCCAGGACCTGTTCGACGAGCTTGCGACCTTCGCTGTCGACGGCGTCGCGCGCGAACAGGCCGGTCATTCCTTGGCCGATGAGGGCGGGGGTATTGGGCATTGCGCGGACCACCCGCTCCGTGGCGAGCCAGCGCGCGATGCTGTCTGACGGAATCCCGGCCGCGACGCTGAGGTGCAGGGCGTTCGCTGCCAGTCCGCGTACGGCCTGCGCGGCCGTCGCGAAAGTCTGCGGTTTGACCGCCCACACGACGACTTCGCAGCGCGCCAGCGCTGTACTGGCTTCCGCCTGGGCGTTGATGCCGAAATCGTGAGCCAGCCTTGCGCGCGCTTCGTCAAAGGGTTCGACGACTTCGAAGGCGTTCGCAGGAACGTCCTGTTTCACGAGCCCCCCGATGATGGCGCTGGCCATGTTTCCTCCGCCGATGAAGCCGATGGGCGGCAGGGGGGTCGGTTCCCGGCGGGGCAGGAAGGTGACGGCGATATTCATGACTTATCCGGTGAATTCGAATGCTGCGAACTGGGTGATCTGCAGCGGATTGAAATTGTCGTCGCTCACCGCGACCAGCAGTCGGTTGCCGTTCGGCAAATTGGGACCCCAGCAGAGGCCTTCGGTGTTGTCCACGCGCGACAGCCCGAGCGAAGCTAAATCGGCGACCAGTTTCTTTGGCGCAGACCGATGATTGTCCGGCGTGAGGGCTTCGACGGCCAAGATATCGGTGGCGTCCCGGGTATCTATTTCATAGAGACGGACCGAGTTGCCGACCCCGGTGGCATAGGCGCGTTCGAGCACCAGCATGCGGTTGACGTCGATCATCAGCACTTCGCTGACGCCGTTGTCGGCATGCGTCCAGGGTATGAGTGGCCGTGTCGGAATGGCGTCTGGCACGTAGGCGATCTGGCGATCGACCACTCCTGTCGAAATCTTGATCCGCGTGAATCGGCAAGGACCGCCCACCCCGGCGAGCGTAGGAATCGGGCCGTCCTGAATCAGCGCGTTTTCCATGGCCACCCAGGCGTGCCGATTGTCGGGCGTCAGCGCGAGTCCCTCAAGGCCGAGGTTGTCGCGGGCGCCGTGTCGGCCGTCAGCGGACGGCTGAAACATGACCGGAAGCGGAATCTCGCGGACCAGCGCGCCGTCCGGATTCGACTCGTAGAGCGCGGGACCGAAACCGCGCCGCTCATCGCCCTCGCTGGTCCAGAGCAACGTCCCGGTGCCTGGACGCCATCTGATGGATTCCGGATCGGGGACCGGCACGGCTTCAGGCGCATGGCGCCTGGCCGGCCACGGTGTGTTGTTTGACTGTTTTAATACCACCACGGCGGTCAATTGGGGGGCGCCATCGTCCTTCCCAGGCGTCCAATGCATGCCGTAAAACCGAACGGGATTCAAATCTGATCGATCGTCGCTCAGAAGCAAGTACTCACGTCTTTCGGTGTCGTAGTCGATGCCTGAAAGGCCGCCGACGGCTGTTCCCTGAAAGGCGAGGCGATGTGGCCAACGCGCTTCGGCTACGAGACGCAGACGCTCCGGGCCGGTAGTTGCGCAGATTCCGCTTTTGCAACCGAGGGCTCCGCCCGCAATTGCCGCCGCGGAGAGCAGCCATTGGCGCCGGGTGAACGAGATCGAATGTTGGACGCGCACGGCCGGAAGTCTACGGGGTAGGGCCCCATCGCAACGCAAGGTGTTGACGGTCGACAAATGCTGTGCAACAATCGCGGGCTTCGCTTCAGAAAGGCGAAGCTTCTGCCCAGCGGAAGCGCATCGAAGTGGTTTTGGTGCGTGGACGACGGGCCCAAGACTGATCGTTGAGTCGTTTCGGAGTTGTCCGGGCCGGTGAAGCGGTACAAGTTGGGAATATCACGAAATGATCCAAACTGAATCCCGGCTCGATGTGGCCGACAACACGGGCGCGAAATCCGTCCTGTGTATCAAGGTGCTCGGTGGCTCCAAGCGGCGTTACGCCAGCGTGGGCGATGTCATCAAGGTCAGCATTAAGGAAGCCGCTCCGCGGGGTCGCGTCAAGAAGGGCGA
Organism: Variovorax sp. 10L426; assembly: GCF_056395305.1. NCBI lineage: Bacteria > Pseudomonadati > Pseudomonadota > Betaproteobacteria > Burkholderiales > Comamonadaceae > Variovorax > Variovorax sp. 10L426. Next base: position 44,703 of record NZ_JBFTJF010000015.1, on the reverse strand, counting down.
GATCTACAGCGCAGTGGTGGTTCGCACCGCCAAGGGCATCCGTCGCAGTGACGGCTCGCTCGTTAAGTTCGATGGCAATGCGGCTGTGCTGCTCAATGCCAAGTTGGAGCCCATCGGCACCCGTATCTTTGGACCGGTCACGCGCGAACTGCGTACTGAAAAGTTCATGAAGATCGTGTCGTTGGCACCTGAAGTTCTGTAAGGACAGTGCCATGAACAAGATTCGCAAAGGCGACCAGGTCATCGTGTTGGCCGGGCGCGACAAAGGCAAGCGTGGCACTGTGTCGCTGCGCAAGGATGACTCGTTTGTCATCGTCGACGGCATCAACCTCGTCAAGAAGCACACCAAGCCGAACCCCCTGAAGGGTACGACCGGTGGCATCGTCGAGAAGGCCATGCCGATTCACCAATCCAACGTGGCGATCTTCAATGCTGCGACCGGCAAGGCCGATCGCGTGGGCATCAAGGTCACGGACGGCAAGCGCGTGCGCGTCTTCAAGTCCAGCGGCGAAGAAATCAAGGCCGCCTAAGGGGTACTCACATGGCTCGTCTCCAACAACACTATCGCGAAAAAGTCGCGAAAGACCTGACCGAAAAGTTCGGCTACACCTCGCCGATGCAGGTTCCGCGCTTGACCAAGATCACCCTCAACATGGGTGTGGGTGAAGCGGTTGCCGACAAGAAGGTGCTCGACAACGCCGTCGCTGATCTGACCAAGATTGCTGGCCAGAAGCCTGTGGTGACCAAGTCGAAGAAGGCGATTGCAGGATTCAAGATTCGCGAGAACCAGCCAATTGGCTGCATGGTCACGCTGCGCGGCGTGCAAATGTATGAATTTCTCGATCGTTTCGTGACCGTTGCGCTGCCGCGCGTTCGCGATTTCCGCGGTATCTCGGGTCGTGCTTTCGATGGTCGTGGGAACTACAACATCGGGGTCAAGGAACAGATCATCTTTCCTGAGATCGAGTACGACAAGGTCGATGCGCTGCGCGGCCTCAATATCAGCATCACGACGACGGCAAAGACCGACGAAGAAGCCAAGGCGCTTCTCGCTGGCTTCCGTTTCCCGTTCAAGAACTGAGGTGGTTTGTGGCTAAAGTAGCTTTGATCGAGCGCGAGCTCAAGCGAGAAAAACTGGTCGCAAAGTACGCCGCCAAGCACGCGGAACTGAAGGCGATCGCCAACGACGCGAAGAAGAGCGACGAAGAGCGCGCAGCCGCCCGTCTGGGTCTGCAGAAGCTTCCGCGTAACGCCAATCCGACCCGTCAGCGCAACCGTTGCGAAATCACCGGTCGTCCGCGCGGCACCTTCCGCCAATTTGGTCTGGCCCGCGCCAAGATCCGCGAACTGGCTTTCAATGGCGACATCCCTGGTGTCACCAAGGCCAGCTGGTAAGCCAGGCAGGAGCAAACAACATGAGCATGAGTGATCCCATTGCCGACCTGCTGACGCGTATCCGTAACGCGCAGATGGTGGCGAAGCCCACCGTGTCGGTCCCGTCTTCCAAGGTGAAGGTTGCGATCGCACAGGTCCTTAAGGACGAGGGCTACATCGACGGCTTCAAGGTCAAGACCGAAGCCGGCAAAAGCGAACTCGAAATCGCACTGAAATATTACGCTGGTCGCCCTGTGATTGAGCGCATTGAGCGCGTGAGTCGTCCCGGCCTGCGCGTCTACAAGGCCAGTGCCGCTATTCCGCAAGTCCAGAACGGCCTCGGCGTTGCGATCGTCACGACTCCGAAGGGCGTGATGACCGACCGCAAGGCGCGCGCTGCCGGTGTCGGCGGCGAAGTGCTGTGCTACGTCGCCTAACCGAGACATCGAGGAGAAACTGAAATGTCCCGAGTAGGAAAAATGCCGGTCGCCATCCCCGCAGGCGTGGATGTATCGATCAAGGACGACCAGATCAGCGTCAAGGGTTCGGGCGGCACGCTCAACCTGGCGCGCAATGCGCTGGTGAATATCGTCAACAAAGATGGCAAGCTCAGCTTTGAGCCTGCCAACGAATCGCGTGAAGCCAATGCGATGAGCGGCACGGTTCGTCAGTTGGTAAACAACATGGTGCTCGGCGTGACCAAGGGTTTCGAAAAGAAGCTCAGCCTGGTCGGCGTCGGCTACAAGGCTCAAGCGCAGGGTGCCAAGCTGAATTTGCAGGTTGGTTACTCGCATCCGGTGAATAAGGACATGCCGCAAGGTATTACGGTCGCGACGCCGACCCCGACCGAAGTGATCATCAAGGGCGCCGACCGCCAACGCGTCGGCCAAGTGGCCGCCGAGATCCGGGCTATTCGTCCGCCAGAGCCCTACAAGGGCAAGGGCATCCGCTACGCGGACGAGAAGATCGTGATCAAAGAGACCAAGAAGAAGTAAGGGGCAGCAAAATGATGTTGACCAAAAAAGCACAGCGTCTTCGCCGCTCGCGCCAGACCCGTATTCGCATTGCAACGCAAGGCGTGGCGCGCCTGACGGTGAACCGCACCAATCTGCACATCTACGCCACCGTCATTTCCGACGACGGCACCAAGGTGATTGCTTCCGCATCGACGGCCGAAGCCGAGGTGCGCGCCTCGCTGGGCGGTTCCGGCAAGGGTGGCAACGCCGCTGCGGCAACCGCCATCGGCAAGCGCATCGCTGAAAAGGCGAAGGCTGCCGGCGTCGAGAAGGTCGCTTTCGATCGCGCAGGTTTCGCCTATCACGGCCGCGTCAAGGCGCTGGCCGATGCCGCTCGCGAAGCTGGCCTGCAGTTCTAACCGGACACGAGATTCAAAATGGCAAAGATTCAGGCAAGAACGCAGAACGAAGGCCCCGAAGACGGTTTGCGCGAGAAGATGATCGCGATCAACCGCGTCACCAAAGTGGTGAAGGGTGGTCGTATTCTCGGTTTCGCAGCGCTCACCGTAGTGGGTGACGGCGATGGCCGCGTCGGCATGGGCAAGGGCAAGTCGAAGGAAGTGCCTGCTGCTGTGCAAAAGGCGATGGAAGAGGCTCGTCGCAATCTGGCGAAGATTTCGATCAAGAACGGTACGCTCCATCACCGCGTCACGGGCCATCACGGCGCCGCCTCGGTGGTCATGATTCCGGCACCGAAGGGTACCGGCATCATTGCCGGCGGTCCGATGCGCGCGGTCTTCGAAGTAATGGGCATCACCGACATCGTGGCGAAGAGCCATGGTTCGTCGAATCCTTACAACATGGTCCGCGCCACGCTGGACGGGTTGAAGAACTCGACCACGGCGTCCGAAGTGGCTGCCAAGCGTGGCCTCACCGTCGAAGAACTCTTCGCCTAAACCGGGAGTACCGAGATGACGACGCAACAACAAACATTGAAGGTGCAATTGGTCAAGAGCCCGATCGGCACCAAGGAATCGCATCGCGCCACCGTGCGCGGCCTGGGGCTGCGCAAGCTGAATAGTGTGAGCGAACTGCAGGACACGCCCGCTGTGCGCGGCATGATCAACAAGATCAGTTATCTGGTCAAAGTGCTCTAAAAGAGTCGCTGAGAGAGACGAATATGGAACTCAATGGCATCAAGCCGGCAGCCGGCGCCAAGCACGCCAAGCGCCGCGTCGGCCGTGGTATCGGCTCCGGCCTCGGCAAGACTGCAGGTCGCGGTCACAAGGGTCAGAAGTCGCGCGCAGGCGGTTTCCACAAGGTCGGCTTCGAAGGTGGGCAGATGCCTCTGCAGCGTCGGCTGCCGAAGCGTGGCTTCAAGTCGCATTTGCTGAAGTACAACGCCGAAGTGACACTGACCTCGCTCGAAAAACTCGGCCTGGCCGAAGTCGACGTGCTGGCGCTCAAGCAAGCCGGTCTGGTGGGCCAGATCGCAAAGGTGGTCAAGGTCATCAAATCTGGTGAGATCACCAAGGCCGTCAAGCTGACAGGAATCGGCGCGACTGCCGGCGCCAAGGCCGCGATCGAAGCCGCTGGCGGCAGCGTCGCCTAAATACACGGACTGAAAGAAGCTCTTCGTGGCAACCAACGCGGCAACGCTCGCAAAAACGGGCAAATTCGGTGACTTGCGTCGCCGGCTTGTCTTTTTGCTGCTTGCGCTCGTGGTCTATCGCATCGGGGCGCACATCCCGGTGCCGGGTATCAATCCGGACCAACTGGCGCAGCTGTTCCAGGGCCAGCAAGGCGGCATTCTGAGCCTGTTCAACATGTTCTCGGGCGGCGCCCTTTCGCGCTTTACTGTGTTCGCGTTGGGCATCATGCCTTACATCTCTGCGTCGATCATCATGCAATTGATGACCTACGTTGTGCCGACCTTCGAGCAACTGAAAAAGGAAGGTGAGGCCGGTCGCCGCAAGATTACCCAGTACACGCGTTACGGTACGCTGGCTCTGGCACTCTTCCAATCTTTCAGCATTGCAGTCGCTTTGGAGTCGTCGGCCGGTCTGGTGATTTCACCTGGCTTCGGTTTCCGCCTTACCGCGATGATTAGCCTCACGGCTGGCTCGATGTTCCTGATGTGGCTGGGTGAGCAAATCACGGAGCGCGGACTGGGCAACGGGATCTCGATCCTGATTTTCGCCGGCATTGCGGCGGGGTTACCCAACGCTATCGGGGGACTGCTCGAACTCGTTCGTACGGGCGCCATGAACGTGTTGGTCGCACTGTTCATTGTGGCCGTGGTTGTACTGGTGACGTATTTCGTCGTCTTTGTCGAACGCGGTCAGCGCAAAATCCTAGTGAACTATGCGCGGCGTCAGGTGGGCAACAAGGTGTATGGCGGTCAATCGTCACACCTGCCCCTCAAGCTGAACATGGCCGGTGTGATCCCGCCGATCTTTGCGTCGTCCATCATTCTGCTGCCCACTACGGTCGTGGGTTGGTTCAGCACCGGTGAGAGCATGCGTTGGATCAAGGACGTCGCCAGTGCGCTGAGGCCTGGGCAGCCCATCTATGTGCTGCTTTACGCCAGTGCCATCGTGTTTTTCTGCTTCTTCTACACGGCGCTGGTGTTTAACAGTCGTGAGACTGCCGACAACCTGAAGAAGAGCGGTGCATTCATTCCAGGCATACGGCCGGGAGATCAAACCGCGCGCTATATTGACAAGATCCTGGTTCGCCTGACGCTGGCTGGCGCGGTGTATATCACCTTCGTTTGCTTGCTGCCTGAGTTCCTGATCCTGAAATACAACGTGCCGTTCTATTTTGGCGGCACCTCCCTGTTGATCATCGTGGTCGTCACGATGGACTTCATGGCCCAAGTACAGAACTACATGATGTCTCAGCAGTACGAGTCACTGCTAAAGAAAGCCAATTTCAAGACTTCGTAGGTGTAGATGTCGAAGGACGATGTCATCCAGATGCAGGGTGAGGTTCTAGAAAACCTTCCCAACGCAACTTTCCGGGTGAAGCTCGAAAATGGGCATGTCGTTCTTGGACATATTTCCGGAAGGATGCGGATGCATTACATCCGCATCCTTCCTGGTGACAAGGTCACCGTTGAGTTGACGCCCTATGACTTGAGCCGGGCGCGTATTGTGTTTCGGGCGAAATGAGTCGCCGGGTTGAACAGAGTTTTAGGAGAATGAAATGAGAGTTTCGGCTTCGGTCAAAACCATTTGCCGTAATTGCAAGATCATCCGCCGCAAGGGTGTGGTGCGTGTGATCTGTACCGACCCGCGCCACAAGCAGCGCCAGGGTTGATTGATAGAGTATTAGAGGACGCACATGGCACGTATTGCTGGCATCAACATTCCGCCGCACAAGCACGCTGAAATCGGTTTGACCGCCATTTTCGGCATCGGTCGCACGCGCGCTCGCAAGATTTGCGAAGCAAGCGGCATCGAGTATTCGAAGAAGATCAAGGATCTGACAGACGCCGATCTCGAGAAGATCCGCGATCAGATCGCGCTCTTCACGATCGAAGGCGACCTGCGCCGCGAGACGACGATGAACATCAAGCGCTTGATGGACATCGGCTGCTACCGCGGCTTCCGTCACCGTCGTGGCCTGCCAATGCGCGGCCAGCGCACGCGCACCAATGCCCGCACTCGCAAGGGTCCGCGCAAGGCCGCGCAGTCTCTGAAGAAATAAGGATAGACCAGCATGGCTAAAGCTCCTGCCAACAACGCTGCACAGCGCGTCCGCAAGAAGGTTCGCAAGAACGTTGCCGACGGAATTGCTCACGTGCACGCTTCGTTCAACAACACGATCATCACGATCACTGACCGTCAGGGCAACGCCCTGTCGTGGGCGTCTTCTGGCGGTCAGGGCTTCAAGGGCTCCCGCAAGTCGACTCCGTTCGCTGCGCAGGTCGCCTCGGAAGTTGCCGGGCGCGCCGCGGTCGAGCAAGGCATCAAGAACCTCGACGTCGAGATCAAGGGGCCTGGCCCAGGTCGCGAATCGTCGGTGCGCGCACTCGCCGCACTCGGTATCCGGATCAATTCCATTGCCGACGTGACCCCAGTGCCGCATAACGGCTGCCGTCCGCAGAAGCGTCGTCGCATCTAAAGCGAAGACGTCCGGCGCAGCCCGCTTCGCAGCGGCTGCGCATTTGCTTTTTTAACAAGCCCACCGCCATCGGCACGCCGCTGATGGCTCCCGCAGTCCCCTGCGGCAGATGACACAAAGGAAGATCAAGTGGCACGCTATCTCGGCCCGAAGGCCAAACTCTCCCGGCGCGAAGGCACCGACCTGTTTCTGAAGAGCGCCCGTCGTTCGATCCAGGACAAGGCCAAGTTCGATTCGAAGCCCGGCCAGCACGGCCGCACGTCCGGTCAGCGTACCTCGGATTTTGGCCTCCAACTGCGCGAAAAGCAGAAGGTCAAGCGCATGTACGGCGTGCTCGAAAAGCAGTTCCGCCGCTACTTCGAGGAAGCCGATCGTCGCCGTGGCAATACGGGTGCCAACCTGCTGTTCATTCTCGAATCGCGCCTGGACAATGTCGTCTATCGCATGGGCTTCGGTTCGACCCGCGCAGAAGCACGGCAACTCGTGTCGCACAAGGCGATCACGGTGAACGGCCAGTCCGTCAATATTCCGTCGTACTTGGTCAAGACTGGCGACGTAATTGCGGTTCGCGACAAGTCCAAGAAACAGAACCGCATTGTCGAAGCACTTCAACTGGCTCAACAGGTCGGTATTCCGGCTTGGGTGGAAGTGAATGCCGACAAGGCCGAAGGCACCTTCAAGAAGGTTCCCGATCGCGACGAGTTCGCGGCCGACATCAACGAATCGCTGATCGTCGAACTGTATTCGCGTTGATCTATCTGCCTTCGCCCATGGCTTCCATGGAGCCCGTCGAAGAAGGCCGATGTTTTTATTCACGTTCCTGCCTTGAGCTTTGCTGCAAGGCAGGTGCTTCACCAGCCTTACCGGTGTAACGAGCCGGGGGTATTGAGAGGAAGTCTGCATGCAAACCACCCTGCTGAAACCCAAGACCATTCAGGTCGAGCAACTCGCGCCCAACAGGGCCAAGGTGACGCTCGAGCCTTTCGAGCGTGGCTATGGCCACACACTTGGCAACGCACTGCGCCGTGTTCTGCTGTCGTCCATGGTCGGCTATTCGGCGACCGAAGTCACGATTGCGGGCGTGCTGCACGAGTACTCGTCCATCGATGGCGTGCAGGAAGACGTCGTCAACATTCTGCTGAACCTGAAGGGTGTGGTGTTCAAGCTGCACAACCGCGACGAGGTCACGCTGAGCCTGCGCAAGGACGGCGAAGGTGCTGTCACGGCTTCGGACATCCAGACGCCCCATGACGTCGAGATCATCAATCCCGATCATGTGATCGCGCATCTGTCGCAAGGCGGCAAGCTCGATATGCAGATCAAGGTTGAAAAGGGTCGCGGCTACGTGCCCGGAACGATGCGCCGTTACGCGGATGAGCCGACCAAGTCGATTGGCCGCATCGTCCTCGATGCCTCGTTCTCGCCGGTCAAGCGCGTGAGCTATACCGTTGAAAGCGCTCGCGTCGAACAGCGCACGGACCTCGACAAGCTGCTCGTTGAAATCGAAACCAACGGCGCGATCACCGCTGAGGACGCGGTCCGCGCTTCGGCCAAGATCCTGGTAGAGCAATTGGCTGTGTTCGCTCAACTCGAAGGTGGCGAATTGGCTGCATTCGATGCGCCGGCGCCGCGCAGCGCCCAGCAGTTCGATCCGATTCTGCTGCGTCCAGTCGACGAGCTTGAACTCACCGTGCGCTCCGCGAACTGCCTGAAGGCGGAGAATATCTACTACATCGGTGACCTGATCCAGCGGACCGAAAATGAGTTGCTCAAGACCCCGAATTTGGGGCGCAAGTCACTCAACGAAATCAAGGAAGTGCTTGCCTCGCGCGGCCTGACCTTGGGCATGAAGCTCGAAAGCTGGCCCCCGGCTGGTCTCGACAAGCGTTGATTTTTTAGATATGGCCCATAGGGGCCTGTGCACCGGGCAGTACCTGACACGGCTGCCTGTTTTTATAAAGTAAAGGAAAGCACCATGCGTCACGGACACGGACTCCGCAAACTCAACCGCACCAGCTCGCACCGCCTCGCGATGCTGCAGAACATGATGAACTCGCTCATCGAGCACGAAGTCATCAAGACCACGGTCCCGAAGGCCAAGGAACTGCGTCGCGTCATCGAGCCAATGATCACCCTGGCCAAGAAGCCGACGGTCGCCAACAAGCGCTTGGCATTCGACCGCCTGCGTGATCGCGACAGCGTCGTGAAGCTCTTCGGCGAACTCGGTCCTCGCTACCAGGCTCGTCCTGGCGGCTATACGCGCATCCTGAAAATGGGTTTCCGTGTGGGCGACAACGCGCCGATGGCGCTGGTCGAACTGGTGGATCGTCCTGAAGTAAATGAAGCAGCTGCAGACGAGCAAAACGCTGCAGAATAAGCTATAATTCTATCTTGCCGCGCGATGGAGCAGCCTGGTAGCTCGTTGGGCTCATAACCCAAAGGTCGCAAGTTCAAATCTTGCTCGCGCAACCAAATTTTCGGCGACAAATCGCTGATTGAAAAAGCCCACTTTGGTGGGCTTTTTTTTGGTCGTCCAAGCGGCGCGCAATTGACAATTGATCTCTGCCGCTGAGCGCCGCGGAAAGAGCTATGCGCCCAGCTGCACTTCGGCATCTGGGCGGCGGGCGGGCGGCACGTCTCTATGTGCGCAAGGGCTGAAGCCTAGTCAGGCACTACGGCCGTCACTTCAATCTCAACCTTGGCGCGCGATTCGACGAGTGCTGCAACCTGCACGCAGGTCATTGCCGGGAAGTTCTTTCCCATGGCGTCGCGGTAGACAGGGCCGAGCTCGCCCAATCGGCGGTTGTATTCGTCCCGGTCGGTCACGTACCACGTCATACGCACCATGTGCTCCGGTCCTGCACCAGCCTCGCGCAGCACTGCGGCGATGTTTCGCAGCGCGAGGCCCGTTTGTTCGATGAAGTCATCCGATTCGAACTGCTGTTGTGCATTCCAACCGATTTGTCCGCCGACGAACACCATGGTTCCGCGGGCGGCGACGCCGTTGGCATAGCCCTTCGGAGGAGCCCAGCCCGGGGGTTGCAGAAATTTGATCATGCCAATTGCCTCAGTTTGAATCGTTGGAGTTTCCCGGTCTCGGTTCGCGGCAGGCTCGCCACGAATTCGATCTCCCGGGGGTATTTGAAAGGCGCGATAGTCGCCTTGACGTGGTCTTGGAGTGCCTTGACCATGACAGCGTCACCGGCATGGCCGGGCTTGAGCACGCAGAAGGCCTTGACGATCATGCCGCGCTCTTCATCGGGTTTGCCGATCACGCCGCATTCAGCCACGGCCGGGTGTTTGAGGAGAGCGTCCTCGACCTCCGGGCCGCCGACGTTGTAGCCCGCCGTGACGATCATGTCGTCAGCGCGGGACTGGTAGAAGAAGTATCCGTCCTCGTCCTCGACAAACGCATCGCCAGGGTAGTTCCATCCATTCCGCACGTAGTCCGCCTGGCGGGCGTCGTCGAGATAGCGACAACCCACGGGGCCGATGATGGCCAGCTTGCCCACCGTGCCTCGGGGGACTTCATTGCCCTCATCGTCGACGATCTTGGCGGTGAATCCCGGAACGGCTCTTCCCACCGCTCCACGACGGATTTCGTCTCCCGCAGCGGAAATGTAGATGTGAAATACCTCGGTTCCGCCGATGCCATCGAGCATCTCCAGGCCGGTCGCCTGCTTCCAGAGTTGACGTGTCGCATCTGGCAGTGCCTCGCCGGCGCTGACGCTGATGCGGAGACTCGGCACGCCGGCCTCTTTCGCGAACGCGGCCATCTGCCGATAGAACGTGGGCGCTGTGTAGCTGATGGTCGCGCCGACGTTGCGGATCACCTGCACCATCGATTCGGGCGTGTACGGCACATCGTGAAAGTACACGGAGGCGCCCGCGTACATCGGGAAGATCAACAATCCGCCCAACCCGAAAGTGAATGCCAACGGCGGAGAGCCGATCACGACGTCGTCGCTGCGAGCCCGCAGGACATGGCGCGGCCAGGTCTCGCACATCACCAGCACGTCTCGATGCGTGGTGACCGGCGCCTTGGGCTTGCCTGTCGTTCCGGACGTGAAGGCAAGCAGTGCGATGTCGTCGGCAGAGGTTGGACACGCATTGAAGGCGCCGTTCTTGCCAGCCGCGCGCGCCGATAGCGAGTCTGGTACGTCTGACTGGTTGAATGCCACGATCGTCTTCAGAACGGGATGCTGCAGTTGCGCCGCCTGAAGCTCGTCGAGCAGCTTCCCGTCGCAAAGCGCGACGGCAGGCTGCGCCTTCTCCAGGATCTCTCCCAGCTCCTTCGCGCGCAGCAGGGGCATCGTGGCGACGGCAATCATCCCGGCCTTGACCACGCCGAGCCATGACAGCGCCATGGCGATCGAGTTTCCGCCTCGCAGCAGCACGCGATTGCCCGGCACCAGGCCGAGGTCTTCGGTCAGCACCTGGGCGATGCGGTTGACTTCGACCGCCGCCTCGGCATAAGTCAAGGTCTGGCTCGGTGAACGCAGCATCGGCTTGTCGGCGAAGCCCTTGGAGGCCGCCTTGTCCAGCAGCTCTTCCACCAGATTCAAGCGGTCCGGCAACTGAAGTTCGGGCAGGTCGTACCGGAAGATCGGTAGTTGATCCGCCGGCGGGAGCCGGTCATGTACAAAGCGATCGATCTGCGCACTTGAAGTCATTTGGCCCTCAATACGGATTTGCCGATGATGAGTTGTTGCACTTCCGTCGCGCCTTCGTAGATGCGCAGCGAGCGGATGTCGCGATAGAGGCTTTCGACCTTCGTGCCGACCTTGACGCCGAGGCCGCCGTGCATTTGAAGTGCCATGTCGATCACGCGGCTTGCGTTCTCGGTTGCGGTCATCTTGGCCATGGCCGCGGCAGCGGTCAGGTCGCCCACCGGAGCCTCGCCGCGGCGTTCGCTGTCGTCACGCATCCACGCGGCGCGATAAGTCAGCAGCGCACCAGCGTCGATCAACGCCGCCATCTCGCCGAGCTTCGCCTGCGTGAGCTGGAAGTCTGCCAGCGTCTGGCCGAACATCTTTCGCTTCCGCGTGTATTGAACGGCCTCGGACAACGCGCGGCGAGCCATCCCGAGCGCGGCGCCGGCGACCGACGCGCGGAAGATGTCGAGCGTGCGCATCGCAAGCTTGAAGCCGCCGTGCAACTCGCCCAATTGGGCACTGCGCGGCACCACGCAACCGTCGAAACGCAGGGTCGCGAGCGGATGCGGCGCCATGACGTCGATGTGCGCCGACGTGTCGAGTCCGGGCGTCTTGGCATCGACGATGAAGGCGGTGATCCCGCGGGCGCCGGCGGTCGGATCGGTCTTTGCGAACACGCAATAGAAGTCGGCGATGCCGCCGTTGCTGATCCAGGTCTTCTCACCCGTCAGGCGCCAGCCGTCAGCCGTTTCCTCGGCGCGCATCGCCATGGCACCGACGTCCGAGCCCGCTTCGGGTTCGCTGAGCGCGAAGGCCGCGATCTTGTCGCCGCGCCCGACGGGCGCGAGATAGTCCGCATGCTGCGCAGCAGTGCCTGCCAGCGTGATGGCACCGCTGCCCAGGCCCTGCATCGCGAATGCGAAGTCAGCCAGTGGAGAGTGGAACGCCAGCGTCTCGCGCAGCAGCACGAGGGCACGCGAATCGAGCTTGTCGAGCGCGCCACCCGAAGCAGCGGGCACGCAGTAGCGCAGCCAGCCAGCATCGCCCAGCCTCCGGACCCAGTCGCGGCAGGCCGCGCGGTCGTCGTGCTCGTCCACGGACTGGGCTGCGGCCCAAGGCAGGAGTTCGCGCGCGAGCGTTCGATGCGCCTCTTCGAAGAAGGGCAGCGCCAAGTGCCCCGTGGAGGGATCGACAGCAGATGCAGCCATGGATCAATCCCCTCCGAACACGGGCTTGCGCTTCGCGGCGAAGGCTTCGTAGGCGCGCTTGAAGTCCTCGGTCTGCATGCAGATCGCTTGAGCCTGGGCCTCGGCTTCGATGGCCTGGTCGATCGTCATCGACCATTCCTGCGACAGCATGGTCTTGGTCATGCCATGCGCAAAGCTCGGGCCTTCGGCCAACTCGCGGGCCATCGCGGTGGCGGCGCCGACAAGGGCACCGCTCTCGTGCAACGCATTGAAGAAGCCCCATGCGTGCCCTTCCTGAGCCGTCATCGCGCGGCCGGTAAAGAGCAGTTCGGAGGCACGCCCCTGGCCGATGACGCGAGGCAGGAGCGCGCACGCGCCCATGTCGGCGCCCGCGAGTCCGACGCGGGTGAACAGGAATGCGGTGCGCGTGGAAGGCGTCCCATAGCGAAGGTCGCAAGCCAGGGCGATCATCGCGCCGGCCCCGGCGCAGACGCCGTCGATCGCGCCCACGATGGGTTGCGGGCAGTGGCGGATCGCCTTCACGAGGTCACCCGTCATGCGCGTGAACTCCAGCAGTTCCGGCATGCGCATGCGGGTCAGCGGCCCGATGATCTCGTGCACGTCACCGCCGGAGCAGAAGTTGCCGCCCGCACCAGTCACCACGATCGCCTTCACGTCGGTGGCGAAGCTCAGTGCGCGAAACAAGTCGCGCAGTTCCGCGTACGAATCGAAGGTCAGCGGGTTCTTGCGCTCCGGTCGGTTCAGCGTGATCGTGCCGACGCCAGCGTCGAAAGACCACGAGAAATGCGTGGCCACGTAGCCGGCCTTGGGTTCGAACTGCGCGCGCATGGGACTGTCCGCGCCGATGTAATGCTTCATAGAGCCTCCGCCAATTGTTGATGTGAATGTTGCTTGACCTTGCCCAGCAGCTTGTGCAATTGGGCGATTTCCTTGCTGTTCAGCGCGGCGAAGGCATCGCAGATCCATGCCTCGTGCTGCTGTGCCATGTCGTTGAAGAGCTTGCGGCCCCGCGTCGTGAGGCGAACGCGCCATGCACGGCGGTCGCCTGCGACGTCGACACGCTCCACCAGCCCTTCCGTGACCAGCTGGTCGGTGATGCCGGTGACGTTGCCGCCGGTGACCATCATGCGTCGCGAGAGCTCGTTCATCTTGAGCCCTTCGGGTGCACGCTCGAGTTGCGACATGAGATCGAATCGGGGCAGCGTCGTCGCGAACTGCTCGCGCAATTCATTGCGGACCTGCTTCTCGATCAGCTGGGTGCAGGTCAGCAGGCGCAACCAGAGACGAAGCTCGTCGGGGTGCTCGCTGTGGGCTCTGGCTTCGAGGTCCATCTATTGCTCCTCTTCGGGCACGCGCGGTGCTGTCGCCAGCGCTGCCGCGAGTTGCTGCTGCTTTGCGATCTCGCGGTACATCTGGTCGCGCCCGCTCAGATACTGCTTCGGCCATTCGATATCGCGGTTCTGCAGCTTGGCGGTTTCGTGCAAGGTCCACGCCGGGTCTGCCAGGTGCGGTCGCGCAATGGCACACAAGTCGGCGCGACCCGCGGCGATGATGCTGTTGGCCTGATCGGCATCGGTGATGGCGCCGACGGCGATGGTCGAGATGCCCACCTCATTGCGAATGCGGTCCGCAAAAGGCGTCTGGTACATGCGGCCGTACACCGGCTTTGCCTCGCGCGTGGTCTGACCCGACGAGACGTCGATGAAGTCGCAACCGGCTTCCTTGAAAGCACGCGCCATCACGATCGCATCGGCGTCGGTATTGCCGCCGGGCGCCCAGTCATGCGCCGAAATGCGAACGCTCATCGGGCGATCGGCCGGCCATGCGGCGCGCATCGCGCGGAACACTTCGAGCGGATAGCGCAGGCGGTTGTCGATGTCGCCGCCATACTCATCCGTGCGCAGATTGGTCAGCGGACTGAGGAAGGACGAAAGCAGATAGCCGTGCGCGCAGTGCAGCTCGAGCCAGTCGAAGCCGGCCTCGGCCGCGCGCTTCGTGGAGGCCACGAACTGATCGCGCAGGATGTCCATGTCGGCGCGCGTCATCTGCGCGGGCAGTTGGTTCTGTTCGCCATACGCCAGCGCGCTGGCAGCGATCAGCGGCCAGTTGCCAACCGGCAGCGGCTCGTCGGTGCCTTCCCAGCCGACTTGCGTGGAGCCCTTGGGGCCGCTGTGACCCAACTGCATGCCGATCTTCGCGCTCGACTGCTTGTGCACGAAATCGACGATGCGCTTGAATGCCGCCGATTGCGCATCGTTGTAGAGCCCTGTGCAAGCCGGCGTGATGCGGCCTTCGGGGGTCGGGCTGGTCATTTCCACGAACACCATGGCGGCGCCGCCGAGTGCGCGTGCGCCGAGGTGGACCAGCAGGAAGTCCTGCGGCACGCCATCGACTGCGCTGTAGGTCGCCATCGGCGAGCAGACGATGCGGTTCTTGAGCGTCAGTCCGCGCACGGTGAGCGGCATCAGCATCGGAGGCAGCGGTTTGCCGCCGGACAGCCATTGCTCGTAGCCGCCCAGCCATTTCGTGTCGCGCAGGCGCAGGTTCTCGTGGCTGATGCGCTGCGACCGGGTGAGCAGCGAGTAGGCGAACTGTTCGATCTCCATGCCCGTGTAGCGCGGCACGTTCTCGAACCATTCGGTCGAGTTGCGGGCTGCGTTCTGGATCTTGAGCACTTCGACGCTGCGCCGGGCCTCGTAGGCTTCGAGTACTTCGTCGATGCCGCCGCCGGTGGCGAATTCGTTGGCAAGATCGATGGCATCTTCGAGCGCGAGCTTGGTGCCCGAACCGATGGAGAAGTGCGCCGTGTGCGCGGCATCGCCCATCAGCACGACCGGCACGGGCTTGCCATTGACCTCGATGCGGTGCGTCCAGTGCTTGCACACGACCCGCGGGAAACGAATCCAGTTGGCCGAGCCGCGCAGGTGCGTGGCATTGCTGATCAGCTTGTGACCATCCAGGTACTTCGCGAAGAGCTGCTCGCAGAAGGCAATCGCTTCCGGCTGCTCCATCCTGTCGAGACCATGGGCCTGCCAGACGGCTTCGGGCGTCTCGACGATGAAGGTCGACGTCTTGCCGTCGAACTGATAAGCATGGGCCTGGAACCAGCCGTGCTCCGTCTTTTCGAAGGCGAAGGTGAAAGCGTCGAAAGTCTGATTCGTGCCGAGCCAGACGAAGCGACATTGACGCAGGTCAATGTCAGGTTCGAAAACGTCCGCATAGCGCTGGCGGATGCGGCTGTTGAGCCCGTCGCAGGCGATCACGAGGTCCGCGTCGTACTGGGCGGCCAATGCCTGGTCGTCCGTGACGTCGGTTTCGAACACCAGCTTGACGCCGAGCGCCAGGCAGCGCTCCTGCAGGATGTTGAGGAGCCGCTTGCGGCCGATGCCGCAGAAGCCGTGCCCGCCCGATCGCACCTGGCGTCCCTTGAAGAACACCTGGATGTCGTCCCAATGGTGGAACTCGCTGCCGATCAGTGTCGCGGTGTCCGGGTCGGCCGCCGCCAAATTGGCGAGCGTCTGGTCGCTGAGCACGACACCCCAGCCGAAGGTGTCGAAGGGGCGATTGCGCTCGACGACGGTGACGTCGAGGGCCGGCTGCCGGGCTTTCATCAACAGCGCGAAGTACAGGCCGGCAGGGCCGCCGCCGATGCACAACACACGGTGAAGGTTCGGGGTGAAGCTATTCATGGATAAATAGTTTAGACATAAACGATCTGCTGTCAAGCCGGATGTGCCCTTGGGGTTGTCCCGGTACCCCAGTTGACGAGGGCGTGCGGGCTGGCAAGAATCAGTGACATGCAAAGCCTGATACCGAAGATCGAGTCCCAGCTTTCCACTTTGTCAGTTCCCATCACGCTGCGACTGCCAGACGGTCGGCAAGTTGCCAAGCCTGGCTCACGCGTGACGCTTGCCTTCAACGAATGGTCGGCGCTCGCCAAGCTTGCAGGGCGCCAGATCGGTGCCATCGGCGAGGCCTACGTCGAGGGTCGTGTCCAGATCGAGGGCGCCATGCGCGACCTGTTCGGCGCGGCGGTCGGCCTCCTGCCGGGCAATCCTGCCGAGACCAACACGAGCTGGTGGAGCCGTCTGCAGCGTCGTGCCAAGTCGCGCGGCGCGCACTCCCGGGGCAGGGATGCGGCGCAGGTCCAGTTCCACTACGACGTCTCCGACGACTTCTACGCGTTATGGCTCGATCCGCGCCGCGTGTATTCGTGCGCCTACTTCCGTGACGCGGGCATGACACTCGCCGAGGCGCAGGAGGCCAAGCTCGACCACATCTGCCGCAAGCTCCTGCTGAAGCCCGGCGAGCGGTTCCTCGACGTCGGCTCGGGCTGGGGCGCGCTCCTGATGTGGGCCGCCGAGCACTACGGGGTGGATGCGACCGGCATCACGCTGTCCAAGAACCAGCATGCGCACGTGCAGCGGCTGATCGAGGAAAAGGGCCTGCAAGGACGCGTCCGCGTCGAACTGCGCGACTATCGCGAGCTCGACGAAGCCAAGCCCTTCGACAAGATTTCATCGGTGGGCATGTTCGAGCACGTCGGCAGCGCCAACATGCCGACCTATTTCCGGAAGATCCATTCGCTGCTGAAGCCCGGCGGCCTGGTTTTGAACCACGGCATCACGTCCGGGCAACTCAACTACCATCAGCTCGGCGCCGGCATGGGGGACTTCATCGAGAAGTACATCTTCCCTGGCGGCGAACTCCTTCATGTGACGCACGTGCTGCGCGAGACGGCCGCTGCGGGGCTCGAGATGGTCGACACCGAGAACCTGCGCCCCCACTACGCGCGCACGCTCTGGGCGTGGTCCGACGCGCTCGATGCGCAGCTCGACACGGCGCGCGAAGTCCTGAAGCGCGGCGGAGGGCGGCAGGAAGAGAACGCCGAGCGCATCCTGCGCGCCTATCGCCTCTATCTGGCGGGTTCAGCCATGAGCTTCGAACAGGGCTGGATCTCGTTGCACCAGATGCTGTCCACCAAGAGGGACGGCAACGTGGAAGCCAGGACGCTGCGCGGCGCGCAATCGGAGTACCCTTTCGTCCGGGATTACATCTACAAGTGAGGCTCCATGCTGTATCGATTCAACTCTCGGGCGACGCCCCCTTTCGTGATGCTCGAAGTCCATGCCCGGCAGCTGTTCGACATCATCGGCAAGGAGCCGGCGCCGCAGGGTGTCGTCACCATCGAGCAGATGCCCGCCGCCATTTCGGCGCTGGAGGCAGCCATGGCGCGTGAGGGAAAAAACGCCCACAACGCCGATAGCTATGCGGTCGAGGGCCACGACGAGGATGCCGAGAAGCAGCACATCGGGCTGCGGCAGCGTGGGCAGCCTTTGCTGCACATGCTCAAGGAGTCCCTTGCCGACGGCAAGGACGTGACCTGGAGTGTTTGACTCGCCCCCAGGTTGGCTCACTTCGTGTAGCCGCCCACCCCCTCGCCGGGGGCAACACCAGCGGCCCGGCGGAGCCGGTTCCGCGGTATTTCTGGGATGGGGCCGGGGCTGATTTAGTCGACTTTGGCGCCGGATGCTTTCACGACTGCGGCCCACTTGACGTGTTCGCTTTCGATGAGCTTCGCGAATTCGGCGGGGGTATTGCCGCTGGGGATGGCGCCTTGGGCAACCATCTTTTCCTTGAGGGCGGGGGTGGCGAGGGCCTTGGCGACTTCGTGCTGGATGCGGTTGATGATGTCCGGGGAGGTGCCGGCCGGGGCGAGCAGGCCGAACCATGAGCTGGCCTCGTAGCCCTTGAGCGTGGGGCCGCCGACTTCTTCAACGGTGGGCACGTCGGGGAGCGCTGGGGAACGCTGTGAACTGGTCACCGCGAGTGCCTTGAGCTTGCCGCTCTTGATCTGCTGCATGGAAGACGGCAGGTTGTCGAACATGACGTCGGCGTTGCCGCCCACCAAGTCCATCAGCGCAGGGCCCGATCCGCGGTAAGGGATGTGGATCATGTAGCTGCCCGTCATGCTCTTGAAAAGCTCCCCGGCCAGATGGATGGACGTGCCGCTGCCGCTCGATGCCATGTTGAGCTTGCCGGGGTTCGCCTTGGCGTACTTGACGAAGTCGGCGACGCTGTTGATGTTCAGCGCCTTCGCCTTGTCGACGTTCATTTCCATCACGTTCGGCACCGCCGCGACCAGGGTGATGGGAGCGAAGTCCTTGATGGGATCGAAGGGCAGCTTGGGGTAGAGCGCGCGGTTGATGCCGTGAGTGCCCACTGTGCCCATCAGCAGCGTATAGCCATCGTTGGGCGACTTCGCCACGATCTCGACGCCGACGTTGCCGCCGGCGCCCGCCCGGTTGTCGACGATGAACTGCTGGCCAAAAGCCTTCGAGAGTTCGGGCGCGACGGCGCGCGCGAGGATGTCGGTGGTGCCGCCCGGCGCGAAGGGCACCACGATGCGCACGGGCTTGGTGGGCCAGGCGGTGTCCGCGACGGCGGGGCCGGCGATAGCAATGAGGGCCGCGCTCGCGACAAGGGTCAGGGCGCCGCGGCGGGCGAGAGAGAAGAGGGGCATTCGGGTGTTCCTTTGAATCCGGTTTTTACAGTCGAAGCGCGCCCGTCGTCGCGGGTGGAAACCCCGTGCGACCGACGCTGCTCCCGGCCACCGAGGCGATCAGCTTGTCGAGCGTGGCGTCCAGTCGCTGCAACTCGTCGGCGCCAACGCCTGCGAACAACTCGGCCTCGCGTTCGTGAGCCTGCACGACGACCGTGGCATACAGCGCCTTGCCGACGCTGCTCAGGAAGAGCCGGCTGCGCCGCAGGTCGGTCGGATCCTCGTGGCGGTGCAGGCGCTTGTTGCGTTGCAGACCCGCCAGCGCGCGGCTGACGGCCATCTTGTCGAGCCCGGTGAGGTCGGCGACCTGGGTGGCCGTGAGTCCCGGCTGCGCACCCAGCACGGCCATGGTGCGCCATTCGTTCAGCGTGAGCTGGTGCTGTCGGCCGACGCGCTGCTGGAACGGCCTCGCCGTGAGGTTGACGACGCGGACCAGCTTGAAGAAGACCGAGTTCCCCGTTGCCGGGACCTGCGGTGCCTTGGGCGCGGTTGCGTCGACGTCAGCGTCGGCGTTCATCCCCGCAACGTCCTGGCCGCGTTCACGATCTGATCGACGCTCACGCGCGATTGCGCTTCCAGCACCGGCGCGTAGCCGACGGGAATACGCGGCGCGCCCAGGCGGGCGATGCGGCAGCCGGTCGCTTCGGCCGCCGTCGCTGCGATTTCCGCGCCGAAGCCTGCGGCTTGCACGGCCTCGTGAATCACCAACAGGCGCCCGGTGCGTCCGCACGATGCAAGCACGACCTCGCGGTCCCAGGGCCACAGCGTGCGAAGGTCGATGAGGTCGACGTCGATGCCTTCCGCCGCCAGCCTGTCGCAGGCGGCGATGCAGGCATGCATCTGGCGGCTCCAGCTGACCAGCGTCAGCGTGTTGCCGCGGCGCAGGTGCGCGGCCTTGCCAAGCGGCACCTCCTGCGTCTCGTCGACAGGGCCCCGTGTACCCCACAGCGTCTTGTGTTCGATGTAGACCACCGGATCACCGCACTGCATGGCGGCGCGCAGGAGCGCGTAGTTGTCCTGCGGCGTGGACGGGCTCACCACGACCACGCCGGGCAGGTGCGCGAACCAGGCCTCCAGCGATTGCGAATGCTGCGCTGCCGAGGCGTCCCAGATGCCGCCCGGCATGCGCGCTACCAGCGGCACGCGGCCTTGGCCGCCGAACATGAAGCGGTTCTTGGCGGCCTGGTTCACGAGTTCGTCCATGCCGCAGAGCGCAAAGTCGACCACGCGCATCTCGACCATCGGGCGCAAGCCCGCGAGCGCCATGCCGACGCCGGCGCCCATGATCGCGGCTTCGGAAATCGGCGTGTCGATCACGCGCTCGTGGCCGAATTCGTCCTGAAGGCCCTTGTATTGGCCGAAGATGCCGCCGCGGCCAACGTCTTCGCCGAGCACCACAACGCGCGGGTCGGCTTGCATCTCGCGCCGCACCGCGAGCACCGCGGCCTCTGCGTAGCTGAGTTCCTGGACGGCTGGCGATGCGACAGGGCGGTCCCGGGCGATGTCGTTGCTCATGTCCATTGACCGGCTCCGGTGGTCTGCACGTCGGTGAATGCGGTGGAAGGCTCCGGCCACGGTGCCGCGTCGGCGGCCGCGAGCGCGGCCTCGACTTCCGCATGCGCCTCGTCTTCGATGGTGTCGAGCACCGCGCCGTCGACGCCGTCATCGATCAGACGGCCCCGTGCATGCGCGATCGGGTCGGTTTCGAGCGCCGCGGCCAGTTCGGCAGGGTCGCGGTAGGCGGCGGGATCGACCGACACGTGGCCCTTCACCCGGTAGGTCAGTGCGTGCAGCATCCGCGGCCCCTTTCCTGCGCGTACTTCGGCGATCAACTTTCCCGCCGCCGTGTGCACCTTGAATACGTCGTTGCCGTCGACCTGCGTCGCGGCGATGTCCATGGCTTCGGCGCGCGCCGAAGCACCGTCGCCGGCCGTCATCGGGCCGCTGGCCGTGGTGGCGCTCCAGCGGTTGTCTTCGCAGACGAAAAGCACCGGCAACTCATACACGCGGGCCCAGTTGAGCGCTTCGAGAAAGGGCCCGCGATTGATCGCGCCGTCGCCGAAGAAGCAGACAGTGATCGCGTCCTTCTGCAGCAGCTTCTGCGCGTGCGCCGCGCCGACCGCGATCGGCAGACCGGCCGCCACGACGCCGTTTGCGCCCAGCATGCCGACCGAGAAGTCAGCGATGTGCATGGAGCCACCCTTGCCGCCGTTGAAGCCGGTCGCCTTGCCGAAAAGCTCGTCCATCATGCGGCCCAGGTTCGCGCCCTTGGCCAGCGTGTGGCCGTGGCCGCGATGGGTCGAGGTGAGGTAGTCGGCGGCGGTCAGATGCGCGCAGACACCGGCCGGAACCGCCTCCTGGCCGGTGGACAGGTGGAGTGGCCCGCGCACCTTGGCGGCGCCGGCGGCCTGCTGGCCATAGGCACTCACGCCGCCCTGGCTTGCGGCCTCCGCGGCATTTTCGAACGCGCGGATGCGCACCATCGTTCGGTAGAGCGCGGCGCTCGCCGCAACGGAAATCTCAGTCTCCATATGTTCTCCAGCGCACACACGGCGTGCGTTTCGCCCGAAATCGTATCGCTCGTGACGAATCGCGATGTAGCGCATTTACCCGCAGGGATAGTCCCGATGGCCGCCGAATCCGTGGGCTGCGATAGTTAGTTCGGCACTCGAACTAACTCGAGCCAATGAACCATCACAGCCTGGAGACATGTCCATGAAGCTCGCCCGCACCCTGACCACCCTGGCCTTCGGCCTGACCGCCATCGGCGCTTGCGCCCAGACCGTGGTGGGCGTCAGCTGGTCCAATTTCCAGGAGGAGCGCTGGAAGACGGACGAGGCGGCCATGAAGGCGCAGCTCGAGAAACTCGGCGCGAAGTACATCAGCGCCGACGCGGGCGGCTCCCCCGAAAAGCAGCTTGGCGACATCGAGGGCCTGATGTCGAAGGGAGCGAAAGCCCTGATCGTGCTGGCCATGGACAAGGACGCCATCCTGCCGGCGGTCAACAAGGCCCTGAAGCAGAAGGTGCCTGTGGTCGCCTATGACCGCCTGATCGAAACGC
The DNA here is from genome assembly GCF_056395305.1 of Variovorax sp. 10L426. Classification (NCBI taxonomy): domain Bacteria; kingdom Pseudomonadati; phylum Pseudomonadota; class Betaproteobacteria; order Burkholderiales; family Comamonadaceae; genus Variovorax; species Variovorax sp. 10L426. The sequence continues at coordinate 22,759 of NZ_JBFTJF010000015.1, read as the reverse complement.
CCGGCGTTTTCTACATCACCTTCGACAACGTCGAGGTCGGCCGCATGCAGGCACGCGCGGTCTACAAGATTCAGCCCAAGGGCAACTACGTGATGATCAAGGGCTCGCCCACCGACCCGAACGCCAACTTCCTGCGCTCGGGCCAGCAGGAGGTGATCGCCGATGCGGTGAAGAAGGGCGACATCAAGATCGTCGGCGACGAGTACACCGACGGTTGGAAGCCCGAGGTCGCGCAGAAGAACATGGAGCAGATCCTCACGAAGGCCGGCAACAAGGTCGACGCGGTGGTGGCTTCCAATGACGGCACGGCAGGCGGCGCGGTGGCCGCGCTCACGGCGAAGGGCATTCGCGGTATTCCGGTGTCGGGGCAGGATGCCGACTTCGCTGCGCTCAATCGCGTCGCACACGGTACTCAGACCGTCACGGTGTGGAAGGACGCGCGCGAACTCGGCCGCGAAGCCGCTTCCGCCGCCGTCGCGCTGGCACAAGGCAAGCCCGCCGAGAAGGCGGCCGACTGGAGCGGCGGCGAGAAGAAGGTCGCCATCTCCTCGCGCTTCCTCACGCCGGTGCCGATCACGCGCGACAACCTCGATGTCGTCGTGAAGGCCGGCTGGATCAAGAAGGATGAGCTCTGCAAGGGCGTCCCGGCCGACAAGGCCCCCGCGGCATGCAAGTGACGCGATGAGTTCCCCTGGGTGGTGGCGCCGGACCGACGTCGACCTCCGGCTGCTGCTCATGTGCTTGCTGCTGGTGGTGATGGCGATCGTGTTCAACCTGCTCTCGGGCGGGGTGTTTCTCTCGCCCGAAAATCTCTACAACATCGCGCAGCAGACGGCGGTGGTCGGCATCGTGTCCACCGTGATGGTGCTGATCATCGTGGCACGCCACATCGACCTGTCGGTGGGCTCGGTGATGGGCTTCGTCGGCGTGCTGGTGGCGTATCTGCAATACACGTCCGGCTGGTCGTGGCCGGCGGCGAGCCTGGCCGGACTGGCGGTGGCGTTGCTGGTGTCGCTGTACCAGGGCGGCCTCACGGCGGTGCTGGGCGTGCCGTCTTTCGTGGTCACGCTCGGTGGCCTGATGTCGTTCCGGGGCGCTGCCTTTCTCGTCGCGGACGGCAAGACGCAACCGGTCAATGACGAGTTCTTCCAGCGGCTGGGCGGCGGCTACGACGGCGGCATCGGCACGACGGCTACGTGGGTGCTGGTGGTGGTCGTGGGCGTCATCTTTTTTGCGCGCATGTGGCAGAAGCGCCGTGCGCGGCAGCGTCACGAGATGCCGGTGGAACCCCTCTGGATGGACCTGCTGCTGACGGCCGTGCCCGTTCTCGTCGTCTTCGCCTTCGCGGCGACGATGAACAACTACCAGATCTCGTCGAAGACGGAAGCGCAAGGCATGCCGATCCCGGTGTTGATCTGGGCCGCAGTGGCGGTGGTGCTTTCCTTCATCGTGCATCGGACGCGGTTCGGTCGCTATGTTTTCGCGATGGGCGGCAACCCGGATGCGGCGGCGCTGGTCGGCATTCCGGTCAAGCGCGTGACGCTGATGCTCTTTGCGTTGCTTGCGGTCCTGGTGACCATTGCCGCGATCGTTTCCATCGCCCGTCTCAACGCCGGCACCAACTCGCTGGGCACCGGCATGGAGCTCTACGTCATCGCGGCGGCCGTCATCGGCGGCACCGCGCTGGCCGGCGGCAGCGGCTCCATCTTCGGTTCGGTGCTCGGCGCGCTGATCATGCAGTCGCTGGACAGCGGCATGCTGCTGCTGGATGTGCCCATCGGCAAGCGCATGGTGATCATCGGACAGGTGCTGATCGTCGCCGTGGTCTTCGACGTGCTCTACCGCAAGAAATTCGGGGAGAACTAGATGACCACGAACCCACCCCTGGTCGAACTGCGCGACATTCACAAGGCCTTCGGCGGCGTGAAGGCCGTCGACGGTGTCAGCGTCAACCTCCATCCCGGCGAAGTGGTCGCGCTGCTCGGCCACAACGGCGCGGGCAAGTCCACGCTCATGAAGATGCTCGCGGGCGCCTATCCGATCGATTCCGGCGAGACGTTGATCGCGGGCGAGAAGGTCAACATCCGCACGCCTTCGGAAGCGCAGGCACAAGGCATCGAGACCATCTACCAGACGCTGGCGCTGGCCGACAACCTCGACTCGGTCGCCAATCTCTTCCTCGGCCGCGAAAAGCTCACGCCCTGGCGCACGCTGGACGACCACTTCATGGAAGGACAGGCGCGCAAGGTGTTCCACCGCCTGAACAAGAACTTCACCAACATCCGCGTGCCGGTGCGGCGCCTTTCGGGCGGGCAGCGTCAGGTCGTGGCGATCTCGCGGGCGCTGTACTTCAACGCCCGCATCCTGATCATGGACGAACCCTGCGCGGCCCTCGGCCCCGAGGAGACAGCGATGGTCGGTGCGCTGGTGAAGCAACTCAAGGCCGATGGCGTCGGCATCTTCCTGATCACGCACGACATGCCTGACGTATTCGGGCTGAGCGATCGTCTCGCGGTGATGAAGAACGGCCGATTGGTCGGCACCTACCGCACGGCAGACGTGACCGAAGACGAAGTGCTCGGGATGATCATTGCCGGCAAGCGGCCGGAGGGCAAAGAGCAGGCGCACAGGTGACAACGAGCGGGGTGAGTCCGTGACCACGATCGGCGACCAGCAATTGGTCAAGCGCATCAACCGCAGCGTGTTGCTGCGCCTGGTGCGAGCGCAGCCGGGTCTCTCGCGCGCCCGGCTGGCGGTGGAGAGCGGCCTCACCAAATCGACCGTGAGCCTGCTGGTGCGCGAGCTGCTCGAAGACGGCTGGCTCGACGAGGCCGGCGCGCCGGTGGTCGATGGCCTCGGGCGCCCGTCGACGCCGCTGCGCATCAACGTCGGCGTGCGCGCGTTGATCGGCGTGGAGATTGCGATCGAGATCGTGCGCGTCGTGTGCGTCTCGCTGCAAGGCGATGTGCTCCATGCCGATGCGCAGTCGCTCGACGACCACGCGCCGCCGGCGGTCTGCGCGCAAGTCGCGCGCATGGTGGCGGCCGCGCACCGTCATCTGCTGGCGTCGGGACTTCGGCCATCGGGCATCGGTGTGGGTGTTCCGGGCGCCGTGCACGACGCAACCGGCGTGGTGCGATTCGCGCCCAACCTCGGCTGGCGCAACGTCAGCCTGCTGCCGGGGCTCACCGGGGCACTTGCCAGCGAGGGCGTTTCGGGCATCGCCGTGCAGTTGCAGAACGACGCCGATGCGGCGGTGCTGGGCGAGTTCGAGTTCTCGCCGGGCGAGGGCGAGGACCCGCTGATCTATGTGAGCTGCGACGTCGGTGTCGGTGCCGGCATCGTGCTGAATGACCGGCTGTTCATCGGTGCACAAGGCATGGCCGGCGAGATCGGGCATACGGTGCTGCAGATCGATGGACCGCGGTGCTCGTGCGGTCGGAAGGGGTGCGCGGAAGTCTTCCTGAGCTCGCGTGTGCTGGACCGCGGTGCCGCTGAACGAGAGCGTGCCGCGGGCTTCCTGGGCGTGCTGCTCCAGAACCTGTGGGTCACTTTCGAGCCGCGTGCGATCGTCGTGGGCGGCAAGTCGTGCCAGGCGCATCCCGAGTTCCTGCGCGGCGCGATCGAGACGGTGAAGCGCTATGCCGAAAGCGCGGGCATCCCTCCGCCGGTCGTGCGCGGCGTGCGCTATGGCGAATGGACGCCGGCGATCGGCGCCGCGGCGCTTGCGTTGCATGAATACCTGCGGCCGCTGCATCCGAACTCCGAAGCGAGGCGCGAACGTGCTTCGGCGGCCTGATTCGAAGGCGAGGGCGGCCTAACCGGATCAGCGTCCCGTCAATCGGCGTAGACGCCGGCAGCCTTGATGATGGGACTCCATTTGGCGATCTCGGCCGCCACGAACTTCTTGTGGCCTTCGGGTTCGATCCTGCCATCGGTCGCCACCACGGCGCCCAGGCCCTCCTGTTTCTTGACGAAGTCAGGGTCCTTCAGCGCAACCTTGAGCGCATCGTTGAGCTTCTTCGTGACCCCCGCCGGCGTTCCCTTCGGTGCGTAGAGGCCGTGCCAGATGGTGACCTGGAAGTCCTTCAGCCCCGATTCCTGAAGGGTCGGCAGATCCTTCAGCAACGGCGTGGTCAGGCGCTTGTCGGTGGTGACGGCAAAGGCTTTCACCTTCTTGGCTTCGATTTGCGGCGAGGTGTTCGTCGTCTGGTCGCACAGCAGGTCGATCTGGCCGCCGATCAAATCCGTGATGGCGGGCGCCGTGCCCTTGTACGGCACGGGCGTCATCTCGGTCTTCATGGCGCTCTGGTAGAGCAGGCCGCACAGGTGCGAGGCCGAGCCGACGCCGGCGTTGCCGAGGTTGATCTTGCCCTTGTTGGCCGCGATCCAGGCGGTCAGTTCCTTGTAGTTGTTCGCCTGCATGCTCGGCTTGGAGATCAGGGTCATCGGCACATCGTTGACGATGCCGAGGTACTCGAAATCGGTCTCGACCTTGAACGGCACGTTGCGCACCAGCGTCGGGACGGTCGACATGGCGATGTGATTGAGCAAAAGCGTGTAGCCGTCCGGCGCTGCGCGCGCCACCTTGGTCGCGCCGATCGAGCTGCCGGCGCCGGGCACGTTGTCGATCACGATGCTCACTCCCCCCAGCGGCTTGCGCAGGGCTTCGGCGAGATCCCGCGCGACACGGTCGGTCGGGCCGCCGGCGGCAAAGGGCACCACGATGCTGATGGGCTTGCTGCCAGGGTAATCCTGGGCGTGAACGCCCGCGACAGCTGCGGCAATGGCCGTGAAAGCGAGCAATTTCTTCATGATCATTCCAAGTTGAAAACGCGGCGATCTTATCGGCTGACCAGAACCTGACTCATCCCGGATTGCCCTTAGGGAAGCAGGAAATGCCTGCGCCGCGCCCGCACGCTGCGCGACACGGCGGCGCATGCAAAAATTCCAGGCCTCGCCCTGCAGATTCCTCGCCCCAGCCGACCGATGCCCGAAAGCCCGCAACCGCTAGAGACCGCCATCGAGTTGCTGCGAGCGGCGAGGCGCATCGTCGTTTTCTCGGGCGCGGGCCTGTCGAAGGCGTCCGGCATCCCGACCTACCGCGACGCCGACGGCCTCTGGATGAACCAGAACGCCGTCCAGTTCTCGCATGCCGACGATCTGGCGCGTGATCCGGCCGGTTTCACGCGGTTCTGGGCGCAACGGCTTGCGGTCGCCGAGGGCGCCAAGCCCAATCCCGGGCACCTGGCCCTGGCCCGGTTGCAGCGGCTGCGCCCGGCAACCCGGCTCATCACGCAGAACGTCGACGGCTTGCTGACGCTGGCCGGCGGTGTCGACGTGCTCGAACTGCACGGTTCTCTGCGCCGGTGGCGCTGCGACCATTGCGGCAATCGGCGCGGTCCCTGGCTGTTGCACCGCTGCAAGCGCTGCGGGTCGCGCGCCCGCCCGGACGTCGTCATGTTCGGCGAGATGCTGAACGATGGCGTGCTGCTCGACGCCCGGACGGCCGCGCAGGAAAGCGACGCTTTCATCGTCGTCGGCAGCACTGCTGTCGTCTACCCGGCCGCCGACCTGCCGCTGGAAGCCGTGGCGCACGGCGGCAAGCTCATCACGCTCAACATGGAGCCGCTGCACCTCGACGCCTCCGCCAGCGCGGTCTTGCGTGGACCCGCCGAAGACCTGCTGCCGAAATTGGTCGCGGGTGTCGACTACGCCAGTACCACCCTCGGAAAATAGAACGACACCACCCAGTTCGGCACATCGACGATCGAGCTGATGCGAAGGTCCGCGCACACGCTGCACAGCATGTAGGCGTCGAGCGGGTCGTAGCCGTAACGGCGACTCAGGAGTTCGATCATTTCCGACACCGCCATGCGGGCGCCCGCCATGAGATCGGGTCCGATGCCGGTCGTGACCTCGTAGCCGTGCGTGTCGAAATGCCGGCTGACCGGCCCCGGTGTCACATAGCGCGGCGAGCGCAGCCGGGCGTCCTTCACCAGTTCGAACTTGAGCGCCACATCGATCGGACTCTCGATCGCCGTGCCGCAGACCTCGCCGTCGCCCTGCGCCGCATGCGTGTCGCCCACGGAGAAGAGGGCGCCTTCGACCTCGATCGGAAGGTAGAGCTCGGTCCCTTCGGCGATGTCGCGGGCATCCATGTTGCCGCCGACGTTGCGCGGCGGAATGATGCTGTGCAAGCCCGGTTCGGCGGGCGCGACGCCGATCGTGCCGGTGAACGGCTTCAAGGGCACGCGGCCGCCGGGCCCGTACATCGCGGGCGTCAGGCCGGGGTCGTAATTCCAGTGATGGAGCCTCGCGTTCGGGAATTGGTCGGTGAGCAGCCCGAAGCCGGGAATGTTCGCAGTCCAGCCCCAGCCCGAGGGCCGCAGCGACAGCACGGTGACCTTGAGCGCATCGCCCGGCTTGGCACCGTCGATGTACACCGGGCCCGTGACCGGATTCACGTGCGCGAGGTCGAGCTTCTCGACATCGGCGGCTGTCGATGTTCGCGTGAGCTGGCCGGAGGATGCGTCGAGCGTCTCGAACTGCACCGTCTCGCCCGGCGCGATCGTCAGGCAGGGCGGGAAGGCGTTGTTCCACCCGTGATGGATGTGCTTCCTGTGGATGGTGTGCTGCGTGGCGAGTTCGCTCATGGCCAGCGCTCCTAGACGGCCACCGTCAGCGCGCCGTCGATCACCAGGTTGGTGCCGGAGACCCGGCTGGCGGCGGGGCTCGAAATGAACACCACGCCGCGCGCCACCTCGTCGGGCGTGCCGAACTTGCCGGTGGGGTTGAGCTTGAGCGTCGAGGCGAACAGGTCGGGCATGTTCTTCTCGATGTTCTGCCAGATCCCGCCGTCGAAGTAGGTGTTGCCCGGCGAGACGCAGTTCACGCGGATGCCCTTGCCGACAAGCTGCCGGCTCAGGCCCTTGGCGTAGTGAATGAGAGCCGCCTTGATCGCGCCGTAGGAGCCTGCAGCGAAGTCGACCTCGAACCCCGAGACGCTCGATATCAGCACGATCGAGCCGCAGTCGGATTTCTCCAGGAACGGCACGGCGGCGGCCACGGCATTGACCGTATGCATCATGTCGGTGCGGAACGATTTTTCCCAGGACTCCGCGTTGTCTCCGACCGCCAGTGCGCTCACGTTGCAGACCAGGGCGTCGATACCGCCCAGAATGCCGGCGCTGGCGGTGATCCATGCGCTCAGCGCCGGGCCGTCGGCCACGTCCAGCGCGCGACCGAAGGATTTGACACCCTTGGCCTGCAAGGCGGCGGCGGCCTCGCCCACCTCGTGTTCCTTGCGCGCGCAGATCGCGATGTCGGCGCCCTCGTCGGCGAAACATTCGGCGATCGCCCTGCCGATTCCCCGACTGCCGCCTGTCACGACAGCGCGCTTGCCCTTGAGACCGAGATCCATGGCCACTCTCCTTTGAGGGATGGGGGGGCATGCATTCTGAGCGTCCGTCGCGGCGCTGTAAATGTCGGCACGGGCGTCGGGTGCATTCACTTGTGACGGCCGTGCGGGCCGCGCAGAATGGAAACGCTTGCCCCTTCCGGAGAAGACGACTCATGAAAACAGTGGCTGAAATCCTCAAGGCCAAAGGCGATTCGACGGTCTATTCCATCGAGCCCTCGGCCTCGGTCTTCGATGCTGTCAAGCGAATGGCAGAGAAGAACGTCGGCGCACTCCTCGTCATGGAGGGCGACCGCATCGTCGGCGTGGTGACGGAGCGCGACTACGCGCGCAAGGTCGTCCTGCTGGCCCGCTCGTCGAAGGACACGCCGCTGCGCGACGTGATGACCTCGGCGGTGATCTACGTACGACCGAGCCAGACCAGCGAAGAATGCATGGCGCTCATGACCGAGAACCGGGTGCGTCACCTGCCGGTCATGGACGAAGGCAAGCTGGTGGGCCTGATCTCGATCGGGGACATCGTGAAGGGGATCATCTCGGAGCAGAACTTCATCATCGAGCAGTTGCAGCACTACATTGCCGGAGAACCCCGCTGATTCGGCGGTGACCGGAATGCCCCTGACGCCCGAAGACCTCGAACGCATCGAAGCACTCACGCTTGCGCACTACGACGGACAGGCCGAGGATTTCTGGGCAGGTACGCGCGGCCACGACGTGAGCCAGAACATCGCGGCCTTGCTGCAGTACATCGAGGCCCCGCCGCCTTTCGAGATCCTGGATTTCGGCTGTGGCCCTGGCCGCGACCTGCGGACCTTCAGGCAACTCGGTCATGTCGCAGTCGGCCTCGATGGCGCCGCGCAGTTCGCGGAGATGGCGCGCTCCTACAGCGGTTGCGAGGTGTGGCAGCAGAACTTCCTGTCCCTGGATCTCCCGGGCGGCCGGTTCGACGGCGTGTTCGCGAATGCATCGCTCTTCCACGTCCCTGCGCAGGAGTTGCCGCGCGTGCTCGCGGAATTGCGCGAGACGCTCAAACCCGGCGGTGTGCTGTTCAGCTCCAATCCTCGCGGCGAGGGGCAGGAAGGCTGGCGCGGAGAGCGCTATGGCGCCTTTCACGACCTTGAAGGCTGGCGCGGACTCATGACGGCGGCGGGTTTCGTCGAACTTGCGCACTACTACCGGCCGATCGGCGTGCCCTTCGAGCAGCAGCCGTGGCTGGCGAGTGTGTGGCGCAAGCCGCTCAGTCCGCCCTCTCGCCGCCCTTGAAGCCAAGTTCGCCAGGACCGCGGGCCAGCAGTTGGCGCAGCCGGTTCCGAAGTGCCGGAACCGGCTGGACGAGGTTGGTGGCGTCCCATTGCCGGTACACCTCCCTTTCCTTGTCGAGACACTGGCCGAGCGCCGAGAGGTTGCGCTCGTTGTACGCCCAGGTGCCCCGGACCACGAAGTTGCCCGGTATTTCCGAGTCGGGCATGGGCGAGATCGTCACCCCTTCCGCACCCATGGCCTGCAAGAGCGCGGAGCGAGCGCCGGCCACTTGCATTCCGTCTCCGTGCATCTCGATTTCGCGGCTCAGCACATAGCTCACGGCCTGCAGGCCCTGGAAATGCTCGGCCAGGAACGCGGTCGTTTCCAGCAGCACCAGGGGGCCGAAATTCCGCTTCCGGTCTTTCACGAACTGTGAGGGGACGAAGCGCCCGAGGAACACTTCCGTCCCATCGCGGCTGACGATCACGGGATCGAGCGTTCCAAGGTGGATGTTCCCGTCATGAACCTCCATGGCTTCGCCGAGTTCGTAGTCTTTTCCGTGTCGTCCGGTTATTCGAAGTCTCTCAAAGGTCATCGTTTCATCGCGCTGCGCCTTCGGTTGAAGGCGTATCGAGGATGCCACGTGTGACCGCGCTCGGATGCAGCGTCCATCGCGCCAGGCTCGGCCCTCGGCAAGACCGCACGAAATGACGCGAAAACTTGCGGCTTCGGACGCTCAGGAAACCATGAGATCGTCGAGCAGGCGGTAGTCGGGCAGCGTGGTGTCGATCGCGCGGCCGGCACGAACGATCGTGCGGTCGAACTGCGTGCGCGCGAGCATCTCGGAATAGTTGCGCGCCTTCAGCACGAGAAAGTCGGCCGGTGCGCCGGCTTTCAGCACGCCGCGGTCGATGCCCATGATGGCGGCCGGCGTCTCGGTGGCGGCGCGGATCCAGTCGCCGAGCGGATGGTCCAGGTGCAGGATCTTCACCGCCTGCGTGAAGGTGTCGAGCATGTCGTGATCGCCGTACGCATGGAACGGGTCGCGGCAGTTGTCGCCCGCCACCGCCACGCGCAGGCCGCGCGCCTTCATCTCGTGCAGCGTGGTCACGCCACGCCAGCGCGGTGTGCGTTCTTCCTGGCTGCGGTCCTGGAGGTACATGTTGACCGTCGGCAGGCTCACGATGTCGATGCCCGCATCCTTGCAGGCGGCGATCGTCTCTTCGATGAACTCGTCCGTCTGCAAGGCCAGTGAAGTGACGTGGCCGCACAGGATGCGCCCTGCGAAATCCTGCGCTACCGCAGTGCGCGCGACGCGAATCAGCGCGCGGGCACGCGGGTCTGTCGATTCGTCGACGTGCAGGTCAAGGTTCAGGCCGCGTTCCATTGCGAGCTGGAACACGCGGACCAGCGCCTCGTCCAGGTCCGGCGGCATGGTCTCGGTCGGGTGGTTGGCGGAGCGTGTCACGCAGCCCAGCTTGCCGCCGCTTTCGGCCACGATGTCCGCGAGCTGGCGGCCTTCGTCCGTCAGGAAGATGTTGAGCGGTGCGATGGAAGACACCTGCAGATCGACGCGTCCGGCCCAGCGTTCGCGCATCTCCCGCAACACGGGGAACGAGATCGACGCCTGCGGCGCAAGCGAGTCGAGGTGGGTGCTGATGGCGACCACGCCCTTGGCATAGGCGGTACTGAGGCCGAACTCCATGCGTCGGCGCACGTCGTCCGCGTTCCACCGAGCGGTGCGGTCGCGCATCGTCGCCATCGAGGCGCCTGCGCCATCGCCGGTCGGATTGGGCTGGCGCGGCCAGATATGGCCCTTGTCGAGATGGGTGTGGCAGTCGACCATGCCCGGCAGCACCATCGAGGCGTCGAGATCGGGGCCGAGCTCCGCGGGCATGGCGCCTGCCGTGTCGATCGCGGCGATGCGGCCGCTGTCCACCAGCAGGTCGACCGCGACGAGTTCGTCATCGACGCGGCTCGGCAGTTCGGCGGCGATGAGACAGCGGGGCGCGCGAAGATTGCGCAGGGCGTAGCGCGTGGCGACGGGAGGCTGGAAAAAAGAGTGGGTCATCGACAAAGGAGGAATGATTCTTGCGCAGATGACTGCCGCAAGGAGCATGCCTGTGTTTCCACCGAAGCGCTCCCTGATAATCCGTTCCGACGGAGCGCTTTCGCGGCGACCCCACTTGCAGTTTGATGAAACGAGGATCTGATCTTGGGCACCGACAACGCTTTTGCCGAACTGGGCCTGCCCTCCGGCGCCACCGAGCGCGAAGTCAAGGCCGCGTGGCGCCGGCTGGTGTCGCAGTGGCACCCGGACCGCAACAACAGCGCCGATGCCGTCGCGAGGATGCAGCGCATCAACCGGGCTTTCGAGGAAATCCGCAACGCAGGATTCGCCGAAGGCCCGGAAAGCGCCACCGCAACCGCAGGTGCCAGTGACGTCGAACCTCACCCGGAGGCCGCTGCCGCAGCCGACGCGGACGACGCCGAACCCCGGCGCCGGTCCATCCATCGCAAGATCAAGCTCACGCTCGAAGAGGCGGCGGCCGGCTGCATCAAGACCGTGCGCGGAAAAATGACGCATGTCTGCGCGACCTGCGACGGCGCGGGCCACCAGGTGCTCGGCGGCAATTGCGCGCATTGCGGCGGCTCGGGCGCCGTGGCAAAGCGCTCATTCTTCGGTTGGCCCGGCGGCATGAGCGAGTGCGGAGCCTGCCACGGCGGCGGCATCGCGCAGCGGACTTGCCCCGATTGCGAGGGCGCCGGGACGCAGACGAGTGCCTACCAGCTGAAAGTCCGCATTCCGCCGGGTGTGCGTCAGGGTGACCTGCTGCATGTCGACGGACGGCGCGCGCGTGCGAATCCGTCGCAGGCCGATCTGGAGATCCGCGTCGAACTGATCGACCACGCATTCTTCGAACTCGACGACGACGGCACGATCCGCTGCGAGATTCCAGTCGACGGATTCGCATGGATCGCCAATCGCGAGATCCAGGTCCCCACCGTCTCGGGGTTTCAGCCGATCAACTTGCGCCGCGACAAATTGATGTATCGCCTGAAAGGCCACGGCTTTCCGGTGGCGCGACGCGGTCCGCGCGGAGACCAGATGGTCACGGTGAAGCCGGTGTTCCCGGAACAGCTCAGCGCCGATCAGGAGATTCTGCTCGATCAACTCATCGCCAGCGCGTCGGGCAGCGGAGACGGTGCGGACGAGCGTCTGCGCGCATGGAACCGCGGCCTGCGCGCCTGGGAGCGCAGCCAGAAGGCACGCGGCTGAGTTCCACGTCAGCGGTAGCTGCGCAGATCCTCGATCACCTTGCCGTCGTTCGGCAGGCTTCCCGGCCCGACGAACTCCACCGCGCCACGCAGCTTGGTGACATCTCGCACCGCTTCGCCGATGCGGTCCGCGAGTCCCTTGGGCGCGGCAGCGCATTCGAGCCGGAGCGTCATGCGGTCGTCGGCCATCTCGCCTTCGACCACCAATCGTGCGCGCAGCACTTCGGGAAAGCGTCGCGCGATCTCCGCGACCTGGCCGGGATGAACGAACATGCCGCGCACCTTGGTCGTCTGGTCGGCGCGGCCCAGCCAGCCCCTGATGCGCGTGTTGGTGCGCCCCGTGGCGCAGTGCCCCGGCAACACCGCAGAAAGATCGCCGGTGCCGAACCGGATCAGCGGGTAGTCGGGATTGAGCGTGGTGACGACGATCTCGCCGACCTCGCCTTGCGCCACCGGATCGCCGGTGCCGGGCCGCACGATCTCCACGATCACGCCCTCGTCGAGCACCAGTCCTTCGCGGCTGCTCGTCTCGTAGGCCACCAGCCCGAGGTCGGCGGTCGCATAGCACTGCGTGCCGGTCACGCCACGTTCGGCGATCCAGTCGCGCAGGCTGGGCGGAAAGGCTTCGCCGGAGACCAGCGCCTTCGTGAGCGAGGGGAGGGCGACGCCTTTTTCAGCCGCCTTCTCGATGATGATCTTCAGGAAGCTAGGGGTGCCCGCGTAGCCGGCGGGCCGCAGGTCGGCAATGGCTTCCACCTGCTGTTCGGTCTGCCCCGTGCCGCCTGCAAACACCGTGCAGCCCAATGCGCGCGCGCCGCATTCCATGATCGAGCCGGCTGGCGTCATGTGATAGCTGAAACTGTTGTGAATCAGTTCGCCGTTGCGAAAGCCCGCGGCGTAGAGTGCGCGCGCCGTACGCCAGTAGTCGCGTGCCTCGCCCTCGGGCTCGTAGATCGGGCCGGGGCTCGCGAAGACACGCGTCATGCGCGAGCCGAAGCGGATCGCCGAGAAACCGCCGAACGGGTCGCTCGCGCGCCGTTCCTTCTGCAAGGCAAGCAGTTCGGACTTGCGTGTGACCGGCAGCTTCGCGAGCGCCTCTCGGCTCGTGATGTCGCCCGGCTTGACGCCGTCGAGGAGCTTCGCGAAAGCCGGCGCTGCCGATTGCGCCCGCATGATCTGGCGCGGCAAGGCGGCGAGCAGATCGCGCTCCCGCCGCTCGGGGTCGCGTACTTCGAGCGCATCGTAGAAATCGCTCATGCCAGCCACCGCTTCCTGCGCTTGTAGCTTTTCACGTCTTTGAAGCTCTTGCGATCCGCACCGCCGACGCCGAGATAGAACTCCTTGACGTCCTCGTTCTCGCGCAGGCTCTTCGCTTCGCCGTCCATCACGATGCGGCCGTTCTCGAGGATGTATCCGTAGTCCGCGAACCGCAGCGCCATGTTGGTGTTCTGCTCGGCGAGCAGGAAGGTCACGCGCTCCTTCTCGTTCAGGTCCTTCACGATGCCGAAGACTTCTTCCACAATCTGCGGCGCGAGGCCCATCGACGGTTCGTCGAGCAGCACCATGTTCGGATTGGCCATCAGCGCGCGGCCGATGGCGCACATCTGCTGCTCGCCGCCGGAGGTATAGGCCGCCTGCGAAGTTCGCCGCGTCTTGAGGCGAGGGAAGTAGGCGTAGACCTTCTCCAGCGTCTCCGCAACGGCGGCCTTGCCATCGGTGCGCGTGTAGGCGCCCGTCATCAGGTTGTCCTCGATCGACAGGTGCGCGAAGCAGTGCCGCCCTTCCATCACTTGGATCAGCCCGCGCTTCACCAACTCCGCGGGCGACAGCGCCTCGATGCGCTCGCCACGCAGCTCGATCGTTCCCTTCGTCACCGCGCCGCGTTCGCCGGCCAGCAGGTTGGAGACGGCGCGCAAGGTGGTCGTTTTGCCCGCGCCGTTGCCGCCGAGCAGCGCCACGATGCCGGCTTCGGGCACCGTGAGCGAAACGCCCTTCAGCACGAGGATCACATGGTTGTAGATGACCTCGATGCCGTTGACGTCGAGAAGGACGTTGCGTTCGCTCATGGTGCCTCGAAATGCGCGCAGTTCAGGAAGCGCTGCAGTCGGCGGCGTCGCGCCGATTCACTTTCTTTTCACCCGCGTACTTCTCGCCGGCCACCTTGACCATCGGCTTGATGATCTGTTCGTCGGCCTCGTACCACTCGGGCGCGATGTTCCACTTGCTGCCGTCCCATGTCTCGATCCGTGCCCAGCTCGATCCCATGTGGTCCTGGCACGAGGTGCTGATCGGCCGCATCACGCCGGCAAAGCCCAGCGCATCGAGCTTCTTCTGATCAAGGGCGAGGTTCTCCAGGCCCCAGCGCACCTGCTCGCCGGTCATGACCTTGCCCTTGCCGAAGCGCTCCTGTGCGCGCCGGACGGCTTCCACGCCAAGCATCTGGATGATCACGCCGCGCGTGTAGAGGACCGAGCCGACTTCTTCTTTCGGACCCGTGCCCTGACCCTTGTCATGCACGTTCTTGAGGATGTCCTGGATGACCTTGGGTTGCGTCCCGGAGGTGTTGAGTGCCAGCGCGTTGTAGCCCTTGGCGTTGGCGCCGACGTCCTTCACGTCCGGCTCGGCGCCGGCCCACCACACGCCGTACATCTTCTCGCGCGGGTAGCCGGTGGCGACCGCTTCCTTGAGCGCGGTCGAGTTCATCACGCCCCAACCCCAGAGCAGCACATAGTCGGGCCGCTGCTGCCGCACCTGCAGCCAGGCCGATTTCTGCTCGATGCCCGGCGCCGCGACCGGAATCAGCGACAGCTCGAAGCCGTTCATCTTGGCGCGTTCCTGCAGCAGCGGGATGGGCTCCTTGCCGAATGGCGAGTCGTGATAGACCAGCGCGATCTTCTTGCCCTTGAGCTTGTCGGCGCCGCCTTCCTTCTTGGCGATGTGCTGGATCAGGATGTCGGCGGCCGTCCAGTAGCTGCCCATCAGCGGGAAGTTCCACTTGAAGACATTGCCGTCCTGCGAGGCCGAGAGGCCGTAGCCCAGCGTCAGCAACGGGATCTTGTCGACCGGCGCCTTGTCGGTCAGCGCGAAGGTGATGCCGGTGGCCTGTGGATCGATCAGCGTGGCCCCCTTGTCCTTGAGGCGCTCGTAGCATTCGACGCCCTTGTCGGTCGCGTAGCCGGTCTCGCATTCCTCGTAGCTGATCTTCACGCCGTTGATGCCGCCGGTCGCGTTGATGAGCTTGATGTAGTCCTGCTTGCCGTTGGCCCAGGGCGTGCCGTTCGGCGCATACGGCCCGGTGCGGTAGACCAGCAGCGGGAAGAACTGTTCCTTGGCCTGCGCTTGCGCGAGCGAAGGTGCGAGCATCGCGCCGATGGTGCTGGCCACCAGGGCGGCGGTCACAGCGAGCGATTTCAGTTTCATGCCTGTCTCCTTATGGGGCACCGCGGTGCCGGGGGTTGCGAACGAAATCAATGCGGGTCAATGGGGCTCAATGCGGGAAGGGCCAGAGGCGCAGTTTTTCCTTGCCGGTCGACCACAGCCGAGCAAGGCCATGCGGTTCGACGATCAGGAAGAAGACGATCAGCGCGCCGAAGATCATGAATTCGAGGTGCGACGCGAATGCGGTGGAGATCGAGATCCCGAGCCAGCCCGGCAACTGATTGAGCAGGATCGGCAGCAGCACGATGAAGGCCGCGCCGAAGAAGCTGCCCATGACGGAACCAAGTCCGCCGATGATCACCATGAAGAGCAACTGGAACGAACGGTCGATGTTGAAGGCCGCGGGCTCCCAGGTGCCGAGATGCACGAAGCCCCACAGCGCGCCCGCCACGCCGACGATGAAAGAGCTCACCGCGAAGGCCGTGAGCTTGGCGTAGACCGGACGAATGCCGATCACCGCTGCCGCCACGTCCATGTCGCGGATTGCCATCCATTCGCGGCCGATGGCGCTGCGCACGAGGTTCTTCGCGAGCAGCGCGAAGACCGCCAGCAGCATCAGGCACAGCAGGTATTTCTGCACGGCGGTCTCGACCGGAAGCCCGAACAGGCTGAGCCCCGAAACAGTCACCGAGCCCGAAGACGAGTTGTTCGTCAGCCAGTTGATCCGCAGGAATGCCCAGTCGATGAAGAACTGCGCGGCCAGGGTAGCGACCGCGAGATAAAGACCCTTGATGCGCAGGCTCGGAATGCCGAAGAGCACGCCGATCGCCGTCGAGCACAACCCGCCGAGCAGCAGCGAGAGGATGAGCGGCATGCCTTCGATGCGAACGTGGAAGTTGTAGGCCGCATAGGCGCCGACCGCCATGAAAGCGCCTGTGCCGAGCGAGATTTGTCCGCAGTAGCCCACGAGGATGTTGAGGCCCAGCGCGGCAAGCGCGAGGATGAGGAACGGGATCAGGATCGCGCGGAACCAGTATTCCGGTGCGATCACCGGCACCACCGCGAAGGCGAAGACCAGCATCGCGAGGATGAGCACGCGGTCCTGCCGGATCGGAAAGATCTGCTGGTCGGCGCGATAGCTCGACTTGAATTGGCCGTTCTCGCGGTAGAACATGTCAGTGCCCGCCCGGCCGCCCGAAGGACACTGAGCGCCCCCTCGAGGGGCAGCGATACACGAAGTGATGAGCGTGGGGGCTTTTCATCTCTAGACCCTGTCGATGATTTTTTCGCCGAAGAGGCCTTGTGGGCGCACGAGGAGGAAGACAAGCGCCAGCACATACGCAAACCAGATTTCGATGCCACCGCCGAGCATCGGGCCGAGGTAGATCTCCGAGAGCTTCTCGCCGACGCCGATGAGCAACCCGCCGACGATCGCGCCGGGGATAGACGTCAGGCCACCGAGGATCACCACCGGCAGCGCCTTCAACGCCACCAGCGACAGCGAGAATTGCACGCCCAGCTTCGAACCCCAGATGATCCCGGCGACCAGCGCCGCGAAGCCCGCGACGGACCACACGATGACCCAGATGCGGTTCAGCGGAATGCCGATCGACTGCGCGGCCTGGTGATCGTCCGCCACCGCGCGCAGCGCCCGGCCCGTCGATGTCTTCTGGAAGAAGAGCGCCAGCACCACGACCAGCGCGGCGGCGACGAGAGCGGCGATCAGGTCTTCCTGGCTCAGCAGCAGGCCGCCCTGGAAGAGGTTGTCGAGCACCATCAGCGGCTCCTTCGGCATGCCGACATCGATCTTGTAGATGTCGTTGCCGAAGATCGACTGGCCGAGCCCGTCGAGGAAATAGGCGATACCCAGCGTCGCCATCAGCAGCGTGATGCCTTCCTGGTTGACCAGCTTGCTGAGCACCAGGCGCTCGATCAGCCAGGCCACGACGATCATCACCGCCATCGCCGCGAAGAAGGCGAGCACGTTGGCCAACACCTGGCTCTCGAAGCCCAGCCAGTGCGGAATCCATTCGGAGAAGCGCGCCATCGCGAGCGCCGCGAACAGCACCATCGCACCCTGCGCGAAGTTGAAGACACCGGACGCCTTGTAGATCAGCACGAACCCAATCGCGATGAGCGAATAGAGCATGCCGACCATCAGGCCGCCGAACAAAGTTTCAAGAAAGAAACCCATTTCAGTGCTCCGTTCCCAGGTAGGCGCGAATGACATCCGGATTGGCGCGCACTTCATGCGGCGTTCCGTCGCCGATCTTCTTGCCGTAGTCGAGCACCACCACGCGGTCGGAGATGTCCATCACCACGCCCATGTCGTGCTCGATCAGCACGATGGTCGTGCCGAACTCGTCATTCACATCGAGGATGAAGCGGCTCATGTCCTGCTTCTCTTCCACGTTCATGCCCGCCATCGGTTCGTCGAGCAGCAGCACCTGCGGCTCCATCGCGAGCGCGCGGCCCAGGTCGACGCGCTTCTGCAGGCCGTAGGGCAGGCGCCCGACCGGCGTCTTGCGATGCAGCTGGATCTCCAGGAAGTCGACGATGCGTTCGACGAACTCGCGGTGCGCAAGCTCTTCGCGCTCGGCCGGGCCCCAGCGCAGCGCCTGGGCGAGCAGGCCGCTTTTCATCTTGAGGTTGCGGCCCGTCATGATGTTGTCGAGCACGCTCATGCCCTTGAAGAGCGCGAGATTCTGGAAGGTGCGCGCCACGCCCATCTCCGCCACCTGGCGCGAGTTCATGTGCTTGAACTGCTTGCCGCGGAAGGTGATGGAGCCTTGCTGCGGCTGGTAGACGCCGTTGATGCAGTTGAGCATCGAACTCTTGCCCGCGCCGTTGGGCCCGATGATGGCGCGCACTTCATGCTCGCGCACATTGAAGCTGATGTCCGTCAGCGCCTTCACGCCGCCGAAGCTCAGCGAGATGTTCTGCACATCGAGGATGACGTCGCCGATGTTCCTGCTGCTCATGCGGCGGCTTTCAGGGGCGCGAAGCGTTTGGCTTCGACGATCTTCAAGGTCGCGCTGACTGTGCCGGTGCGCCCGTCCTCGAACTTGACCTGCGTCTCGATGTACTGCTCGGCCTTGCTACCGTAGAGCGCATCGACCAGCACCGCGTACTTGCCAGCGATGAAGCCGCGCCGCACCTTGCGCGTGCGGGTGAGTTCGTCGTCGTCCGGGTCCAGTTCCTTGTGCAGCACCATGAAGCGCGCGATCTGCGTGTCGGCCATGCCTTCCTCGGCGGCGAGGTCGGCGTTGACCTTGGCGATGCATTCGGCCACGAGCGTCAGCACTTCGGACTTGCCGGCGAGGTCCACATAGCCGCCGTAGGGCAGCCCGCGCCGCTCGGCCCAGTTGCCGACGGCCTCGTAGTCGATGTTGATGAAGGCGCAGACCTCGTCGCGCTCGTGGCCGAAGCACACGGCTTCCTTGATCTGCGGGAAGAACTTGAGCTTGTTCTCGATGTAGTTGGGCGCGAACATCGCGCCGGCGCAGCTTCCGCCCGGGCCGGTCATGCGCCCCACGTCCTTTGCGCGGTCGATGATGCGCAGGTGGCCTTCCGCATCGAGCACGCCCGCGTCGCCCGTGTGGAAGTAGCCGTCGGCATCGAGCACTTCGGCCGTCGCGTCGGGCCGCTTGTAGTACTCCTTGAGCACCGACACGCCGCGCACCAGCACTTCGCCGTCCGGCGCGATCTTGAGTTCGATGCCCGGCGCCGCGCTGCCCACCGTCTGCAGCTTGACCTTGCCGTCCTGCTGGAGGCACACATAGGCGCAGGTCTCGGTCTGGCCGTAGAACTGCTTGAGGTTGACGCCGATGGAACGATAGAAGCGAAACAGGTCCGGTCCGATCGCCGCGCCGGCCGTGTAGGCCACGCGGATGCGGCTCATGCCGAGCACATTGCGCAGCGGACCGTAGATCACGAGATTGCCGATGGCATACAGCAATCGATCGCCGAAGCTGACCGGCGCGCCGTTGAGGATGTCGGCGCCCACGCGCCGCGCCAGCGCCATGAACTTCGCGTAGAGCCAGCGCTTGGGCGCGGCCGCATCCTCCATGCGAATCGAGACTGCGGTCAGCAGGCCTTCGAAGGTGCGCGGCGGGCCGAAGTAGTAGCTCGGCCCGATCTCGCGCATGTCGTTCATCACGGTCTCGGCGGACTCGGGGCAGTTGAGCGTGAACCCGCCGACCAGCCATTGCGCGACCGAGAAGAGATGGTCGCCGACCCAGGCCATCGGCAGGTAACTCATGATGTTGTCGCCGGGACCGAGCCTGTCGGTCTCCACGCCGCCGCGCCCCGCCGCGATGAAGCTCGCGTGCGTCTGGCACACACCCTTCGGCCGGCCCGTGGTGCCCGACGTGTAGAGGATGACCGCGACATCGGTCGGCTCGCCGGCTGCCACGCTGCGCGCGAAGAAGTCGGGATGCGCCGCGTCCCACACGCGGCCGAGCTCGCGCAACTGCTCGTAGCTCATCAGGCCCGGCTGGTCGTAGTGGCGCAATCCGCGCGGGTCGTCATAGATGATGTAGCGGATCGCCGGTCGTTTGTCCTTCTGGATGTCGCGGCATTCGAGCAGCTTGTCGACCTGTTCCTGATCCTCCGCGATCACGAATTCCACCGCCGCGTCTTCCAGCATGAAGACCATCTCGGCGGCCACCGCGTCCTGGTAGAGCGGCACCGGTACACCGCGCAGGCTCTGGGCGGCGACCATCGCCATGTAGAGATGCGGCCGGTTGGCGCCGACGATGGCGAGGTTGTCGTCGGCCTTGAAGCCCAGGCTTGCCAGCCCGCAGGCGATATCGCGCACCTCGCGGGCGGTGGCGGCCCAGCTCCAGGTTTGCCAGATGCCGAGGTCCTTTTCGCGAACGGCCGGCGCGTCGGGTTGCCGCTCGGCGTGGCCTTGCAACAGGCGAGGAAAAGTGAGGGCTTTGGTCTGCACGATGGGGCGGACTGTAGAACCAACTTTGACGCCAACTTGTCGTTCCGACGACAATCCTAGGGACACTACTCCCCGGAGTTTCCCGATGCCTATCGGCAACGACAGCGGCACGTCGTCCATCCGAGACCGCGTGCGCCCGGCGCGCGAAGACGAACTGAACAACATCCCCTGGCTGCACACGCTCACGCAGGCGGAACGGCGCCGCGCCGAAGCGGCGGTGGTGGTCGGCGACGCCGAGCCGGGCGACCTCGTATGCCGCATCGGCCGCCCGCCGACTTACTGGTTCGGCGTGGTCGCCGGCTTGCTCAAGATGAGCAACGACAACGCCGACGGCACCTCCATGACCTACAGCGGTCTGCCGCCCGGCGGCTGGTTCGGTGAGGGCACGGCGCTCAAGCGCGAGCCCTATCGCTACAACATCCAGGCGCTGCGCAAGAGCGTGGTGGCGGGGCTCCCGGTGGACGATTTTCATTGGCTGCTCGACCACTCGATCGGCTTCAACCGGTTCGTCATGAACCAGCTCAACGAGCGCCTGGGGCAATTCATTGCGGCGCGGGAAGCCGATCGGCTCAACAACCCGGATGTCCGGGTGGCTCGCAATCTGGCGGCGCTGTTCAATCCGGTGCTGTTTCCGGGTGTGGGTGAGTTGCTGCGCATCACGCAACAGGAGCTGGCTTACCTGATCGGGCTGTCGCGCCAGCGGGTCAACGAAGCCTTGCGCACGCTGGAGGCACAGGGCGCGATTCGCGTCGAATACGGCGGGCTGCGGGTGATCGATCTCGCGGCGCTGCGCACCAGCGGAACGATGGGGAAGGGCGTCTAGCGTGTCGTGACCAACGACGCTGCCGGCAGCGTCTGGCGCACGAGCTTGTCATCCGCGTAGGGCCGGAGATAGGCCGCGGTTTCTTCGACGGGGCAATGCAGCCAGTCGTCGATCCATGCATCGCGCAGGATGACGGCGCGTCGGCGTTCTGGCTGCTCGGGCGTGCCGAAAGTCAGCAGGGCAAAGCTCTCGACGCATTCGCCGGCGGGCGAGCGCCAGCCGTTCCACAGGCCCGCCAGTGCCAGCGGTTCGCCGTCGGCACGCGAGACGCGCACGACCGAATCCTCGGTGTCGCCGCCCTGGAACACGGCATCCGCGAGGATCACGCACCGGTGCCCGCGCTTCCAGGGCTGGTAGAAATTGCGCTCGGCGGATGCGGTCTCGCTGCGCGCTTCAAAGGTGTCCGCGTCCAGGCCGTCCTTGGAAAAAAGCGGGATCAGGCCCCATCGGCCCGGGGCGATCTCGAAGCGTGCCGTGGCTGCGTCGACTGTGCGATCCGCGCGCGGCTGGCGCACGAACATTCCCTGCTCGCCGGGGCGGACGATCGACTCTTCGGGGCGGAATGAGATACCAAAGCGCTTGGCGAAGTGGCTTGGCTCGCTCGCTGCTTGGTAATGGGTAGGCATGGGCCGGGGCTGTAAAGAAACGTCGCAATTCTAGTGAGCACACCGATACCATCTGTCGCGCGGCACCATCGTCCATGCTTTGTTCATAAGACCTTTCTCACAAAACCCATGACTTCATTTCATCTCACCGTGATCACCGGCGCCTCCCGCGGCTTGGGCCGCGCGATGGCCGAACAGATCCTGCAACCAGGCCGGCGCCTGCTGTGCATTTCGCGCCAGAGCGACGACGCACTCGCTGCCCGAGCCCGTGAGGCCGGTACCGAACTGGAGCAATGGCATCAGGATCTCGCCGATCCAGTCCCCGCCGCCACGCGCCTCGCGGCATGGATTCAGCAACTCGACGCCGAGGATTTCGACACCGCCACCCTGATCAACAACGCCGGCACCATCGGCCGACCGCGACCGCTTTCGGGCGCCGACCCCACCGAATTGGCGCAGGCCCTGCGCGTGGGCCTGGAGGCGCCGATGCTCCTTACCGCCGCCTTCCTGGGTGCAACCAAGACCTGGCGCGCCGAACGAAAAGTGCTGAACATTTCTTCGGGCCTCGGCCGCAACGCAATGGGCAGCCAGGCACCGTACTGCGCCGCCAAGGCCGGCATGGATCATTTCTCGCGCGCTGTCGCCCTGGAGGAGAAAGGCATCGGTGGCGCAAAAATCGTCTCGCTGGCGCCCGGCGTCATCGACACCGACATGCAAGTCCAATTGCGCGAAACCGATCCGGCCCTCTTCCCCGACCGCACCCGCTTCGAGACCCTCAAGTCCGAGGGCAAGCTGGACTCCCCCGAATCCGCCGCCGCCAAGGTCCTCAGCTACCTGGCCCGCCTCGACTTCGGCACCACCCCTGTAGCCGACGTCCGCGACTGAACAACCAGCCGGCCGGCAAAGCCAGGCCCGTTGGTGAAACACCGCGGAACCGGCTTCGCCGGGCCGCCGGTGTTGCCCCCGGTTGGGGGTGGGCGTCTACACGAAGTGAGAGAGCCTGGGGGCGAGCAACATGAACACCGCGGAACCGGCTTCGCCGGGCCGCCGGTGTTGCCCCC